>VXLV01000144.1 GCA_009841405.1 Chloroflexota bacterium | reverse complement strand
CCCCAACCCCCTTCCCCAGTAAACTGAGGAAGGGGGAGCATGGCAGAGCGCACATGTTGGTCAACCGGGACCGCGTATGAATGCCATTTCGATAATCTGGAAACCTCGCGCCAAGTCTCCCCTTCCCTAGCTGGCTGGGGAAGGGGCCGGGGGATGGGGTAAATATATGGGCGACAAGCCAAACACGCATACTGATCCAGTCATTTACGACGACATAAAACAGCTTGCCCGCCATATGCGCCGAAACCCGACGCCCGCGGAAGACCTGATTTGGCAACGCATCCGCAAGAAGCAAGTCCATGGCTTTCGTTTTCGTCGACAGCACGCGATTGAGCGGTTCATCGTTGACTTCTATTGTTTCGAGGCTAGATTAGTCTTGGAAATTGACGGCGGCATCCATAACGAGCCCGGTCACGCGGCTAATGACGAGGAACGACAGCGGTATTTGGAATCATTGGGCTTGCATGTGTTACGTTTCACAAATGCCCAAGTAATGCATAAAACAGACGCTGTCGTCCATGTCATAGGCGAATGGCTCACAAAGTACGGCGCGTCAATTGCTTCGCAGCCCGGCAGGAAATGAATCTTCACCATGTCCCTCGTCCAAATCAGCGGACTCAAGAAATACTTCGACGCCGTCCACGCCGTCGATGGCGTCGACCTGGCGATTGAAGAAGGCGAATTCCTGGTCATCCTGGGACCCTCCGGCTGCGGCAAGACGACGCTCATGCGCATGATCGCCGGCCTGGAGAAACCCAGCGCCGGGCAAATCAGCATCGGCGGCGCTGACGTAACCCCGCTACCGCCACGCAAACGCGGCGTCTCCATGGTCTTCCAAAGCTACGCCCTCTACCCGCACATGAATGTCTTCAACAATATCGCTTTCCCGCTGCGCGCGCAGCGCCGCGAAAAGAAATTCGACAAGCGCGCCATCCGCGAGAAAGTCGAGAACACCGCCCGACTGTTGGAGATCGACATGCTGCTCGATCGCCGTCCCCGCCAACTCTCCGGCGGGCAGCGCCAGCGCGTCGCCATCGCCCGCGCGATGGTGACGCAGCCGGCGCTGCTGCTGCTCGACGAGCCGCTCTCGAATCTCGACGCCAAGCTGCGCGCCAACGCCCGCGACGAACTGAAGGACTTTCAGCGTTCGTCGAATATCACCGCCGTCTTTGTGACGCACGACCAGATCGAAGCGATGGGACTGGGCGACCGCATCGTCGTAATGTCAGAGGGCAAGATCCAGCAGATCGGCACGCCGCAGCAAATCTACGACGACCCCGCCAACGAATTCGTCGCTACATTTCTCGGCTCGCCCAGCATGAACATCCTCGCCGGCGAAGGCTGCAATTTCGGTTTCCGGCCCGAACACTTCTTGCCAAAGACGCTCAACGACAACCCTGAAAACGCGCGCATATTCCACTACTTTGTCAAGCGCGTGGAATACCTGGGCTCCGACCGGCTGGTCTATGGCTACGTGCAAGGCCACGACAGCCAACTGACGCTGGCGAAAGTCCCGTCCAACGTCCGCGTCTCGCTTGATGTCGAAAGCGATTACGAATTCGCCGTCCACAACAGCGATCTCAAATTCTTCGACCAGCGCAGCGGCGCCCGCATCGCGCCCCAGCAATTGGCCGAGGCGCTCTGATGGCGAGCCTGGCGCTGCCGGCTTTTCCGCTCGACAATCGGCGCGTCGTCGGCATTCTCTTCCTGGCGCCGGCGCTGCTCTATATTTTGCTTCTGGTCGGCTTCCCATTTCTGCTGGCCATCGCTTTTGGCTTCTCCGATGTCACGGTCGGCAATACCGATCTCAATTTTGTCGGCCTGCGGAATTTCGAAGCGGTTTGGGAGAACGACATCTTCCGGCAAGTCTTCGAGACCACCATCCGCTTCACGCTGGTGTCGCAGGTTTTCATCCTGCTATTCGCCAATATCCTGGCGATCATCTTCACGCAAAACTTCACCGGCAAGTGGTTTGCGCGCTTCATCTTCATCCTGCCCTGGGCGACGCCGGTTTCGCTGGCGATGATCGGCTGGCTTTGGATGCTCGACACCAAGTACAGCCCCATCGACTATCTGCTGCTGCAGACCGGCTTCCTCGGCCCCGGCGGCCTCTTGAGCAAAGACCGCAATCTCTTCTGGCTCGCCTCGCCCGATCTGGCGCAGATCAGCGTCATCTTCGTGCAAGTCTGGCGCATGACACCGCTGGCCACCGTGATCCTGATGGCCGGACTATCCTCTATTCCCACCGACATCCTCGACCAGGCCGAAGTCGATGGCTCGCGCTTTATGCGCACGCTGCTGCAGATCAAGCTGCCGCTGATCTTGCCCATCATGGTCATCGCCCTGCTCTTCAGCATGATCACCATGTTCGGCGATATGACCGTCGTCTATGTGCTGACGCGCGGCGGCCCGGTCGATTACACGCGCGTGCTGGGCTTGTATTCCTTCCAGGTCGGCATTGAAGGCGGCAACCTGGCGCAGGGCGCGGCGATTTCGCTATTCGCCTTCCCGCTGCTGCTGGCGATGGCGATATTCATGCTGCGCACCGCCAGCCGCGCCGAGGTGCGCTGATGGCCCTGCTGACATTCATTCTCAGCAACTTCTGGGCGCTGCTGCTGCTCCTGCTCGTTCTGCTGGTCGGCCTGCGCATCGCCTGGCGCATCCGCAAATACGGCGCCACGCGCGAAGAATTCTCGCATATCCTGCGCCGCTCGCCCTTCTACTTCGTCGTGCTGGTCTTCTGTTTCTTCGCCGTCTCACCCTTCTTGATCATGTTCCTGCACACCTTCAAGACTGATGGCGATCTCTACCGCCGGCCCCAGCCCTTCGTCTTCCGCCAGGAACCCACCATTGAGCACCTCGACGCCCTATTCAACAACACCGCTTATCTCGACTTTATCCGCAATTCGATTCTGGTCGGCGTCGCCGTCGTCATCATCACATTGGCGCTGTCGTTGCCGGCGGCCTATGCATTGGCGCGCCTGACCGGCCGCTGGGGCGAGCGCGCCGGCATTCTGATGTTCCTTGTTTACCTCGTGCCTCCGACCCTGCTCTTCATTCCCATGTTCCGCATCGTGGTGCTGCTAGGCCTGAAAGACAGTCCCTGGTCACTGATCGCCGTCTACCCCACATTCACCGTGCCCTTCAGCATGTGGCTGCTGCAAGGCTTCTTCAAAGCTGTGCCGCCAGAGCTCGAAGAAGCCGCGCTCGTCGACGGCTACAACCGCGTGGAAGCCTTCTTGCGCGTCGTGCTGCCGCTGTCATTGCCGGGCATCATCTCGACGGTCGTCTTCACCTTCACCTTGACGCTGCACGAATTCATCTACGGCCTGGTCTTCATCGCCGATACCCGTCAGCGCACCCTGAGCGTCGGCGTGCCCACCGAACTCATCCTGGGCGATGTCTACTTCTGGCAGCCCCTGCTGGCCGCCGCCTTGATCATCGCCATACCTGTCGGCCTGGCCTACAACCTCTTCCTTGACAGCCTGGTGCAAGGTTTTACCATGGGCGCCGTCAAAGGCTGATTTCGCCAAATGAGCAATTGTAGGGGCGACCCATTGGGTCGCCCGCCGATTCGCAAAGGATACGCTTATGCCCACAATTTCCGTAAAACTCACACAAGTCAACGACGCCACCACCGCCGCGCAAATCCGCAATCACGCTATCGACATTGACCGGCCCGAAGCCAAAGGCGGGCGCGACAAAGGCGCCATGGGCGGCGAGCTGCTGCTGGCTTCGCTTGGCGGCTGCTTCAACAGCAATCTGCTGGCCGCCGTCCGCGCTCGCGATCTGGATATCGACGACATCGCGATCGAAGTCAGCGGCGAATTGGCCGAGGCGCCGGCGCGCTTCGCCGCCATCGACATGGTCGTCACTTCCGCCTTTGCCGACCGCGCCGAATTCGAGAAGCTGGTGAAGATCAGCGAGCGCGCTTGTATCGTCGCCAACACGCTCAAAGGCTCGGTCGCTCTCACTGTATCCGTCGGCTGATGCCGATTTCGGCCTACGTCGCGAAGCTCCGCGCCAAAATCGGCAATGACCTGCTGCTGCTGCCCGGCGTGACGGCGGTCGTTATCAACTCGCGCGATGAGGTCCTGCTGCAACTGCGCCGCGATACGGAAACCTGGGCGCCGCCCAGCGGCGGAGTCGAGCCTGGCGAAACTGTCGCCGACGCCGCCATCCGCGAGGTGTTTGAGGAAACCGGCATTGCGGTCGCGCCCGCGCGCATCGTAGCTGTGCTTTCGGGCCGCGGCTATGTCGTGACCTATCCCAACGGCGACCAAATGGCGACCGTGACAACGGTCTTCCGCTGTCGCCCGGCTGACGATAGTACGCCGCGCGTCAACGATGACGAATCGCTGGCTATCCGCTACTTCCCGCGCGATGATTTGCCGGAAAATATGCTCCCGCGCCACCGGCGGATCATCGCACTGGCGCTGAAAGACTGCGCGCCGCCTTACTTTGATCCGCCAGCGCAATAGAACGCCTTCCGAATACGCGCCTGGAACCGACTGAGGAGTTTGGCGCCAGCGCGCGTATGATGAATTCGTATCGGTCACCGGAGGCGCGCCATGCCCATATCAGATTACGTCAGCGGCATCCGCGCCAAAATCGGCAATGACATGCTGCTGCTGCCCGGCGTGACGGCGGTCGTCATCAACGCGCGCGACGAGGTCCTGCTGCAATTGCGCCGCGATACCGAAACCTGGGCGCCGCCCAGCGGCGGAGTCGAGCCTGGCGAAACTGTCGCCGACGCCGCCATCCGCGAGGTGTTTGAGGAAACCGGCATTGCGGTCGCGCCCGCGCGCATCGTAGCTGTGCTTTCGGGCCGCGGCTATGTCGTGACCTATCCCAACGGCGACCAAATGGCGACCGTGACAACGGTCTTCCGCTGTCGCCCGGCTGACGATAGTACGCCGCGCGTCAACGATGACGAATCGCTGGCTATCCGCTACTTCCCGCGCGATGATTTGCCGGAAAATATGCTGCCGCGCCACAGGCGGATCATCGCGCTGGCGTTTGCAGGCGAGACTTCGCCTTACTTCGACCCTTCGTCGGTGTAAACCGCCCGAAAGTCTTTTCGGTTCAAGTCGCTGCGCCATTCGTCAGTCGCGCAGAGCAGCGCGCCGATCCGCCCGATCTCGTCCGATGACTTGGCGCCCATGCCGTTGCCCGCCGTAGCCACGTACAGCCGGCCCGCGTCCAGCGCGTCAATATAAGGGTTGCCATGCGCGGAATAGGTGATCAGGCAGGGGACCGTCTGGTAAGACAGCGCCTGCAAATTAGGGATCATACGATGCAGCGCCGCCTTCAAGTCGGCGGCGGTGATCGGGTTGCCGTCGCTCTGGAACCAGGGTAATAGCTCGCGGTCATTTTCCGTGGCGTCGAAAAACTGCTCGTCGCGGCCGCTCGGCCCCAGCTTGATATAGGTCTTGCCATCCGGATAAGGTACAGGCGGCAGCATGTAAAGCGATTCGACCTGCGGGTGATCGAATGTGCTAATGATCGACGGCATGTCGCGCAGCCGCTCGGTCTCTTCGGCGGACACTTCCGCCAGCAAAATCGTATGCGACTTTGTCGGCAAATCCAGCTTGCGCCGCAGCAGCGTATTGCTGTAGCCGCCGGCGGTCAGCAGCGCTTTCGCCGCGCGCGTCTCGCCCCCTTCGCGCGTGCTAATCGACACGCCGTCCGCGTGAATGTCCAGCGAATCGACAATTTCGCGGATGACAGTTGCCCCGTTGTTTGCGGCGGCTTTCAACTGCGCCTCGACCAACTGGCGCGGGTTGATATAGCCGGCTTCGCCGCTTTCGTCCCAGGCGACGAAGTCATCCGAGAACGCGAGAAAGGGATACGCGTCCCGGCAGCCAGCGGCATCAAGGCGCCGGTGTGGTGGCTCATAGGCGGCGGCGCAGGCGTCGATCTCGGCGGCGCGCTCGGCGATGTCTGTCGCGCGCAGGCAGCCGACGCGATGATGAAAAACGACGCCGCTCGCCGCTTCAATGACGGGATAGCGCGCGATAGATTCGCGCGCCAACTTGCCCCAGAGCGGGCTGGGATCAAGGATGCGCGTAATCCGCCCCTGATCATAGTGGCTGGCGAAGACGCCGGTATGGCGCTTGCGGTCCAGCGGTTCGGCCGGCCCGATGCCGCATACATTTAACTCCGGGCAACTTACCGTCAGGTGACGGAGCGCCGCGCTGCCCATCAACCCATTGCCGATCACCGCAATATCGTAAGTCGACATGCTCAGCCTTTCATGAAAATGTACGCCATCTTTAGTCGCCTCTGGAATCGAGGCCGCATCAATTAGAACCGCTTGCCTGGCGCGCGTCAATGAACCATTGCCGCGCTCTCCAATGCCAGGCATGATAACTTCTGGTGACGATTGTCAAGCCAGAGGCGGTCGATGAGCGGCAAATATGGAAATGTGCCGGATGACAAACTAGCGCTCTACAAGCGGCTCATTGACGCGCACCCGGAGATTGAACTTAGGGGCGGCGCAAAGTTGCCCTACACCTCGCTCAACGGCAACATGTTCAGCCAACTGACCAAAGCCGGAACGGTTGGGCTGCGCCTGGGCAAGGCGGAGCGGGAGGCATTCCTGGAAGAGTTCGACTGCGAGCTACTGGTGACCTACGGGACGGTCATGAAGGAATACGTGGCCGTGCCGGATCGTCTGCTGCGCGACACCGCCCGACTGCTGCCCAATCTCGAACTGAGTTATGCCTACGCCAAGACCCTCAAACCCCAAGCGCGCAAACGCAAGTGACTTCCGGCCGCGCCGAGAACGGAGAATGTCATGCCCGCCATTGAGCTAGATGTCCACGACCCGCAGTTGCGCGCGTTCTTTGACCGCGACAGCGATATCGAGATTGTGGCGGACGGCCTGAAGTTCCTTGAAGGCCCGGCCTGGCATCCCCATGAGAAGCACCTGCGCTTCAGCGACATCCTGGGCAACTCGACCCTGCAGTGGTCGGCGGACGCCGGATTGAGCCTCTATCGCCGCAACAGCCACATGGCCAACGGCAATACCTACGACCGGCAAGGCCGGCTTCTCAGCTGTCATCACGCCAGCAGCCGCGTGACGCGCATGGACGGCGAGACTATGACTACGCTCGCCTCCCATTACGACGGCGCCGAACTCAACAGCCCCAACGATATCGTGGTCAAGCGCGATGGCAGCGTCTACTTCACCGACCCGCCCTTCGGACGCGAGGCGAAAGTGGGCATCCCGCGCCCGACCCAACTCGACTTCAATGGCGTCTATCGCTGGGACCCGGCCGATGAGTCGCTGACGCTGCTGACTGCCGCGCTTAACCGACCCAACGGCTTGTGCTTCTCCGCCGATGAGTCGCTGCTCTACATCAATGACAGTCCCGAATACAAGATTTACGTTTTTGATGTCGCAGGGGATGGCGCGCTCGCGAATCGCCGCCTCTTCGCCGAGACCAAGGGCGACGGACCCGGCGTGCCCGATGGCATGAAAATCGACAGCGAAGGCAATCTCTATTGCTGCGCCCAGGGCGGGCTGCACGTCTTCCGCGCTGACGGCAGCTTCCTCGGTCGCCTGCGGACACCGATGCAGATCACAAATTTCACCTGGGGCGACGCTGACCTTTGCAGCTTGTACCTGACCGGCATCACGACGCTCTATCGCGTTTGCGCGCGGATACCCGGCAGCCCGCTGTTTTAGGCCCCTTTTTGGACGCGCGCTTGCGACGGATTTGCGGTCTCCCGCCTAGGACGCAGCGACCTCATCCGCCGGCAAACCCGCCCGCGGCAACCAGTAATACATGCGGCCGTGCGCGATATCGCAGCTCTCGGCAATCCGCCGCCGCAGCGACTCATCGCTCGCGTAGGCGTCAATATGTACGACGCGCTCGCCGCCCAAAGCCCGCCGCGCCAGCGCGCTCTCGCTTTCGTCTTGTGAAGTCGCCACGCGCTCCAGCAGCGTCATGACCCTCGGCCTCGCCTCCAGGCGCGCCAGACCGAATACGATACCGAAGCGATACTCAGGCGCGTTCATCAACTCGCTCAATGCTTCGAATTGCGCCGGCGTCAAGTCTTCTTGCTGGCGTCCCTCAGCGCCGGCCAACATGCTCAAGGCGCGCCGGCGCAATTTACGCTTGAGCGACGAATCCCGCGCGATCGCCGCCAGCCGCGCGACAATCTCCGGATAATCCAAGTAGTTGCCGCAGGCTTGAATCGCGACCGCGCAGACGCGCCGCGTCTCATCATTCAAGCCCGTCAGCACCCCGCGCATGGCCGTATCGCCACGCTGCTGCTGCAAGACGCGCAGCATAAGGACGCGCAAGTTGCGGTCCTGCGCCGCCATGCCGGCCAGCGCCCGCTCCGCCAGGTCGTCGGCGGAAGGATTGCCAATCATCCGCAGAGCTTCAGCCGGTTGCAGACTGGTATGCGCGCTGTAGGCGTCGCGCAGCAGCTTCAATTCAGCGATGTTCAGCATAAGCCGGGTTCTTCAAGACAGTGGCGGCGGGCAGCCTGTTGTATGCTCGACATATTTCAGAATCTTTAGCAATGATCCCCCGCCGCGAGCGCTAGCATACACTCTTTCAGTCGCCGGCTCAAGATAAATTGGCGCGCGCCCTGGAACAGCCCGCCTTCAACCATTGCGCAGCCGTGCTCAAATCTCTACACTCGGGCGGCGGACAACAACTGTCGGGAGGTCAAAGGCATGAGCCTGCGCGTCGCCGGAATCCAGATGCCCGTCACGCGGGACATCCGCGCCAATCGGCGGCATATTGAAGACGCCATCCAATGGGCCAGCGCTGAAAACGCCGATATTCTTCTGACGCCGGAAGGATCGCTCAGCGGCTACACGCACGAATTCGATGCCGCGGAAACGCGAGCCGCCCTGCAGCGCGTCACCGCGGCCGCTGCAAACGCGCGGGTCGGGCTCGCGCTGGGCACATGCTTCGCCGAAGAGTCGGACGGCAAGACCTACAATCAGCTGCGTTTCTATGCCGCCGATGGGTCTTATCTCGGCTTCCACAGCAAAACGCTGCCGACCGGCTCAATGAGCGACCGGTCAGTAGGCGAGCTCAACCACTACGCGATTAGCCCCTTGCGTACATTTCAGTTCGCTGACCAGTCCATCGCCGGCCTGATCTGCAACGACCTGTGGGCCAACCCAACTTGCACGCCCATGCCCGACACGCATCTGACGCACCAGCTGAGGCAGCAGGGCGCCCGCATCGTTTTCCATGCGGTCAACGGCGGACGCAGCCGCGCCGAGTGGTCCGATGTGAACTGGCAGTTTCACAGCAGCAACCTGCGCATGCGCGCCCGCGCCAGCGGCGTCTGGATCGTCACTGTAGACAGTTGTGAGCCGGTCGATATTCGCTGCTCGGCGCCCTCCGGCGTGGTTGATCCCAACGGAGACTGGCGCTGCCAAACGCGAGACACAGGCCCGGATCGCTTTGTCTTTACGATTCCGGGATAGCGCTATGCCAAAATTGGTATTGACCAGCGCGTACAGCGACTTATGCTAGTTGCCGCGCTGCCGCCATCATTAAACGCGCGGCATGGCTAGTCAGCCCGATGGCAAACAGGTTAACACGGGAGAAATGATCTTGGCACAATTCGGATTGCTCTATGTAGGCGAACCAAAGTTCTCTGGTTCAGAAGAAGAAGGACAGGCGCATCAACAACGGTATTTCGCATGGCTCGACGGTTTGGGCGATGCGGCCGTCAATCGGGGTATACCCTTTGGCCCGCCCACCCGCGTCGACGCAACTGGCGTATCCAGCGAAGCGCGTGAAGACCGACTCACGGGATTAACCATTATCGAAGCCGAAGATATGGACGCCGCCATCGAGATTGCCAAGGCCTGCCCCTATATTGAATTGGCCGCCCTCGACGTCGTACAGATCTTTCAAATGTAAGCGTCTCTGCGGACACAGCCTGTCGCTCCCATCGCGCATAGCGCCGGCAGGTTGCCCCGCATTGAAAGTGGAATCTCTTGTGCCCCAAGCGGTGGGGCGTTACACTCCTTCCCAGTATTCGCCAAAAATCCTTCCTCAATGAGTTTGAATCTGCGCTATATGCAGCTGTCGGACATCCGTCAAGTAGCGGCGATTGACGTGATCTGCTTTGAGCCGCCCTGGCCCTACGAGTCGTATACCTTCGAGATCAACGAATCCAACGTCAGTCATATGGTCGTGCTGGACCGGCAATCCGACCGGCCGCCGCCAATGCCCGAGCGACCGCAGTCGCTGCGTTCGCGTCTCCGCGGTCGGCTGCGCGCCAAGGAACGCCCGCGCTACAATACCGGCGACATCCTGGGTTACGGCGGCCTGTGGAAGATTGAAGGCGAGGCGCATATCAGCACCATCGCGATTCATCCCGAAAATCGCGGCCTGGGCTACGGAGAGATCCTCCTCGCCGGTATGTTCGGCAAGGCGGTGCAGCTAAAGGCAGAATTCATCGTGCTCGAAGTGCGGGTCAGCAATACGGTGGCGCAGGCGCTCTACAAGAAATACGGCTTCAACCGCATCGGGCGCAAGAAGAATTACTATCGCGCCGACAACGAAGACGCCTGGGACATGCGGGTTGCTCTCGACCGCGACACGCGCCATCGCTTCGAGCGACTTTATCAGAAACTGCGACTGCAGCACGGCTTCAGCGATGCCTACAGCCGGTCACCGCGCGCGCGGGGGTGATGCGCCTTACCGACCGAATGAACTCCAGTTGACCGTTGACCTACTTCCGCAGCGCGCGCATCCCATTCAGAGTCACCGCCAGCGACATGCCCATATCGGCGAATACCGCGGCCAGCATGGTCACATTGCCCGTCACCGCCAGCAGCAGGAACGCCGCTTTCAAGCCGAAGGACAGCGCGATATTCTCCCGGATCAAGCGCCGCGCGAAACGCGCCCGTTCGATTGTCGCCGGCAATTGACGCAGCCCGTCCGCCATCAGCACAATATCCGCCGCTTCCATCGCCTGCGCGCTGCCGGCCCCGCCCATCGCGACGCCAACCGTGGCGCGCGCCAGCGCCGGCGTGTCGTTGATGCCGTCGCCGACCATCGTGACCTGCCCGCGCGCCGCCGCCAGCGTCTCCACAGCGGCGACTTTGTCTTGCGGCAGCAATTCACCATAGAAGCGATCCACGCCGACCTGAGCCGCGATCGACTCCGCTGCGCGGCGGTTGTCGCCGCTTAACATTACCGACTCTATGCCGATTGCGCCCAAAGCTCGGACGACCGCGGGGCTTTCGTCGCGCGGCGCATCCGACAACGCGATCACGCCACGAACAGCATCGCCGTCATGCACCATCACTGCGCTCTGACCCGAATCCTCGATACCCGCCGCCAGCGCGCACATGTGATCGCTATGTTCGAATGCGTCGTCAAAGTATCGGTGGCTGCCGATGGTCACGCGCCTGCCGTCCACCTCGCCGCGCACGCCAAGCCCGGCCAGCGCTTCAACGCCCGAGGCGTCGCGGTACGCTACTCCCTGCTTCGACGCCGCCTGCAAAATCGCTTCGGCAAAGGGATGCGCGCTTTGCGCCTCCACCGCGGCCGCCAGCGAGATGAGCTCGGCGCAGGGCGCGCAGCCCGCCCCGTCCGCGCAGTTATCGGTATGCGTCGCCATGACCTGGAGCCGCCCTCGCGTCAGTGTTCCCGTCTTGTCAAATGCGATCACGCGCGTGCCGGCCAGGGCTTCCAGCGCGGCCCCGCCCTTTATCAATACGCCCCGCCGCGCCAGCGACGTAATCGCGCTGATGACCGTCACCGGCGTGCTGATCACCAGGGCGCAAGGACAGGCGATCACCAGCATCGACAGGGCGCGGTACAGCCACCCGCTGCCATCGGGCCCGCCCCAGAAGTTCCCGCCCAAGAGCAGCGGCGGCATCACGGCGACCGCGATGGCGGCCAATGCGACGGCCGGCGTAAAGACGTGCGCGAAGCGGTCGATCAGCCGCTGGCTCGGCGCCCGCCGCGATTGCGACTCCTGCAACATTTGGATGATTCGGCTCAGCGTATTGTCCGCCGAAAGCCGGCTGACGCGAATGTCCAGCGTGGCTTCGCCATTTATCGACCCGGCGAAAACCTCATCGCCCGGCGCCTTGGCCAGCGGCAGGCTTTCCCCCGTGATATGCGCCTGATCGACCGCGCTGGTTCCGGCGATTACGGCGCCATCCATCGGGATACGCTCGCCCGGCAGTACGCGGATGCGATCGGCGATCCGCAGCGCTTCCACTTTCACGACTGCGCTCTGATCCCCGTCCAGGCGCCGCGCGGTCGCCGGCGTCAGCGCCACCAGCGAGCGCAAGCTGTGGCGCGCGCGATCGGCCGTATAGCCTTCCAGGGCTTCGCCAATGGCGAACAAGAAAATGACCGTGGCCGCCTCCAGAAACTCGCCCAGGACCAGCGCGCCAATCGCCGCTATCGTCATCAGCATATTGATGTTGAATTCCCGATTGAAGCGCAGCGAATTGATGCCGCTTGCCGCGATCGGCTTCATGGCCGCCAGCATGGCCAAGACGTAGAACAGATTACTGATATCCAGCGGCAACAGCTGAAGCGCATCGGCGGCGAGAGCAATCAAGAGCAGCGCGCCGCCGACCAGGGCGGGACGGCTATCGGGCCGTCCACGCATGAAATCCCAAAAGCCCAGCATGCCGGCGCGCCCTGATCGAAAACTTTCGTCCGCGTCCGGCTCGGAATCGCTGACTGTTTTGCCCACAGCTTCAACGCGCTCTTTTAGCCGCGCGAAGTCGACATCGCCGACCACTTCCAGCGTATTGGTGAAGTACTCAACGCGCGCATACTCCACGCCTTCGAGACGCATGACCGCGGCTTCGACTTCTCGCGCGCAGCCGGCGCAATCCATATTGCCGATCTTGAATTCTCTTGTCGCCATGAATTTAATTCGCAAATGATATTTTGTATCATTAGCAACAGACTTACATTGTTGCTTGGTATTGTACTTGCGCGCGCCTTGGCTGTCAAGCAGGCGCGGCAGCCAGCGCCGGCAGCTCGGCGCGTAATAACGCGCGCTGGGACTTAGCTTCGATACCGGGCGCGCCACAAGAAGCCGCCGGCAATCAGCGCGGCGACAACCCAAATTTGCAACGCTTCAACGCCAATGGCGGCGGTGATGAGCCCCACGCCAAACCAGGTCAACAGCAGCACAGTCGCCAGCATGATATGACGGAAAATATTGTCAGGCAAGCGGCGCGCCTGGTGAATCAGCAGCACCCAGCAACAGAGCCCGCCGAGGAACACTCCGTAGAAAGCGAGCAAGAACGCCAAGGTATGGCCGGGCGAATAGTCCAGCGACTTGAGGAGCAGCGGGCCGTTGACCGTCGCCCAAAACAGCCAGGGCCCGGGACTCAGCAGATTCATGCCGATGCCGGTGAGCAGCACGTGCTGCCAACTGCTTGCAGCCGCGGCCTCGCTATCAGCGGCCGGGCGCATGACCCGCCCCGCGCGGACTTGCAGCAGCGCGCCCCGGGCGATGACGAGCAGCAGGCAGCCGCCGCCCAGCTGAATCAGCTTGAGCGCTTCCGCCGGCAGCTGGCCCAGCACGAAAGTCATCAGCACGATGATCGGCGCATCGGTGAGCAGCGGCGCCAGCACTACCAGCATAGCTCTGCGCCAGCCGCTGGTTGCCGCGGTATTGACCAGGTACGCGATCAAGGGACCGGGGATGGTCGCCGCGCCCAAGCCAAAGCTAATTGCCGGCGCTATGAACTCTTGCAGCATACAGCGCTGTCCTCGCCTCGCTTGCGGTCAGTCGAACTCCGTGGGCAATTCCGGCTGCCGCCAATGTTGGAACCAGCGCGCGATTTGCTCCGCCGTCACGCGACCTAACGAAAGCGGCGGCAGCCCCTCCTCGCTGAACCAGCCGACCGCGGTCGTCTCCTCGCTGGTCCGCGCCTGGCCGCCGACCAGTTCGCATAGAAAAGCCAGCTTGTAGACCTCGTACGCCAGAGGCGGATGCCGTCGTTTACGGTCTTCTACCGCCAGCAATTTGACCGCCTTCGCCTCGTAACCGCTCTCTTCGCGGATTTCGCGCTCGACCGCTTCTGAAGGCGCGTCGCCGACATCCGCCCAGCCGCCGGGCAAGGTCCACAAACCGTCAACCGCCTCGCGCACCAGCAGGACCTTGCCCTCCCGAAACACCGCGCCGCGCACGTCAACCTTGGGCGTGATATAGCCCTCATCCAGTTCCAGTACTGCCTTAACGCGCTCCGCGTCAGCGCCGGCGGCGTCCGCCAGCATCTGCGCCGCGATATCCAGCAGCTGCTCGTAACGATCGCTGTCATAGTGGCTCGTCGAATAATGCCGGCCGGTCTGCGCCAGCGCCGCGATTTTCTTCGCCCACATCACTTGATTAGTCAAATCCGCTCCACGAGGTCTCGTTAATCGCCGCATTATACACGTCAATCCGGCGCGCCCTTACAGCGTGAAATGGTCGCTTATGGGTCCCGTCGAATTTGCGCCGGAAACCGTAGGGGCGAGCCTGGGCGCGCCCACCCACGCAGATTCCTTGCGTCTCCCATTGCGCTGCCCCAATCTCCGTCGAAAACGGAAGGGGCGACTCGGTGAGTCGCCCACGCGCCCGCAACGTATACAGGTGCGAGCTCTGGCTGGCCTGCCCGCGGAAATCACCTGGCCTCATGCAGTGTGCCGCTCCCCCTCCCTGGCTTGCCGGATGCTCGCCCTAGTGAAGGCGAGAGGGGGCCGGGGGTGGGGTAAGCTGCCGCAACGCAAATGGGAACGCCCCCTGGCTGGTCCGCCCGCGCGTGGATCGCACTCGCGATGTGGTAAAATAACCACGCTGTACAAGCGGGCTCGGCGGCATGACTCCCTACCGCAAGATCAAACGCGATTACCGAAGACAATTCTTCAGCAACCGGCGGCGCGGTTTCTCCGGCGTCTCGCTGCTGCTCTTGATCTTGATCCTGGTCTGCATTGTGGGCGCTATCCTCGCTTTCGGCTACGTCTTCCAAGCCGAGGTGGAAGCCACCGTGAACGAATTCATGGGCACGCCGCGGCCGACCCCGACGCTGCTGGCGAATGAATACGCCCAGCGCGGATTCGCGGGTTTTCGCGACGGACAGCTCGACGAGGCGCTGAGCGACTTTGCGCTTGCCGTCACGCAACAGCCGAAGGACGTCGCTTATCTTTACGAATACGGCATCATCCTGCTCGAGTCGGGCAATGACCAATTGGCGGTCGAGATCGCCGATATCGCAATTGCGGCCGCGGAGAATGACGCGCGCGGTTATGCGCTGAAGGCGCGCGCCTTGATGTGGAGCGACGCCGGCGCGGCCATAGTCGAAGCGGTGAAGGGCCTGGAGCGTAACCCGGATTTCGCGCCCTTGCATGCGGCGCTCGCCATCGCCTATACCAATATCGGGCGCTATGCCGAGGGCTTGCAGCGCGGCATCCGCGCGACCGAGCTTGATCCGCTGGATTCATTCGGCTTCCGCGCTTACTCAATCCCGCTTATCTACACCGGCCGCAGCAGCGAAGCCATCACCGCCCTGGAGAAGGCCGTCGCCATCAGCCCCAAATTGACCGCGCCCTATTTCGAATTGGCAGCGCAATACCGTAAACAGAACTACCAGGAGATGGCGGTGGGCATCTATCGCCGCATCCTGGAATTGGAGCCGGACAGCGCCAAAGCCTACCTCCGCATCTGCCAGACTTACGCGGAAATCGGCGAATTCCTGGAAGGCACGCGCTTTTGCGAAACCGCCACGGAGATCGACCCAAGCTACGCGCCCGCCTGGCAGTACCTGGGCCAGCTGCAGTACAACCGCCGCAATTACGAAAGCGCGCTCGATTCGCTGGAGAATTGCGTCGCCAACGGCTCAGCAGCGGTCGAATGCTACTATATTCGCGGACTGGCCTATTACTTTTTGGGCGAATGTTCCACCGCTTGGGATGTATTGCTGGAAGCATTTCTCTACACCAGCGAGCAGAGCATAATCGACATCATCAACATCGGCCTGGGGGATATCCGCGCCAACTGCCCCGGTTTCGAAAGCGCCCAACTGCCCACGCCCATCCCGCCGACGCCCGTCCCGCCGACGCCCATTGGAGGCATCTAGCGTGAAGATCCAGCGGGATTACACGCAGCCTTTCTTCCGCGAGCCCAAACGCCATCCGCTTCGCAACATGCTCATCGCCGCGCTGCTGGGCATGCTGCTCGGCTTGGCGATTATATGGCAGTGGGACTCGCTGACAGGCGTCGTCCAGCGCTTCGGCGACAGCCCGCCCACGCCAACGCCCCTGCCCAGCGAGCTGGCCACCCGCGCGTCGGCGCTCTTCCTCGCCGGCGACATCAGCGGCGCCGAAGCGTTGCTGGCCCGGGCGGTCTCCGAACGCCCCGACAATATCGCCTACCTCTACGAACACGGCCGCCTGCTGATCGAGCTGGGCCGCTATGACGACGCTTATGCGCACGGCGCCGCCATCACCGAGAACGATGCCAGCGACGCGCGTGGCTTCGCGCTGAAAGCCACCGCCTTGACCTGGCAAGGCCAGCCGTCGGTCGCCATTCCCATCGCCCTTTCCGGCCTCGAATTGAACCCGCGCTTCACCCCGCTCTACGCGGTTCTGGCGCGCGCATACGTCGATACGCAGCGCTGGGCGGACGGGCTGGAAGCCGGCGAACGCGGCCTGTCCATCAACGCTGATGACGCGGATCTGACTCGCGCCTATGCCTACGCGCTGCAATCGGTCGGCTCTTACAGCGACGCCGAAGTCTATCTGCGGCGCGCCATTCAGCTGCGCCCGACCTACCTGCCGATTCACTTTGAGCTGGCCGGGCTGTATCTGGCGCGCGATGACGACGAAAGCGCCATCGACATCTACAATCGCGTCTTGTCGCTGGCGCCGCGCAACGCCCGCGCCATGCTGCGGCTCTGCCTGGCTTATCGCAAGGTTGGCGAATTCGCGCGCGCGCTGGGCTTCTGCCAGGACTCGGTCGACAACGAGCCGGCGGATGCCGAAGCGCAATTTCAACTAGGCTTGCTCTATTATCGCGAGCGCCAGTTTGAGGCCTCGCGCGACGCTTTTCGGCAGTGCCTGCTCTACGACGATGGCTTCTATGAGCTGTCCTGCCGCTATCGCCTGGGGCTTTCGCACTATTACACCGGCGCTTGCACCCTGGGTTGGAGCCTGCTGCGGGATTCGCTGGAATTGGCGCAAGCCGCGGGCGACAGCGCCACAGTCGGCAACATATTGCAGGGCCTGGACGCCATCCAGAGCGATCCGAAATGCCTGGACGAGGCGTCCGCGCCCGTGTCCATTCAGGATTGACCAGCGCCGGACGCGCCTTTAGCCTACTCGCGTTCAGCCACCGCGGCAGATAAAGATGAGCGTACTCAATGCCAGCCTGAGGCTTTACCGCAAAACGCTGAAGCGGATTCGGCCGGCGCATATCGCCCTGCACCGCGTTCTCGGCGGGCTGCTGCTGCCCGGGCTGGAGCGCGCAACCGGCTTCCAGACCATCGCCGAGGACCCCTTCTGGTTCCGCCTGGAGCTGCTGACGCGGCAGCATGAGCGCGAGACGCGCCAACTGCTGGAGCGCCTGGCGCGGCCGGGCATGATCGCGCTGGATGTCGGCGCCCATGTCGGCTACTACACGCGCTTGCTGGCGCGGCGCGCGGGCGCGGACGGGCGCGTCATCGCCATCGAGCCCAACCCCAGCACCCACCGCGTCCTGCAGCGCAACACCCGTCACCTGCCGACGGTCAGCCCGCTGCAACTGGCCGCCGCCGAGGGCGAAGGCAGCGCCGAACTTTACGACTACTTGATGATGTCGGCCAGCGGCTCGCTGCATTATGACGAGGCGCTGGCGCATCAGCAGCGAGCGCAGATGGGCGCGGGCGATGTGGCGCCGCGGCGCGAAACCGGCTTCGAGATGCAGCGCTACCGCGTGCGCACGGCCGCCATCGACGACTGCCTGGCCGAGCTGGGCGTGGGCCGGGTCGACCTGGTGAAGATGGACATCGAAGGCGCGGAGCTGGCGGCCCTGCGCGGCATGCGGCGGACGATCGCCGAGTCGCCCGGGCTGGCGCTGGTGATGGAGTACAACCCGGGCGCGTTGAAAGCTTTCGGGCACGAGCCGGCGGCGGCGCTGCAGGAGGCGCTGGCGCTGGGCTTCCGGCGCGTGCAGGCCATTGAGACGGACGGCTCGCTGCGCGACTGGGGCGATCCCGCGCTGGTCGAGCGGAAGACTGCGCGCCTGCTGGCGGGCATGGGCGTGGTGAACTTGCTGTTTACGAAGTAGGCGCGGTAGGATCTTAACCACCGAGGACACCGAGAAAAACATGAGCGCTGTTTGCGACGCGCGTGAATTGATTAGTCGATTTGAGCGAAATCAAAGCCGCCGATTGAGCGGACGGATGGGCGGATTGGCGCGCTGGTGTAACGGCTGTATGGGTTGAGCGGGGATGAGGTGGCTGTGGTGGAGGGTGGGTGAGAGAGATTAGTTTGCCTCCCCACCCAGTCTGTTAAGTTGAAACAATTCGCAACTCCTCAGGATTAGTTAGCCGCCATTTTGATTGCTTATATACTAGGTTTCCCTTTATGCCGACTGTACTTCGTGCCTTGTACGCATCTATGGCGTTCAAATGCGAAGTCCCATCAACGACCGTATGTACTTTCTGTGTGCGACCTTCCGGCGTCAGTCTTTCAATAGTTATTGCACCGGTGCCAATCTCGCCACTGTTCGGACTATTCTTGATAGACAAGTCGTTGACGAGGCCGATAATGTCTGTGTGCTCTGGATGCTGAAAATAGAGGTATTCGCTTGCCTCTTCCAGATACTCCAGGTGATCGCGTTTGACTACAATTTTTGGCGTGCCAGCCATCTCGTCCGGTACATCAATTTTTCTTGACCATTTGAAGCTATACTCGATAGGTTCGCGCCTATCGCCTGCCATATTTAGAAGGGCTGTGCACATGTTGGCGTTAAATCCAGAATCGAATCCTTCGGTGAGTAGTGATAAGTCACCCGTGTCTACGGCTCTGTCCGTTGCAGCCAAGCCGTTGTAAATTCTTTGCATTACTTTTCGTTCATGAGGAATTATTGGCTCAGGATCATCCGCAAACATAACGTATTGGACTAGACTGTCAGCTTTTATCTTGGACTCGATTCTATAACCAAAGCTTCCTTGAACTGTGTGGCCGAACTGAAAATGGTCCAGTACTTTTCTGGCTTTTTGTAGAGCAGTCTTAAAGCACGGCTCCCGCTTTTCTTCGGAACTTGCCGAATACATGAGCAGTTGCTTTAGCTCCGAGAAATACGCATCTGCGCTTCGCATAGAAATCGACTTTGCCCCTTCAGAGTTGTCGAAGATTGTTCCCATGACGTCCAGGTCAAAAGTCAAGATGTCGTCAGCTACGATGTTCGGTTCTTTATCCTGCGCGAATGACAAAATCTTGAGCATATGATCAACATACATAGTAAAGTCAGACGCTTTCCTTTTCTTAGGAATGGCAAGTTCAATAGCGTCGTCGTCTTCGTACACGATCCAGCGCTCGTTTTCATTGACCAGATTCCACTTCTCAAGATCTAGGTACGACTTGAAGTGATGCAATGGAAGGGTGTACAGCCGATTCGCCGGTTCGCTCATGATGATCTCCTATCTCCCCTCGCGCGTGCTATGAGATCAATCACTGTCTGACTCGTAAACATCCTCCTCCTAGTGATCTCTACGTTTTTCGCGGACTTTTCGATAGGACCGCCAGTAAGTTCGGTCCAATAGCAACAATGCCTCAGAGACATTATATCTTCGTTCTGAAGAAACCACATTTCCTTGTCTTTGGGCATATAGAATACTATTAGTATCGCGAATTGATGTCCGTCCCAGTCAACGAGCTTGTTGTACGGCTTTCTCTTCATTCGATAGATAACATGGCTCTCAGTGCGTCTGCAATTTTCCCGCGATGACTTCAATTGACAACTGAACGCTGGGCCTGCATCGTAATAGCCCCGCTGCTCACTGTAACGCCAGTCGTGTACAAGGCAATCAAGTCCCAAGTCTGTGGACACCGGCTGACAGAAATGACCGGCGTCAGCTACTACCGCGCTCACGTAAGCAAAGTGCAATGACTGCATTTTCATGTTGGTCAAGTATGACATCAATGTCGTTCCGATACGAAATAAGTTACATCTAGCCAAAGGGTATCACTTCATTTGCAGTGGTTGCAAGTTATAGCCACCACCTGACGCGCAATGCTGTCTTATTCCGTCCGCGCCTCTGTGCCTCTGTGGCCGAATCCCTAAAGCACCACCCCCGCCTCCACGCCGCCGACCTCGGCCGCCAGCGCGCGCCAGGCCGCCCCGATGCGCGCGAAACCCTCGTCGATCGCCGCCGGCCGCTGAATCCCGAAGTTGAGCCGCATCGCGTGGCTCCCGCCGTCTCCGCTATAGAAGAGCGCGCCGATGGCGAAGGCGACATCGCGCTGCAGCGCGGCGATGAAAGTCTCGGCCGCGCTCGGCCCGCGCTCGGGCAGCTCGACCCAAAGGTAGAGCCCGCCCTGGGGCGAGAACCACTTGCTGCCGGGCGGGAAGTAGCGCTGGGCAGCGGCCAATGCCGCCACACGCCGGCGGCGCAGCTCGATGCGGTTGCGCTCCAGCTGCTGCGCCAGCACGCCCCGCTCCAGCAGCAGGTGGATGGCGCGCTGGTGCAAGCCGGAGGTGGAGATATCGGCGGCTTGCTTGACGCGGGACAGGCGCTCGTTGTAGGCATCGCCGGCGATCAGATAGCCGATGCGGATGCCGGGCAGCAGCACCTTTGTGAAGGCGTTGGTATGGATGACGACGCCGCTGTCGTCCAGCGCCTTGAGCGGCGGCAGTTCGTCGCCCTCGAAGCGGAACTCGCGGTAGACCTCGTCCTCGAGCACGGGGATGCCGTGGTGGGCGGCCAGCCGCACGAGCTGACGCCGGCGGTGCATGGGCATCAGGTGGCCGGTCGGGTTCTGGTAGCTGGGCATGACGTAGATCAAACGCGGTCGCAGGTCGCCGATAATGGCGTCGAGGGCGTCGATGCGAATGCCGTCCCGGTCGATGGGGATGCCGTGGATGTGAACGCGGCGCGCCTGGGCGATGTCCATGACGCCGAGGTAGGTGGGGTCGGCGGTGACGAGGGTGTCGCCCGGGCTCAGCAGCGACTGCAGCACCAGGTCGATGGCTTGCTGGGCGCCGCCGGTGATCAGTACATCATCAAGGCGGCACTGGATGCCGATGGCGCGCACGTAGTCGCGGACGGCTCCGCGCAGCGGCAGGTAACCCTCGGCGGCTTCGTAAGAAAGCGCTTCCGCCCCGTCGCGTTCGATGACATGGTTAAGCGCGTCCTGCAAATAACGGACCGGGAAGAACTCGCTGGGCGGCGAGCCGCTGCTGAAGTCGATGACGCCGGGCTTGCGGGCCAGGCGCATCATATCGCGGACGGCGGCGGAGCGCTGCCGGTCCGGCGGTGGGCGCCGCGGCGAGGCTGCCGGCGCGGCCCCGCCTTGTACCGCGACAAAGGTGCCGCGGCCGGCGCGCGCGCTCAGGTAACCGGCGGCGCGCAGCTCGCTGTAGGCGTTGACCACGCTGATACGGCTGACGCCCAGGCGGCGGGCCAGCGCGCGACTGGGCGGCAGGCGCGCCCCGGCCGGCAGGGCGCCGCTGGCGATTTGTTCGCGTATTTGCTCGATAAGCTGGCGATAAAGCGGCGCTTCGCTGTGACGATTGAGGTCAATGTCGAGCGGGTCTTGTGACAAGGAATAGTCGCCTTTCATATGTCGGAGACGGTATTATTACCATTATAGTACCAATCGAATCCAATTGCGCTTCGGGCGCTCTTGCGGGTTCGGAAAACGCGCAGCACGTGAAATAGTTGACAGGCATGCCCGCTTTAAGATAGAGTATTTGTACTAACTGCCTATAAAGAGATTTTATGTGATAAGAACCATGAATATGTACAGAATTCTAAGAAAACTGGCGCTGTTAAGCACGATGGCGCTTACGCTTTGGGCGGCTACAAGCACGCAGGCGCAGAATGCGCCCTCGTCTGTGCGTGTGAGTCGAGACTGCGACAACAATGTTCACGTGGACTGGTCGTCGGTGCCGGGCGCCTCCAGTTACAGCGTTTCGTATAGCGGCGACGGCACTAATGGCGAGCGCCGCGCCGGGTCTACCGGGAACACCTCCTATTCACTCGGCAAGCTGGGGACGGGTTCATACACCTTTTACATTGATACCGACAGCGGCTCTTGGGGCACGACCACAGCCAGACTTGGTATGGCTGGCTGCCCGAGACATACGCTGCCGCCGCATTTCAATTGCGCCGATATCCCGAATCGCGTGGTCATCCACGCGATCGGCAGCGGGACGCATTGTCAGTCGGTCGTACCGGGCGGGCTCGGCGACCCATCGCTGGATTCCGCCAGCGTTCTCGACGCAATAGACATTTGGGGCAGCAATTCCACCGTGCGCTTCTGCTTCCGCCAGCCGGGCAGACTTATATTTGTAGACACCGCCGCCTCGCCGAGGGTCACGACGGAATTGGCGGCTGACCATATCAATGGCACGACCTGCGGCACGGTCGACCGAACTGGGATGGTGGCGCTCCTGCGCTCGGACGCGCCAGCCGCCGCGGCGCCGGACCCGCCAACCGCGCCGGTTGAATCCGAACCCGAAGCTGTCAGCGGCGACATCTGTCAAGTGACCACCACGGCTGTTCTAAGTTTGCGCGCCGGCCCCAGCGTCTTCTACGCGCGTTTGGACGCTTTGCCGACAGGCTCGCGTTTGCTCGCCAGCGGGCGAAATGGCGACTGGTTCGTAGTCAATTACAAAGGGCAATGGGGTTGGACCAGCGGCGCGTACCTGACGCAGAGCCCGGGCTGCGACGCCGTCGGCGAGTCTAGCCGTGTCTACTTGTCGCTCGGGGCCGAGCCGGCTACCGAAGACGGGGAAGCACAGGAACCGCCACAGCCGACGCCGACGCAGCCGAGCCAATTCGAACTGATTGATTGCCAACTGACAGCGGGCGACATCATCAATTTGCGGGAAAGACCAGGGACAGAGCAAAGCATCCTGTCGGAGATTCCGTTTCGGGCGCAATTGACCGCCCTCGATCGAGCCGGCGACTGGTTCCAGTTTGCGTATGAAGGCAAGTTGGGCTGGGTCAACATTGACTACGTATTCCGGCGCGGAGCTTGCGGCTGAAGGGACGCCTTCCAATAGTGGCGATTCGAAGCGACAGCGTCGGCAATGAGAAGAGTTACCTCCGCGATATGCTGGCGCCGATAGTCGGCGATGTGCTGGAGATCGGTTGTGGCGACGGGCGTCTGACGCGAAAGTACGCTGACCTGCCGCGACGGATCGTCGGCGTTGACTTGCCAGAGGCGCTTCCGCGGGCGGGCGCGGAGCCACTGCCCAAGTCCGTGAGCCTGGCGGCGGCCAGCGGCGTCAGCCTGCCCTTCCCGGCTGGCCGCTTCGATTGCGTGGTGTTTTCGCTCTCCTTTTGATGAATCGCGCCCGAGGGCATGGTCCATGCCCTGTCGGAAGCGCGGCGCGCGCTACGGCCCGGCGGCCGCTTGATTGACCTGCGCCCAACCATGCGCAATCGGCGCGTCGAGTTGGACCTGGCCGGGGCGACGCTCTTCTTGGGCGAGATTGACTCTTCATGCACCTTTTCCGATCACGTAGCGGCGAACGCTTCCCTGGACGCGGCGCTGGCGGCGGGTGATATCCGCCTGGAGCACAAGACCGCATTCGCCTACGTGACCGACCTCGACTCGCTGGCCGATTTGCGCGAATTCGAAGCCGGTTTCCGCCGCAGCGTGATGCCCGAGTCGATTTATGAACAGATCAGGCTGCTCACGGCCGATGAGACAGAGGACTTTCTCATCCGCGTCCGGCGAGAGATCATGATCGCGCGGTATCGACGAATGCCAGACACTGTTTTGACAGAAAGCCAGTAAGCAGTAAACTAGGTATAAGTGCATATTAAGGTAACAGGACGAGGAAAATGTTGAAAGCAATCTTGATACTCTTTAGCGCGCTCTTGACAGTCCTTTCCGTCACCGGGCAGACCGAAGACGAGCCAACCGTCGCCATGCTGCGGTTCGGCTCATTCTTTTCCTTCACTTATGTTGAGAATGCCGTCCTGGATACATTGTTCGCCGCCGGGCTCGTTACAGAGACCGAGCATGCCGCGCTCCATGCCCGAGAGAACCTAGAAGGCGAGAGCATCAACGTCTATTGGAATGATGCCAACTTCGACTTTACCGCGGTCAATACAATCGTCGAGGATGCGCTTGATCGAGGCGCGGACGCCCTGGTCGTGCTGTCGACGCCGACGGCGCAGGCCGCCGTAAACTTGACGCTGGATATGGATGACCCGCCAATCGTCCTATTCACTTCCGTATTCAATCCCTATGAGGCGGGCATCGCGCGGGCCTCCTGCGTCAAGCCCAGCCATGTCGCTGGCATCGAGTCGGTGACGCTGTACGAAGACATCGTGCCCCTGCTGCTCTTGCAAGATCCGGACCTCAAGATGATCGGCACAATCTACAGTTCCTCGGAAACGAGCGGACGCCTGGGCGCGGAAGCGATCGTTGCGGCGGCCGAGGCGCATGGATTGACCGTCGAAGTCGCCGCGATCTCGAACTTGACGGACATGACTGTGGCCGCGAACGCTCTGGTGGACAAAGGCGTCGAAGCCTTTCTGCTGCCATCGGATCTGCTGACCATGAGCGGCTTGCCCGCGATCACGCAGATTGCGATTGAGTATGGATTGCCCGTTTACCATTCGACTTCGAACACGATTAATCTGGGCGCAACCGTAAGCGCGGGCGCGGGCCATAACTCGCTGCAGGGCAGCTTGATTGGCGCCATGCTGACGGGGCATTTTCGTGGCGAGCTGGACATCGCCACAACCGGCATCGGCATGATCGACCTGCTGAGCGTGGGACTCAACCTGGATGTCGCGGCCGAACAGGGCATCGAATTCACAGATTCGCTGATGGAGCGCGCTCATCTGCTGCTGCAGAACGGCGGAATGTCCGGGCGGGCGCTGGCGGTCTTCCTCGAGTCGCTGGGCATGGACGAGCAAACCATGGCGATCGTGCTCAAAGCAATTTCAGAAGCACAGACCGGTGGCGGCGAAATCAATGTGGACTTGCCGGATGAAGTCCTGGCCGCGCTGTCAGCCGCCATCGCTTCGCAACGGCGGACGGAAGATGTTGGCGCCATTCTCGAAAGCCTGCACTGCACGCCAGAGATGATCGCCGAGCAGCAAGCAGCGCTGGACGCTTCCGACTAAGCGCCGGCAAATCAAGCGAAAACGCTCGCCCGAACGACGCGGGGCGTATTAGTCGCGCGAATGCGAAAATCATAGCGCCCAAGACGAATCGCGAATTTCTCTGAAATTCGGCTGCGGACTCGTTTGCAGCGAAAGTTTGCCGCATAGCCAGAATTTGTTACACTCAAGTCGCCGGCATAAGCCGCGCGGATTTTCCTTGGTTGAGAGTACATTGGAGGAATCTATGTTCCGCAAAGTGACATTATTGTTCGCTGTCCTGGCGCTAGTGCTGATAACGGTTTTCCCGGCGGCGGCGCAGGACGAAGTTGTATTCGGCGTTGTGCTCGTTGGCCCCAACGATGACCGCGGGTGGAGCACATCGCATTCTGAAGCCGGCGATTACGTAGTGGCGAATATGCCCGGCGCCGTCAAGCTGGAATTCGAGAGCCTCAATCCCGCCGACTCGCCGGAGACGACGCTGATGGATGTGGTTGAGCTGATGGTGGACGAGGGCGCGTCGGTCATCTTCACGACTTCCGACAGTTTCGAGGAAGACACCAATGGCGTCGCCGCCGCCTTCCCCGATGTGGCCTTCGTTAATATCACCGGCAGCAATGCCATTCAGGCGAGCGATGTGGTCATGGGCGAGCATGCGATCATGCACGAACTGCCCGAGCTGCCGCCGGCAAATGTGGGCAATTTCAACGTCTACATGGAATTGCCGCGTATGCTGGCCGGCTGCGCCGCCGCGCTCACCAGCGAGAACGGTCACATCGGCTACCTGGGCGCGCTGATCAATCCGGAGACGCGGCGCCTGGCCGCCTCAAGCTACTTGGGCGCGCGCCACTGCGCCGATAATTATCGCGACGACCTGAGCGCCGACGACATCACCTTCGAGGTGACCTGGATCGGCTTCTGGTTCCATATCCCGGGCGTGACCCTGGACCCGACCGAGGTCGCGCAGGGCTTCCTCGATGGTGGCGCCGATGTCATCATCTCCGGCATTGACACGACCGAGGCGATCACCGTATCCGGCCAGTACATGGCCGAGGGCGACCCCAGCTACGGCGTGCCTTATGGCAACGTCAACGGCTGTTCGGAAGCGCCGGAGGCATGCATCGGCGCGGCCTACTACAATTGGGGGCCGGCTTATCTTGATGTCGTGCAGCGCGCGGTCGACGGCAGTTGGTCGCAAGAATGGCTATGGCTGGAGCCGAAATGGGACGAGATCAACGATGACGGGCTCTACACCGATGCCGATACCAGCGTCGCCGGCTTCGTCTTCGGTGATGCGCTGAGCATGGAGACGCGCGAGACCTTGAAGGCATTCGCCCAGGACATCCACGACTTCCAGACCGACCCCATGCACGCAAGCGAAATGTTCTTGTGGTCCGGTCCGCTGAACTTGCAAGACGGCACGGAGCTGGCTGGCGATATGGCGCCGGTGAGCTTGCTCGACATCTGGTTCCTTCCGCAGCTGCTCGAGGGCATGATCGGCGCGAGCGAGTAGGGAATTGCGCCCCTCACCCCGACCGCCTGTGTCTACGCGGCGCAGCCCCCTCTCCCACCAGGGGAGAGGGGGAATTGCGGGTCAGCGTAATGGCCACAAAGGCGGAGATTGTCGCAATGGAAGCAAAACTCATTCGCTGGATCGTGGGCACGGGCATTGCGCTCCTTGCTGCGCTGGTCGCTGTTGCCGTCCCTATAGTTTTGTATATTGTCAGCCGATTGCCCTAAGCTGTTCGCACAGTCGCGACCCTTTGCAGTAATCGCAATGCGCGTCTTGCTTGTAGTCTACCTAATTCTCGTGGGAGCCGTCTTTGCCGCGTCCGCGCAGGACGCGCCTGAACTCGTCCTCTTGAATACGCGGCTTGAGACGCGGCCGGACGGCTTCGGCGGCGAGGCGCGGGTCGTCACCGGCGAGATTTTCAATCACGGTGAGACGGCCTACCGAAATGTCACTATTGCGGTTGAGGCCTTCAACGCCGATGAGGAATTGATCGGCGAGGGCTTCGGTTATCTGGTCGATGCTTGCGGCAGCGCGCTGCTGGAATACGACTTGCCGCCAGGACGAACACAGACATTCGAAGCGCCCTACGAGATATTCGCCGCGGGCGAGGCGGCGCGGGTCGAGACGACCGCCGACGCTGAAGCGGCCGCGCCGGCGTCGGCGTCGCTGGCGGAGAGCCCGCTGGCGCGGCAGATCGCCGCGGGCGAAGTCGTTATGCTGGAGTGGCTGGACGAAGAGACGCTGATATTCGGCCTCGGCTGTGACGGCGCGGTCTTCACCGAGCTCGACTGGCGGCAGTATTACGCGCCCGACCACGCGCTCAAAGACATCGAGCATCCCGATGCGCATAGAGTGACGCCCTTGATGATCGAGCGCAGCGCGGCCGCAATGGTCACGCAGTCGGGCGATCTGAATCCCGAACTGTACTTCGGCTCGCAGATGACATTTTCGCCGACAGCGCGCCGCATCGTATATCAGAATGACTTGCACTCGATATATTCGGCCGAGCCTGACGGCACGTACAAGCGCTTGATTCACAAATACTTGCACAGACATAGTTTGCGCGGCTTCTTATGGGCGCGGGATCCGGGCGCGTTCCTGGCCTACTACTACGGCGTCTATGGCGATCCCGTGCACTACTTCGCCGCTCATGTGGACGGCGCCATGATAACGGGCCTGATTGACTCGCTGCCCCCGTCGCAGACCGTGCCCGGGCCGTCGCCGGATGGCGTGGCTGCGGTCGTCGGGCGCAGCGACGGCGATGTCAGCGGCTACTTCTGGCAGACGACCTACGGCGGCAGCAAACTGCTTTTTGAAGCGGAACTGCCAGGCAACAATTATCCGGCGCCAATCGTGACGCTCCGAGAGATTTACCTGATACGCCCGATTGAGGGCGTGCCTACCCTGCAATGCTTCAGCCGGGGCACGCGCGAACTGAGTACAATTGGCGCCCTGCCCTTGCGGCTGACGCGGCGCTCGCGCGCCTGGAGCTGGCTGTCGCCGAAGGGCGGCGCGCTGGCGCTGACTGCCAACGGGGTCGACGGTGGCTTATGGTGGGTGGATATAGGCGGCGGGTGTGGGTAAACGCGACTCAGTATTGGCTCGCGACTCGGCGGATTTGACTGTCCGGCATATCGACCGTTCGCGACTTCGCCCAAATCAGCAGCAAGAGAATGACGATTCCGTCCTTGACGCGGTACACCACTCTGAATCCGCCGCGCGTCCCAACTCTGGCGGAAGTGTTGGGCAGCCGCGCTTTGTAGATTTCCATGCCGCCCATATTCTGCAATCTCATGTCTTGAGGTCGAACGCCGCTTTCCAACCCGCTCAATAGCGCGAGGTCTTTATCGATCTGACGATATATCTTTCGGAGTCGCTTGACCTGCGCCTCAAATTCAGGCGTCTGTACGACCTGCATTCTCTTCCGCTTCGCGCTCCAAGCGCAATTCCCGCATGAATTCGCTAAACGGTCTGGTTTCGCCGCGCGCCGCTTGCTGAAAGCTCCTGTGAAGGCTATCCAGCAACTCTCGCTGTTCCGGTGTCAGGTCCGGCTCGTCTCGTGGCGGCGCCGCCGCATGGTCTTTCACTTTATCCTGCTTGATTGCTCTGCCCATCGGGTCGCTCCCTTTTGCCGCTTAGACAGATACTATATGATTGCGGCGGAACTTGTCAATCAAGCAGCCGCGAGAATGCGTGACAGTGGAGAGGGGTACATGGCCAAAGACTGCGATGTTATCGTCATCGGCCTCGGCGGGATGGGCAGCGCGGCGTTGTATCACCTGGCCAAGCGCGGCGTTAACGCGCTCGGCATCGAGCAATTCGAGATCCCGCACACGCTGGGTTCGTCGCACGGGCTGACGCGCATCATCCGCCTGGCCTATTACGAAGACTTGTCTTACGTGCCGCTGCTGCGGCGCTCGTACGCACTTTGGGCGGCGCTGGAGCGCGAATTCGGCGAGCAGCTCTTCTACCAGACCGGCAGCATCGATATGGGACCCGAAGACAGCGACGTTTTCAGCGGCAGCCTGCAAAGCTGCCTGGACAACGAACTGGAGCACGAGGTGCTGGACAGCCGGCAACTCACGGCGCGCTTCCCCGGCTATCGCATGCCGGCGGAGACGATGGCGGTATTTCAGCCACAAGGCGGCTTGCTCGCGCCCGAGCGCTGCATCAGCGCGCACGCGCGACTGGCGCGGCATCATGGCGCCGCGATTCATACTGGCGAGCGCGTACTGGGCTGGGATATTCTGGCCGATGAGCGCGTGGCCGTGCGGACCGACGCCGGCCGTTATGTCGCCAAAAAACTGGTAATCTGCGGCGGAGCCTGGGCCTTCAAGCTGGCGCCGGCCCTGGCGGGCGCAGCCGTGCCCGAGCGTCAGGCGCTGATTTGGCTGGCGCCGAAGCGGCCCGACTGGTTCGGCCTTGAGCGCTTCCCGGTCTGGAACGGACAAGTCGAAGAAGGCCGCTACTATGGCTTGCCGGAGTTCAACCCGAGCGGGACGACGCCGGGCATGAAGCTGGGGCGCTATCATCATCGCGGCGAGGTTTGCGACCCCGATACCGTGGACCGCGCGCTGCATGAACAAGACGAGGCGCTGCTGCGGCAATTCGCCGAGCGCTACTTCCCCGATGGCGCGGGAGAGACCCTGGATATGGTCGTCTGCATGTTCACCAATACGCCGGACGAGCACTTCGTGCTGGACACCTTGCCGGGCGCGCCTCAGGTTTCGGTGGCGGCGGGTTTCAGCGGGCACGGCTTCAAGATGGCCAGCGTCATCGGCGAAGTCATGGCGGATCTGGCGCAGCACGGCGGGACGCGGCACGACATCGCGCTGCATCGGTTGGCGCGCCTGCGGGAAGACAAAAGCGAGGCAATCGGCAAATGAAAACAATCGGGCTGATCGGCGGGCTCAGCTGGGAATCCAGCGCTGAGTATTATCACATCATCAATCAGGCGGCGCAGCGGCGCTTGGGCGGCCTGCACTCGGCCGAATGCTTGATGTTCTCCTTCGACTTCGGCGAGATCGAAGCCTTGCAGGCAGCCGGTGATTGGGCGGCCGCGACAGCGCGGATGGTTAGCGCTGCGCGGCGGCTGGCGCGGGGCGGCGCCGGCTGCATCGTCATTTGCAGCAACACCATGCACCGCATGGCGGCCGATGTAGAAGCAGCGGTGGATCTGCCGCTGATTCACATCGCCGACGCCACGGCGCGGCCCATCGTCGCTGCCGGCTATGAGCGGGTTGGCCTGCTCGGCACGCGCTTCACGATGGAGCAAGACTTCTACAAGGGGCGGATGGTCGAGCGCTTCGGCCTGGATGTGCTGATTCCGGAGGAAGCCGGGCGCGACATCGTGCATCGCGTCATATACGAGGAATTGGTTCGTGGCGAGATTCGGGCAGAATCGCGGCGGGCCTATCAGGCGGTAATATACGAGCTCAACGCGGCGGGCGCGCAGGCGGTCATCCTGGGTTGCACCGAGATTGGATTGCTGATCAAACCGGAGGACAGCTCGCTGCCGAGCTACGACACGACCGCGCTGCATGCGCTGGCGGCGCTGGATTGGGCGCTGTCGGATTAGCCGGGAGTAGCGCCGCGTTGCATGCCGGGAAATCCACCGCCGAGACACAGTAGTAGATCCAAGTATATGATACGAATATCGAAGGCTGCTGTAGGGGCGACCTATCAGGTCGCCCGCGATTTCAGGTCGAGATTTCGGGCGACTCAATAAGTCGCCCCTACGGTTCGACTTGACTCGAGAACCTGCATAACTAACCAGAACTTTCTGAGAGCACAGACAAGCGCCGCTACGAATTTGAAATTGCCGGCGCGACGTGTTAGCTTATGCTGCGAGCGAAATCGTTTTCGTACAATGAATCCGTCGATGACGCAGCGGCGGATCAAGGATATGGGTGAAGCAATGGCGGAAGACAAAAGGAAAAGCAAAGATTTGCAGCTATCGGCCGCGAATGTCGGCGACGAAAAGTCGCGGATCACGATGCCGAAGCACGTTGACATTCAATTTATGGATGACGCGGACAGCGAACTGACGCAGCCGATGGAGGGCTACAATCCGCGCTACAAGAACATCGTCGACTATATCATCGGCGTCACGCATGAAATTTGGGAAGAGCACGGCATCGGCAAACTCTACGATTACTACGCCAATACGATACGAATGCATACCGCCAGTGGCTTGAAATTCGGGCGTGAGGCGGTCATCGAGGCGACGATCGAATCCCAGGCCGCCTTCCCCGATCGCCGTCTGTTTGGCGAAGAAGTGATCTGGACCGGCAACAATGTCGATGGCTTCTATACATCGCATCGGCTACGCCATGAGGGCACCAATCGTGGCTGGACGGCTTACGGCCCGCCCACCGGAAAACGCGTCAGCTATCGCGCCATCGCCGATTGCGTCTGTGTCCAGAATATGATGGTGGAAGAATGGATTTCGCGCGATGAATTGACGCTGATCATGCAGATGGGGCTGGATCCGCTGCAGACGGCGAAGGAGATGGCAGCCAAAGAAAAGGACAGCGACCTGCAATTGCGGATCGCCGGCGATATCGACCACCGGATCGGCCAGCTGCCGCCGGAGCCCTGGCCCGAATCGCAATCCGAGCGATTCGACCCCGAAGACTTTGTCATGCGGATGATGCACGAGATCTGGAACTGGAAGCTGCTGAACAAGGCGCGCGAGTATTATCACGAGAACTTCGTCTTTGACGGGCCGTCGGGGCGCGCGTTTAAGGGCATTGGCGACTTTCAGACCTATGTGCTGTCGCTGCTTTCGCCCTTCCCGGATCTGTCGCATCATGTCGATCATGTCTGTCATGTCGGGAATGAAAGCGCAGGTTACCGCGTGGCGACGCGCTGGTCGATGCGCGGGACGCACACCGGTTACGGCATCTATGGCGAGCCGACAGGCAATCCCATGCGGCTGATGGGGTTCAGTCATCATGTGATCAAGGACGGCCTCATCGCAAGCGAGTCGACTGTGTTTGACGAATTCGTTTTGCTCAAGCAGGTTGTCGCGTAAGCGACTAAAGGTCGCCATCAGCAACACACAGTTGCGGGCGAGCCGATCGCTCGCCCCTACAATTTCGCACTGAGCGAAGGATTGACGACGCTTTATGACGGTAACCGACGACAAGTACTTTACGTCGACATTCGAATACAGCCCGGTTGACCAGGCGCGGAATATCGCCAACAAACGCCGCGTCATGGCGATCATGCGCGGATTGGCGGAGGCGCCGGTGGAGCGACTGCCGGAGATAGCCCGCGACGGCCTGACGGCGAATATCGCTCTGAACGTGACCCACCCCATCAACGAGCTGCGCGGGATACAAGCCGGGCTGGAGCAACTGTGGCTGCCACTGCGGCGGGCGCTGCCGGATATGGAACGCCGCGAGCATTTCGTGGCCGGCGGGCGCTATCGCGATGCCGACTGGATCGCCTGCATGGGGCACTATCTGGGCAGCTTCGAGCGCGACTTGCTGGGCATCCCGGCCACGCGCGGCGCCGTTTGCCTGCGCTATTGCGAGGGGCACGAACTGCGCGACGGTCAAATCGCCGAGAGTTATCTCTTCCTCGATTTCCTGGATCTGATGCGCCAGGCCGGGTTTTGGCCGATAGCGCCGAGTTTGGGGCGGGAGATGCGCTGGCTGCCGCCGCGCACGCTGGACGGCGTGATCCTGACGCCGCAGGACGAAGCGCGCTCGCGCTGGACCATCGAGACGATCTTGAAGATGCATGCCGCGTTGGGCTACTACAGCGGCGCGCCGCCAACGCGCGCAGTGCTGGATGAGATGGAGCAGGCGAAACACTGGCACGAGCATTTCATGTGGTATGGACCGGCGGGCATCGGCAGCACGCGCGGCTTGAAGGGCTTTGAAGACTATCATCAGATCCCCTTCCTGACGGCGTTTCCCGACCGCGGCGGCTCGGCGCAAGGGCATTTCATCCGAATCGGCGACGGGCATTACGCGGTCACGGGCGGCTGGGGCTACTTGCGGGCGACGCATACGGGCGGCGAGCTTTTCGGCGTGCCGGCGACGGGCAAGCGCGTCAAGATGCGGGTCATGGATTTCTACCGCTGCGATGAAAAGACGATCGTGGAAAATTGGGTGCCGATTGATGTGCCGCATGTGCTGCTGCAAATGGGCGTGGATGTATTCGGGCGCATGCGCCACCAGTTCCGGCAGCAAGGCGCGCTAAGCGCGAGCGAGTGGCTGGTGCGGGATTGATGGCCACAGAGGCACAGAGAAACCGCCTGACTCCTAACGCGACGACTGTAGGGGCGAGCCAGTGGCTCGCCCCCACAAAACAGACAGTTACGGGCGACCTGATAGGTCGCCCCTACACCGTCTGACTGGAATCAGGCGAATGGAACAGATCCTGAAAGGCAGAATATGAGCGTTTCGATACACAACCAAAACAAAGAGCGAATCGGGCAATTGCGGGCGGCGCTCTATGACTGCGACGCCAAACGGCTGCGCGGGCAGCTGGCGGAGATCTTCGCGCCCGATTGCCTGGTGCAAATTGCGAATCCCCTCGAGACGCTGGATGGCGTCGCCGGCTTGTACGAGCGGGCCTATGCGCCGCTGCTGCGGGCAGTGCCGGATCTGGAGCGCCGCGACTTCATCGTCATGGCAGGGGAGACGCAGGGGCAAGACTGGGTCGGCTGCTGCGGGCACTATACAGGCGTCTTCGAGCGCCCCTGGCTGGATATTCCGCCCACCCGGCACTTGATGGCGATGCGCTATCACGAGTTCTTTCGCTATGAAGACGGGCAGATCGTTGAAATGCAAGCGCTCTGGGATATTCCGCAAGTGATGATGCAGGCGCGCGCCTGGCCGATGTCGCCGAGCCTGGCGCCGGAATGGTCGATTGTCCCGGGACCGGCGACGAACGACGGCATCATCACCGCCGCCTACGACGAGGCGAGATCCGAAACGAGCCTGGACTGGGTGCGGGCGATGCTAGTGTCCCTGAAGCGCAACGAAATCAGCGTGGAGGCGATGGAGCTGGACAAATACTGGCATCCCAAAATGCTGTGGTATGGACCGGCGGGCATCGGCTCAATGCGGCGGGTTTCTGGCTTCCGCAATTGGCATCAGATTCCCTTTTTGAAAGCCATGCCTGACCGCGACGCCTTTGTGGGCACAGGCATCTTCTTCGGCGACGGCGATTATGTCGGCTTCACCGGCTGGCCTGGCATGAAGATGACAATCAGCGGGGACGGCTGGCTCGGCATCGCCGCGGCGGATCAAGCGATCACGATGCGCAGCCTCGATTTCTGGCGCTGCGAGAACGGGCAAATCCGCGAGAATTGGGTGCTGGTCGATCTGCTGCACGTCTATGCGCAATTGGGCGTGGATGTCTTCGAGCGGATGCGCGAACTGACCGTAGCGCGGCACGGGCGGATGCAGGTTTAAGGGCTTCGCCCCAGTTGATTAACCACAGTGAACACAGAGAGCACAGAGAGGGCGACCTGATAGGTCGCCCCTACAATGGCCCCGCGAGCGCGGCTATTGCGGTTGCGCGGCGGGCGGAATGTCGGCGATGAGGGGATTCTCCAGGTCGCGCTGGGAGAGCGCCGGATTCGCCAGCGCCCAGTCGATTTTGGCCTGCGGGTCGTTCCAGGCGATGCCGTATTCGTCTGCGCCGCCGTCGTAGTAATTGTTCACGATATAGATCAGCGTGCAGTCGGTCAGCGCCGCGAAGCCGTGCGCCACGCCCTCGGGGATGAATAGCCCGAGCGGATTGTCCTCGCCCATATCGATGGTCGCGGACGCCAGGTAGGTCGGCGAGGAGCGGCGCAGGTCAACCAGGCCGACGCGGATGCTGCCGCTGAGCGCGCACCAATAGTCGACTTGCTTGAAGTGATAATGCAAGCCGCGCAAGACGCCGGCGCGGCTGTCGCTGCGGTTGCTCTGCAGGCGCTGCCAGTTGGCTTGCGGGAACCACTCGGCGCGGAAGGTCTCCATGAAGCGGCCGCGCTCGTCGCCGAAGGCGTAGAGGGGCACGGTCATGACGCCGGCGATGGGGTCGAATGGCTTGGCTGGGGAGGGGTTCATGTCCAAGTGCTCCTGCGGGCGTATCAACGAAATGCCGCTACAGAACTGTTGATCTGACTGTATGCAAACTCCAGCATCAACTCCTGGTGCTTGATCTGCTCGGCGACCTCAAGCGACCCGTGGCCGGCATCGAACCAGTAGATCTCAATAGACTTGCCCAGCTCGTTAAGCCGCTTCTCGTAGACGCGCATCTGACGCGCCGGGCAGCGCGTATCGTTTTCGCCTTGCAGCACCAGGATAGGCGCCTGGATGTCGGCAGCGTAGGTGATCGGCGACGCCTTACGATGCGCTTCCGGTTTTTCCGCGGGCGTTCCGCCGAACATGCTGCGCTGGTAGCCGCGCAAGGTGCCGGCCTGGTCTTCATACATCAGCGTCCAGTCGGCGATGGCGACGATGGCCATGCCGCCGGCGAAGAGTTCCGGCCGCCGCCCCAGTGCTTGCAGGGTCAGGTAGCCGCCGTAGGATGTGCCGGTTTTGAGCAGCGCGCCGGGCTCGGCAATGCCGCTTTCCAGCAGCCAGCTGACGCCAGCGGCGATGTCATCCACCTCCAGGTCGCCCAGGTTGCCGTCAATCGCGTGCTGGAATTCGTAACCGAAGGTGGTCGAGCCGCGGTAATTCAGGCTGAAGAAGGCGAAGCCATGATCGAGCCAGGCTTGGGCGTCCGGTTTCCACATGTTGGTCTGCACGGCGGTCGGCCCGCCATGTGTATGCACGATCGTCGGGAATGGGCCGTCGCCCGGCGGCGTCGCCAGCCAGGCTTGGATCTCCGCGCCGCCGCTGGATGGAAAGCTGACCGAGCGCCAGGGGCTGCCGGCCGGCACATCGACGCCGAGGTCGATTACCGTGCGTAGTACACGGCCGCTGTTGGCATCCAATTCGAGCAGGCGCGTCGGCGCGGTTGAGTCGGTGAGATGCACTTGCAGTCTGTCATTTTCGAGGAAGCCACTGCCGGGCGAAAATACACCGGGCGGCGTATCAAGCTTGCGGGCGCGATGTTCGGACAGGTCGTAGACGAAGAGCGTATGCCGGGCATGATGGACTTGACGCAGCAGCAGTCGTTGAGCGTCCGGCGACCAATGCCAGACTTTGACATCGCCGCGGAAAAGCTCGGATTCGATATTGTGGCGCTCACCGCTGACCGGATGCCAGATGAAAGGACGGTGGTAGCCGCCGGCGCTGGACGAGCCAGCAAATCGCATGTCGCCCGGCAAGGGCGAAAAGCCGCCGACAGCGGTCCCGCTGCCCGCGCCGTCCCAGAGCTCGGCGATCAGCGCGCCGCTCTTGACATCGTAGGCTTCCAGGGCATATTCGGCCACGCCGGTTTTCTCAGTCGAGGCGATGACGGCGATCTCGGCATCGTGTGACATATAGGGCCCCATGGACATTGCGTGCTTGGTCAAGGAAAAGACCGGCGCCAACATGTCTTCGAGCGAATAGAGATATATGTGGAACCCAGCGTCATCGGCCGCGGTGAAACCGATCGCCTGGCCCGAAACGCACTCGTCTATATCGAACGAGGCGTAGGCAGGCAGATTGGGCGTGATGTCCTGCGTTTCTCCGCCGGTGAAGGGCAAGCGCACATAGTGGCCGATTTCATCGCCATCTTGGTCGCGCAAGTAATAGACATATTCGCCATCGGCGGAAATCGAGCCGTGAGGGACGCCGGCGCGATCATGAGTCAACTGAGTAAGGCAATCGGTTCTTGTGTCCCAAGCGTAAAGTTGGTAGACGCCGTCTTTGTTGCTGGCGACCAGACCCCGCGCCGGGTTCTGCGCTGCGCGCGATGATCCGGCGATAGCGGGCGCCCGGAAGCGTATTTTCCAGGGCGCGTCTGCGCTGAGATCGGGCGGGTTGAGCACGGCTGATGCCTTTCGCGTGGGCGGATTCAGATTGTCCGCTGATGATAGTGGCTGTCACGGCTCGGTTCAATGCCGCCAATTGTCGAGCGAAGTCGAGCTGTTAGGACAGTTCCTAGCGAGCAAATTTACCAGAAGTAGTGCCAGGAAAGAGATACGAAACCTGAAGACGGCCGTAGGGGCGACCTATCAGGTCGCCCACACGACTTAGCCTGAACGGTGGGCGAGCCAAGGCTCGCCCCTACATCAATATCTCTGTGGTCTCTGTGGTCTCTGTGGTTGATTTTTTCCACGACTTACTTGCACTTGCTGAGAGCACGGAGGAAACGGCGCAAAGTCGCCTAGACCTCCGGCGGATCGTCGGCGATAATTGTTTGGGAGTGAACACTTCTGCTGGGGAGGACGGCAATGGCGATAGCGGTGATGGCTGTGATTATCTTGTTGAATATCGCGCTGCTGCTAGCGGTGATGCGCATCGGCACGATGGAGGATTTCCATAGCGAAGTCGCCGCGGACGACTCCTCAGCGGTCTTGGCATGGCGGGCGCGGCTGGCGGCGCGCGAGCAATCCCAAGCCCCTTCCGAAGACAGCGACAGCTAAGCCCCGCGCAAGCTCCGGCGCATGCGGATCGGTCTGCTCACCTCCGACCTCAGTACAAGCAACGGCTGGGCCAACTACAGCCTCAATCTGATTCGGCAACTGCGGGCGCGCGGCCTCGGCGTGACGGTGGTCTGCGCGCGCAACAGCCCGCCGGTTGAATTCGAGACGCATGCCTGGCTGCCGTCGGTCGCGCCGCCGGAGCGACACAGCTTCCTCAAAGCGATGCGGGGGGCGCCGCGCGTACGCCGTATATTCCGCGACTGCGACCTCATCCACAGCACGATTGAACCTTACGCGATTCTGGCGGCAGCCGTGGCGGGCGCGCGACCGCTGGTCGTCACCGCGCACGGCAGCTATGTCAATTTGCCGCGCATGAGGCCCTTCCCGCTGGGGCCGCTCTATCGGCGGGCCTTCGAGCGCGCGCAATTGATCTGCGTGAGCCGGCACACGGCGCGGGTGGCGCAAGCGCTGATGCCAGGCGCCAATACCCACGTCATCAACAACGGGCTGGACGCGGCGCCATACTTGCAGCGCCCGGCGCTAAAGGTCGAGAAGACCGGGCCCACGGTCGTCACCCTGGGCGAGATTAAAGCGCGCAAAGGCACGCTGCAGTTGGTGGAAGCGATGGCCGCTGTGCGCGAGCGGCTGCCGGCGGCGCAATGCTTGATCATGGGCAATCCGCAAGACGGCAGCGCCTATACCAGGCGTGTGCGCGAATCAATCGCGCGTCTGGGGCTGGACGACTGCGTGCGGATTATGGGCTTCGTCGAGACAGAGCGACTGCGCGCCTGGCTGGCGGCGGCGGATGTCTTCGCGCTGCCGGCGATGAATGACGGCTGGTTCTTCGAGGGCTTCGGCTTGTCCGTGCTGGAGGCAAGCGCCGCTGGTACGGCTGTGATCGGCACGGACAACTGCGGCGTGGCAGATGCTATCGACGCTGGTGTGACCGGCTTGGTCATCCCGCAAGCGCAAGTTACTGAGGCGCTGCCGCGGGCGCTGCTCGAACTGCTGAGCGACCCGGCCAAGGCGGCGCGTATGGGCGCGACCGGGCGCGAGTACGCGCGGACGCAAACCTGGGAGCGCGTTGCCGACCAGGTGGTCGAAGTCTATCGCGGCGCGCTGAACTAAGTCGCCTTCACGCCGTCAGCGTAAAGGAAGAAGTTGTCCGTGCTCGTCGCCTCAATGGCAAAGCCGTGGCCGCGCAGGATTTCGCTGAGCTCCGCCGGCTCGTAATAGATCTTGACGATATCAAAGCGGCGACCGTCTTTCAGCACACGCTTCTGCAGATCTGTGCCCAAATCTTCCGCTCCGGTGTGGGCGGTGGCGAGATCGCGCGCGCGCGAATCGACCATGAAAAGCCGACCGCCGGGTTTGAGCGCGGCGTTGACCGCGTTAAGGAAAGCCGTCAATTTCTCGGCCGGCACGTGGCTCAGCCAGAAGCCGAAAAATACCATGTCGTATTGCTGTTCCGGCTGCCAGGCGAATAAATCCGCGCGCTGATATTCAACGCGATCGGATTGGAGTTTGGCGCGGTTGATGTTGATCATCTCGGGCGAAGCGTCCACAGCGGTGACGCGCCGGCCAATCTGGATGAGTTCGCCGGTCCAGATACCGGTGCCCGGCGCCAACTCCAGAATATGCGCGAAGCCCGCCTGGCTGCGCAATTGATCGCGGACTTGCTGGGCTTCCAGTTCCCATTGCCGGGTATGCGCCTCGCCGCGGTCGTAGCGGCCCAAGCGGTAGAACCACTCGTCGTATTCGGGCGCGCGGGCGCGGTAATAGTCGATTTGATGTTGCAGCAGGTCGGTCATGTGCTGGTCTCAACCCCTCCCCCGGCCCCTCCCCAAAGCATTGGAGAGGGGAGCAAAAGCGTCGCGCGAGCGACCTATCAGGTCGCCCCTACAATTCCATATACGGGTCTCTCGGCGACGAGCCATCGGGATCATTCAGTTCGACGCCGGGCGGCGCCGGGATGTGACCCTGCAGCAGCGGATCGTCGGTGTCGCGCATCCAGCGGTCGAGGCGCGCGCGCATATCGGCTAGCGTCGCGGCCTGCTCTGGATCATCCACCAGGTTGACGCGCTCGTTGGGATCGAGCGCGGTATCGTAGAGCTGCTCGGGCGCCGGCGCTCGCTCGGCGTATCCCGCGTCCAGCCAGGCGCTCTTGGCCAGACCATCGTCAATATTGGACAAGACGGGCGACTCGCGCTGGTCGTAGCGGCGGATGAACTTGTAACGCTCCGTGCGGACAGCGCGTTTGGGTTCGTAGGCGGCGTGGAAGCTGACTTCGGCGAAGATCTCGTCGCGGATGTTATCGGCCTCGCCCCGCAGCAGCGGCAGCATCGAATGCCCTTGCAGCCACTCGGGCGGGTCGATATCGAGCAGGTCGCAAAGCGTGGGGAAAATGTCGATATGGCTGACCATGGCGTCGATGGCGCGCCCGCCGCTGAATGGCGCCGCGCCATGCATAATCAGCGCCACGCCGATTCCGTGGTCGGTCAGGCTGCACTTCATATCCGGGAAGGCCAAGCCGTGGTCCGTGGTGTAGATAACCAGCGTGTTCTCGCGCTGGCCCGTTTCGTCGAGCGCGTCCAGGACATGGCCGATCTTTTCGTCGAGCGTCCGCGCCATGGCGATATAGTTGGCCATATCCTGGCGCGTGTCGGGCGTGTCGGGAAAGGGCGCCGGCGGCTGAACATAAGCTGGATTGACATCGTGCGCGGTCGGGTATTCACGGTGGGTTTCGAAGAAACCCACGGTCAGCCAGAAGGGTTTGGCCGGCTTGGCGCGGATGAAGTCGGCGGCGGCGGTATGCGCCTGACCGTAATCAGTGGTCAAGATCTGGTCGTAGCCGACGGCTTCCGCGCCGCGATGGTATTTCGCGTTGGTCAGATGTTGAATGCCCGCCAGGGCGGAAGTGTAGCCGGCGCTTTTCAGGGTGTGGATGATGTGCTGTTTGAAGTCGCGCAGGACGAATCCACGATTGGCCAAGCCCAGCATGCCCGCGCTGTGGGGCGATTGCCCGGTGAGCAAAGCCGCGCGGCTCGGCGAGCAGGTGGGCGCGGCGCAGTAAGCGCGGCGGAACAGGACGCCCTGCTCCGCCAGGCGCTGGAGATTGGGCATGGGCACAGCGTGGCCGTAGGGCTGCAGGTAGCGGCCGCTGTCGTGCGAATGGATGTAGAGGATGTTGGGTTTGGGCATGAGCGGCTTGCTCACATTTTTATTGAACCACAGAGATCACAGAGAACACAGAGAATACAGAAACTTTCAAGGGCGAGCCGCCGGCTCGCCCATGCAAACGTCATCACATACGGGAGAGCTATGCCGGCATCCAGTCTTCCATGCCGCGGAAAGGCATGTGGACATCCGCATCGAATGCGGGCCGGCCGGCGTATTTGTTGTTGTTGCCGGCGTCAGGCTTGCCGCGCACCAGAATGGCGCGGTCGTCTTCGCGCTTGACTCGCGTCGATGTCGGGATATAACGCAGCGTCAGCCCGATCCGCCATTTGTCAGAGGTATTGGCTTCCGAGCCATGGATGATCTTGGGATTGTGCACGGAGACATCGCCCGGCTGCAGTTCAAAATCGACCACATCGGTGTCGTCGATCATCGACGGGTGGATGCCGGATGCCAGCACATTCTTGCCATCGGGCACATCGACCATCTCCTTGCGCGAGAGCAGGCGGTTGTTCTGCGTGCCCGGCAAGACACGCAGGCAACCGTTTTCGCGCGTAGATTCGGTGGCGGCCAGCCAGATGGTCGTCACTTCCATCGGCTCCAGGGGCCAGTAGCTGCCATCCTGATGCCAGAGGACGCGCTGGCCGGTTTTGGGCGGTTTGGCGATATAATGCGCCGCCCACATGGCGCAATTCGGGCCAATGAATTGCTCGACGATGTCCACCAGGCGCTCGTCGCTCACCAGCCGGTGCATGAAGGGATCGGCGACAAGCATATCGTGGCCGAATTTCTCGGGCCGGACGCCGGGGTTGCGCTCCGCCAGCCAGTGCACGTGCTCGGCGGTTTCGCGGGCCAGGTCAGCGTCAATCGCGTTACGGACGATTACATAGCCCTGTTGGTCGTATTCTTGTTTCAAAGCGCTGGGCATTCCGAAAGCCTCCTACGTGTAATGGTCAGGGCACGCCATCAGACGCGCTTAGCCGAGATTATACTCCGCGATCTGCCGCTGTAAAGCAAATTCCGCGCGTCAGTCGATGTCGATGTCCTGCTTGCTTTTGCGCGGCGGCTGCTGCGCTTTCAGCTCGAGCGTGATGCCGCCGAAGATGGGCGCGCAGACATTGTAGATCGAGACGGTCAGCGCAGTGGAGACACCGCCCAGAACGCCCGCGATCAGCGCGGTCTGCGCCAGCAGCGGACCCAGCACATCAGGCGGGATCTCGATGTCGAGAAATTTGAAGACCGCGTTGAGCAGCAGCAGCAAAATAATAGGCAGCACCGCCGCCGCCGCCGAGATTATTGCGGCAATCTTCACAGCGGACAGGAAGCCGATGCGTTTGAGTGTGTAGGTCATTGCTTCGTCCTCCATTTAAGCAAAGGAAGGTGCGCCTCAAGAGTATAGCGGATCAGCAACGATTCCGGGCAATCGCTTCAGTCTATTTTTACCACCGAGGACACCGAGATCACAGAGAAAGCCGATAAGACAGATAGGCAGACGCGACGGTTCCCGCACTTTTACGGCGGCGAATATTGAGAATAGCTCGAAACCCAATACCTCTGTGCCCTCTAATCCCTCGATGAACTCGGTGGTGAAAAATCTTTGTGTACTTTGTGTCTTTGTGGTGTTTTGAGTATGTTCGCCTACTGAACGCTTAACCCAAAATCTGCCGCGCCCGGTCCAGGTCGCCGACGGAGTAGTACTTCGCGGCCGGATGGTGCGTGAAGAGCGCCGCCGTGCTCTGCTCCGGCAGCCACTGCCAGGAGTCGGTCAGGGACATGCCCAGCTCGGTCTCCAGCTGCGGCAGCAGGCGCATGACAATCTCGTGGTCGGCCAGCTCCGGGCAAGCGGGATAGCCCCAGCTGTAGCGCTTGCCGCGAGTCGCCGGCAGTCCCAGTTGGCCCTGCACGATATGCGTCAGGTAATTGGCGGTCGCTTCCGCCGCTTGCACCGCCAGTCCGTGGAAGTAGTAGGCTTCGCTGTATTCGTTGGCGGCTTGCAGGCGCTCGACTTCTTCGCTGGCGGCATGCCCGACCGTCACGCATTGCAGGACCATTACATCGGCGCGCTCGGAGCCAAGCGGCGCGAAGTAATCGCTGATGCAGAGCGTCTCGCCATCCGGCTGGCGCGGGAAGCTGAAGCGGGCGACTTCGCGCGTCGCGCCGGAAGCAGCGTAGACATCCGCGTCCCAGACGATCAGCTCGTCGCCGTCGCTGTTGACGGGCAGGTAGGCGAAGACCGCTTGCGGCTTGAGCGTGCCGCGGCGCTTGGCGTCCACCCCCATGCGCAGCAGTCGCGCTTCAAAGTCGGCGGAAAGCCGCTGCCATGCCGTGCCTTGCGTGTTCCTGGCGCCCCAGGACAGGCGGAATAGCTCCGGTTTGTGCAGGTGCTGCAAGACGATCTCCAGCGGCATCTCGCGCACGACGCGGCTCCCCCAGAAGGGCGGCGTCGGGATATCGGGCGCGGCGGGCACGGTCCTGCGAGCGCCTCCGCGGCGGGCGCGGCGGCGGCGCGGCGCGCGCTCGACCTCGGCATAGGCTTCGTCGAAAACCTCGTCCAGAAATTGCTCGTGACGCTCGGCATCGAGCAGTTGATCGACGACCGCCAGGCCTTCAAAGGCGTCCTTGCAATAAAAGACGCCGGCCAGGTAAGGCTCCTGCGATTCTTGCAAGAAGAGGATGCGCCGGCCGAAGCGCCGATTGATAGCCGCGCCGCCGACCAGCACCGGAATATCCAAACCGCGCCGAGCCAGCTCGTTGACGATCAACGGCATCTGCTTCGACGTGCTGACCAGCAGCGCCGACAAGCCGATGGCGTCCGCCTCGTATTCCAGCGCCTTGTCGATGACGGTATTGGCCGGGACTTGCTTGCCGAGATCGTGCACGGTATAGCCGTTGTTGCTCAGGATCGTCTTGACCAGATTCTTGCCGATATCGTGCACATCGCCGTAGACGGTTGCCAGCACGACAATACCTTTGCTGGCGCCCTCGACTTTGTCCATGAACTGTTCCAGGTAGGCGACTGACTTCTTCATCACCTCGGCGGATTGCAGCACGAAGGGCAAGATGAGTTCGCCGGCGCCAAACTTGTCGCCGACTTCTTTCATCGCCGGCAGTAGCACGGTATTGAGCGCGCTTACCGCGTCCAGGCGCGTCAGAATGTCGTCAATCAGCGCTTCGACGCCCTCTTTCTTGCGATGGACGATCTGCCAGTGGAGCGCCTCCTCGCTGGACATATCGGCGGTGGGGTCGATGGCTTCCGCGCCGACGACTTGCACCTCGTTTTCTTCGAAGTACTGAATGAAGCGCGGCAGCGCATCGGCATCGCTATTGAAGATGAGGTCTTCGGCGATCTTGCGCTGGTCATCGGGAATCTCGAAATAGGGCGTGATATGGGCTGGGTTGACGATGGCCATATCCAGGCCGGCTTTGACGGCATGATACAGAAAAACGCTGTTGAGCACGCCGCGCGCCGCCGCGCCTACGCCGAAGCTGACGTTGCTGATGCCGAGGGCAGTCATGACGCCGGGAATCTGCGCTTTGATGAGTCGAATGCCCTCCAGGGTCTCGACCGCGTCGTTGCGCAATTCTTCCTGGCCGGTGGTCAAGGGAAATGTCAGCGTGTCAAAGATGAGGTCCTCGGGCGCCATACCGTATTCGCTCAGCGCGATGTCCGTGATGCGGCGGGCGATCGCCAACTTCTTTTCGCGGCTATGCGCCATGCCCGCTTCGTCGATGGTCATCGACAAGACAGCCGCGCCATGCTTCAGCGCGATCGGCAAGATGCCGTCGATGCGCTCGCGGCCATTTTCCAAATTGTTGCCGTTGATGATGCCGCGGCCCGGGTAAAGCGCCAGCGCCGCCTCTGCGACATCGGCTTCGGTAGTGTCGATGATCAGCGGTACTTCGACCGCCATGGACAGCTTCTTGACCAATTGCCGCATCTGTTCTTTTTCGTCATCGCGCTCGGTCAGGGCGACGCAGACATCAAGCATATGCGCGCCGCGCTCCACCTGGCCGACGGCAATGTCGACGATGCTGTCGTAGTCGTCTTCGAGCAGCAAGCGTTTGACTTTGCGACTGCCCTGGCTGTTGACGCGCTCGCCAATCAGCGTGGGCGCAGGATCTTGCATCATGCGCGCGGCGGTCATCCCGCTTGAAGCGCGCGGCTGGACAATGGCTTCGCGCTGTAGCGGCGCCTGTCGGGCTTTGTTCTGCGCCAGGACCTCGGCATAGGACGCGCCGTGTACTTGCGCAAAGAGCGCGGAAATGTGCTCGGGCGTCGTGCCGCAGCAGCCGCCAACCACATTGACGCCCCAGCGCGCGAACTCGCCCACCAATTCGCTAAAGGGACCGGCCAACATGGGATAAACCGCCTCGCCGTCGACATTGATGGGCAGGCCGGCGTTGGGCAGGACGCTAATTGGATACGGCGAGCGCTCGATCAGGTACTGAATCGGCAGGCGCATGTATTCGGGACCGGTGGAGCAATTCATGCCGAGCACGTCAATCGGCAGCGGCTCCAGCGTCGCCAGCGCGCCGGTGATATCCGTGCCGAAGAGCATGCGCCCGCTGACGTCTAGCGTAATCTGCACTTGCAAGGGTACGCGGCGACCAATGGCAGCGAAGCAGCGCCCGATGCCGTGCACAGCCGCTTTGACTTCGAGGATGTCCTGGCTGGTCTCCAGCAGCAGCAGGTCAGCGCCGCCCTCGACCAGGCCCCGCGCCTGTTCCTCAAAGAGATCGGCAAGCTCGTCGAAGCTGATGTCGCTGAGGTCGGGATCGTCGCCCGATGGCAGCATGCCGCTGGGGCCCATGCTGCCGGCCACGAAGCGCGGCATGCCGGTCTCGCGCTCGACCTGGTCGCAAGCGACGCGCGCGATCTGGGCGGCGGCGCGGTTGATCTCGAGCGTGCGCTCGCCCAGCCCGTGCTCGGCCAGCGTGAGGCGATTGGCGCGGAAGGTATTGGTCTCGATGGCTTCCGCGCCGACGCGCAAGAAAGACTCGTGAATCTCGCGGATGATGTCCGGCCGCGTGATGACGAGGTAGTCGATGCAGTCCTGGTACTGCTCGCCGCCGAAGTCAGCCGGCGCGAGGTCGTAGGACTGGATGCTTGTGCCCATGGCGCCGTCGAAGATGACGACATGGTCGTCAATGGCGTCGAGGTAGCGCCTGTTGGTGAAGCGTTGGGATGCGTTTTTCATGGCTTCAGTTTAGCATAGCGGCATTGTCGTCCACAGCCCAAGCTCATGCCTTGTGTAAGCGTCAAGCGCCAGTTACAAGAGCGAGCCACCGGCTCGCCCATACGCTCGTTGGGATTGCGCGAAGCGTCGCTCAATTGGCAAGCTCACGAATTGCGCTATAATCAGCCGCTAATTGCCAGACGTCGAACGGACGCCCCATGACCTCAAGCGCAGTGGAAATCGACAGCGAGGCCGCCCCGCAGTCGGCTTTCGACTACGGGCGCATTCTGCTGATCTGCAGCGGCCACTTCGTGCACGATGTCTACTCCGCCTTTATCTCGCCGCTGCTGCCGCTATTGATCGACAAACTGGGCTTGACGCTACTGATGGCGGGTTCACTGCCCGTCTTCATGCAGGCGCCGTCCTTGCTGGGCCCGCTGATTGGCTACCTGGCCGACCGCTTCTCGGTGCGCTATCTGGTGATTTTCGCGCCGGCGATCACTGCGACGCTGGCGACCCTGATCGGCTTCATGCCCACCTATGGCACGGCGGCGCTGCTGCTCTTCTGCGTCGGCGTGAATATCATGGCCTTTCACGCGCCGGCGCCGGCGATGATCGCGCACGTGGCCGGCGCCAAGGTCGGGCGCGGCATGAGCTTCTTCATGGCGTCCGGCGAATTGGCGCGCTCGGTGGGTCCGCTGCTGGTTGGCTTTGGCGTGACCGAATGGGGCATAGAGGGCTTGTGGCGGCTGATGTTTTTCGGCTGGCTGTCGAGCGCGGTGCTATTCTGGCGGCTGCGCGATGTCTCGGCCAAGCGGGAGCGCCGCAAAGCCAAAAGCAAGCCCATGTTCAAGCGGTACGCGCGGGTGTTCGCGCCGCTATTGGGCGTGATGCTCCTTCGTAATATGGCTGCCAGCAGCCTGGGCATCTTCATGGTCGTCTACCTGGTTGATATTCGCGGCTTCGAGCTGGCGCTGGCGACGGGCGCGCTGGCGCTGTACGAGTTTTCCGGCGTCGGCGGCGCGCTGCTGGGCGGCACGCTAAGCGATCGCTTTGGGCGGCGAAAGATGGTGGCGGGCGCGGCCAGCTGCTCGGCGCTGCTGATGCTGATATTCGTGCATGTCGAAGGCTCGCTGATGGTTCCGCTGCTTATCGGTCTGGGCTTTACCGCGCTGTCGGTTTCGCCGGTGTTTTTGGCGCTCGTGCAAGATCAACTGCCCGAGAACCGCGCCACCGCCAACGGCGTGTTCATGCTCTATGCCTTTGGCGTACGGTCGATCAATGTGATTATGGTTGGCGCGCTTGGCGATGCGCTGGGCTTGCAGAACGCCTTCATCGCCGCGGCGCTGATTTCACTCCTCAGCCTGCCCTTCATCCTGACGCTGCCAGCGACGCCGCGCGTCGCCCATGAAGACCTCTAAGGCGCGGGTGGATTTGCCGACCACTCGTCGAGCAGCGCCGTCAACTCCGCTTCGTCAGCGACGAACTTGACCAGTCCGTTCGCGGTTCGCAAGACGCCATCGCTCATGCCCTCCACCTCGACAGCGGGCAGGCCGATGACGGCAGCGCGGCCAGTCAGGCGGGCTTGTGTCACGCGCGTGAAGCTCCGGACGTGGGCTGCCGCGCCGGCTGGCAGCATCCGACGCGCGCTGCCACGCAGATCAACGATGCTGTCGACGGGTTGTTGCGCCTGCATCAGGGTGAATGCGGCGGCGCGCACAGCTTGATGATAGTCCCGCCAATTCCAGTCGCCCTCAGCGATATAGCGCATCGCGCGCCTGGATTCGTCGTACCACTCGAATCGAAAGGGCATTGGCTTTGTCCTGAAGTTTGACAATTCTGACTATTCTAGCAGATGGCAAGGGGGCGAATACATCAATTTCTTTTGCTACCGAGTACACAGAAGGAGAACAAAGTAAGTCATTCAACTAGTTGCCCGTCTACCCCCATCCCCCGGCCCGGGGGGGTTTTCACATAACGGAGCCCCCCGGACAAGAGGCGAGGCGGGGGGGGGGGGTG
>VXLV01000168.1 GCA_009841405.1 Chloroflexota bacterium | reverse complement strand
GACGGGGGGAAGGTTCTCTCCATGAGCAGCCTGCTCGAGGTCAACAACTTGCGCAAGTATTTCCCGGTGCGCGGTGGTTTGCTCAACCGGCGCCTGGCCGATTTCCGCGCCGTGGACGACGTCAGCTTCGCGCTGCAAGAGGGCAAAACCCTGGGCTTGGTAGGCGAATCCGGCTCGGGCAAGACCACCATCGGCAAGTGCATCCTGCGCCTGCTGGAGCCGACTGCCGGGCAGATCCTCTACGATGGCGCTGACATCACGCATATCAAAGCGCGCGACCTGCGCCGGCTGCGCAGCGAAATCCAGATGATTTATCAAGCGCCGGCCGCTTCGCTGAACGGGCGCATGACCGTCGGGCAGATCATCGGCGAGCCGCTGTGGATCCACGAGAGCCTGAAAGGCGACGCGGCGCGCTCGCGCGTGCTGGAGTTGATGCACGTCGTTGGTCTTAAAGAAGAGCACTATTATCGCTACCCGCATGAATTCAGCGGCGGGCAGCAGCAGCGCATTGGCATCGCCCGGGCCTTGGCGGTGCGGCCGCGCCTGATCGTGCTTGACGAGCCGACATCAGCCCTGGATGTCTCGGTGCAAGCGCAAATCCTGAACTTGCTGCAAGACCTGCAGGACCAATTCGACTTGACATACCTCTTCATCTCGCACGACTTGGGTGTGGTGCGCTATATGTGCGACGAAGTAGCGCTGCTTTATCTGGGCAAGATTGTTGAAGTCGCGCAGACCGAAGTGGTTTTCGAAGCGCCGAAGCACCCCTATACGCAAGCGCTGATCTCCGCCATTCCCGAGCCCGACCCGGATATTCAGCGCGAGGAAATCATCATCCGCGGCGATCTCTCGCACAGTTTCCCGCAGCATGGCTGTCCATTCGCGCCGCGTTGCCATGCCGAGAAACTGGCGAGCTGCGAGACGGTTCCGCCGCCGCTGATTGAAATTGAGCAGCTGCATCAAGTAGCCTGTCACCTGCACCCGGCATTGCCGGTCGGCCCGAAAGTGTAGGCGGGCTGTGCCACGCTTCCGAATCGGAATCATCGGCTGCGGCAGCGTGGCGCAGATTGTCCACTTGCCGACTCTCTATCAATTGGGCGACCTCTTTGAGGTCACGGCAATTTGTGATGTCAGCGACAATGTGCTGGCTGGCGTTGGCGGCGCCTGGGGCATTGAATCGCGGCTGCGCGATTATCGGGAGCTGCTCGCGCTGGACACGGTCGACGCCGTGCTGATCGCCAATCCCGGCGCCGTTCACGCCGAGGTAACCATCGCTGCGCTGGGCGCCGGCAAGCACGTCTTGGTCGAGAAGCCCATGTGCCTGACGCTGGCGGAAAACGACGCCATCGTCGCGGCGCAGGCCCGCAGCGGAAAAATCGTGCAGGTCGGCACGATGCGCCGTTACGCGCCCGCGTTTATTGAAGCCTGTCGAATCGTCCAAAGCATGGACGACATCCGCCTGGCGCGCGTACACGACATTATCGGCGGCAATGCGCTGGTGATCGACCCAACCTCGCGCGTGATCAAGGCGGACGATTTGCCGGCGTCAGCTAGCGCGACCTTGCGGCGTCGGCGGGATGAGCTGATACGCGCGGCCATCGGCGACGCGCCGGCGGACCTGCGGACCGCCTACACCATGATGCTGGGTTTGAGCACGCACGACACCTCGGCCATGCGGGAGATGCTGGGAATGCCCTTGCGCGTGTTACACGCGGCGCAGCGGCAGGGCGGGCGATATATGACCACCGTCTTTGATTATGGCGCGTTCGTCTGCCTCTTTTCGACGGGCGCGGACAATATCCCGCGCTACGATACCTGCCTGGAGGTATTTGGCGAGAGCCGCGTAATTCGCGTGGACTACGATACGCCTTTTGTACGCAATTTGCCGATCACTCTGAGCATCACCGAGAGCGGCGACGGTGTGAGCCAAACCCGGTCGGTGACGCATCCGGGCTGGGGCGACGCCTTCACCGAAGAGTGGCGCGCCTTCCACCATAGCCTCGTCAGCGGCGAGCCGCCAAAGGCTTCGCCGCAGGACTTCCGTCAGGATTTGTTGCTCTATCAAGCGATGATCCAGCGCATGGCGGAAGGCGCGGGCGAGACCGGTTGACAGCATCGACAAGGCAACGACAACGGAGACGGCACAATGCTGCGTCAAGTGACTTTGGAAGACATTCGCCCCATCGCCATCGGCGCCGGCATCCTGGGTACGGGCGGCGGCGGCAACCCCTATCTGGGCGGGCTGCACCTGGCGTCGATCATCCGCGAGCGCGGACCGCAGACCATCATCGATCCCTTCGACCTGGCGGACGACGCCCTCTGCTGCGTGGTCGGCAGCATCGGCGCGCCCACGGTGAGCATCGAGAAGCTGCCCGAAGGCACGGAGATGTGCCGGGCGCTGCGCCTGCTGGAGGAGCATATCGGGCGCCGTTTTGACGCGGTAGCCATCGCCGAAATTGGCGGCGCAAACTCGATGCAGCCCTTGATCGGCGGCTTGCAGGCCGGCATCCCGACCGTGGACAGCGACAGCATGGGCCGCGCCTTCCCCGAGATTCAGATGTCGTCCTTTCTCTTCGACACGGACGCGACCGCCGCGCCGCTGGCGATGGTCGACGCCGCGGATAACGCCGCTGTCGTGCCGGCCGCGGTCAGCGATGTCTGGGCGGAGAAGATGGCGCGCAATATCGCCATCAGCATGGGCGCGCGCGCTGGCCTGGCCGGCACCATCATGACCGGCGCGCAAGTCAAAGCCGCCGGCGTGCACTATACGTTGAGCCTGGCGCATCACCTGGGCGCGCGCGTCATCGAAGCGCAGCGGCAAAAGTCCGACGTCCCGGCCGTGGTGGCGGACGCGCTGGAGGGCGAGGTCGTATTCCTGGGCAAAATCACCGATGTTGATCGTCGGGTCAGCAAAGGTTTCGCTCGCGGCGGCGTTCGCTTTGAGAGCTTTCGCGGCGGCGATGTGCTCGAAATCGAGTTTCAGAACGAATTCCTGATCGCCTATATCAACGGCGAAGTCGCGGCGACCACGCCCGACCTCATCTGCATCGTCACCGAGGAAGAAGGCGAGCCGGTGACGACAGAAGTGCTGCGCTACGGCACGCGCGTGGCGGTGATCACCGCGCCGGCGCCGCCGCAGCTCAAAAGTGCGGCCGCTCTGGCGGTGGTAGGGCCCGGCGCATTTGGCTACGATGTCGACTTTCGTCCGCTGCCGGGCGGGGTGATAGGCTTGCGTCCGGGTGATTAAACACAGAGATCACAGAGATCACAGAGAGAAAAGTATGAATAGGGGCAACTTGTAAGTGTTGCTTGCAAGTTCGTGTCGGGCAGCAACTATTTGAATTGTCCTAAGTGTTCGACGTGAAGGTTTGGAGATTCGGCGAAAATTGCGTTTTCTGCAATAGCTGATAGATAACAGCGAATTACATGGCAGTCTCAACTCGGGCAGAAGGAAGATATCGCTGTGTTCTCTGCGTCTCTGTGGTAAACATAAAGGCCGTAGTGCTACTGATAGTCAGTCTTGCCATGTGCGGCGTCTCGCTGGCCGAGGGCTACTCCATTCGTTTGCGCTGGCACACAAACTTGCGGACCGGGCCGGGCTTGACTCACACGGTCAATGAAGTCGCGCCGCCGGGAGCGATCCTGCGGGTCATCGGCGCGCGGGAAAACTGGCTGCAGATTGACCGCAACGGCAAGGCGCTGTGGATGGCCGACTGGGTCGGCTTCACCCGGCTTGATGACGCGCAAAGCGAGGCAGAGCCGGTAGGTAATTGCTGCTTCCTCAATTGGCGCTGCGCCGGCGACGGCGACTGGACACGCGGCTATTACGCCTACCGCGATCAGCTATGCGCGCATCCGGGCTTCGTTGTCGAAGGCGCCGCGACCTTTGTGGCGCAAGTTCGCGCCGCGCTTGATCGCTTGCAGGCGCGCGCGCCGCAGTGGTACGCCTACGCCGACAGCGGCCTGGACAAAATCAAGCAAGTCGCGGAATCTTATGGCACGGGCGTGTGGGTGCATCTGCGGACTTTTAATGTCACGCCGCGACACGCTTCCGCCGGAGAGGAATGGCTAGCCAGCATCATCGTTCACGATGCCTGCCATGTGCGTCAATTCGAAGCCGGGCAGCTGTACTATGGGCTGGATGCGGAGCGCGCTTGCGTGCAAATTCAGTTGGAAGCGTTGGCACTAATCAATCCGGGGGACAGCTTTCAATTTGGCTTGCCAGTGGTACTGGCGAATATTGACGATCCGGCATATCAGTGGTGGCATTAGCGAACGGGTTTTACGTCGACCTTACTAACACAAGGAGAACGCAAATGAGAATTGGAGTAGATGTAGGCGGCACCAACACGGACGCTGTCTTGATGGATGGCACGACGGTCATCAGCTCGACCAAGACGCCGACCACCGCCAACGTGTCGGAAGGCATCGCCAAAGCGCTGCGCACGGTCATCGCCGATTCCGGCATCGACACAGCCGCCATCGACGGCGTGATGATCGGCACGACGCACTTCACCAACGCAGTTGTCGAGCGCAAGCACTTGACGCCCACCGCCTGCATCCGGCTCGGATTGCCGGCCACGGTCTGCCTGCCGCCGATGGTGGACTGGCCCGATGACTTGCGCGAGATCGTCGGCGGCAACGCCCATCTGGCGCACGGCGGGCACGAATTCGACGGCCGCGAAATCTCGGCTTATCAGCCCGAAGAGGTGCGCGCGATCGCGGAGGAGATTCGCGACGCCGGCTTGAACGCCATCGCTATTTCGTCGGTGTTTTCGCCCGTGAACGCTGCGTTTGAAGAACAGAGCGCTGATATCGTGCGCGCGGTCATCCCCGACGCCAATATCACGCTGTCGAGCGAGATCGGGCGCATTGGCCTGCTGGAGCGGGAGAACGCCGCCATCATGAATTCCTGCCTGCGACAGCTGGCGGCGCGCACGGTCGACGGCTTCAAAGCGGCGCTGGACGAGCTGCAGATCAGCGCGCCCTTTTACATCAGCCAGAACGACGGCACGCTGATGAATGCCGAGTTCGCCAAAGAGTATCCCGTGCTGACATTCGCCTCGGGGCCCACCAACAGCATGCGTGGCGCCGCTTTTCTCAGCGGGCTGCGTGATGCCATCGTGGTCGATATCGGCGGCACGACCACTGACATCGGCGTGCTGCAGCATGGCTTCCCACGGGTGGCGGCGCTCGCGGTCGATATCGGCGGCGTCCGCACCAACTTCCGTATGCCCGACACTTATTCGATCGGCCTTGGCGGCGGGAGCTTGGTGGCCCCCCATCCC
>VXLV01000064.1 GCA_009841405.1 Chloroflexota bacterium | reverse complement strand
AGCGCCCGGCGCCAGAATAACAATTGAATCACAAGAAACGCAATCACGCCAAAGCCACTGAGCCGCGTCCAGATGGCCAGCAGGAAATTATGCGGATGTGACTGATCCCGATCCCAGATGGCATCGGGCTTGAGATAGTGCCCGCCGACGGCATACAAGAACTGATCCATGCCGATACCCGTAAGCGGCTGCTCGCGGATGATCGCGAGCGCGCTCTCCCAGAGACGCAGCCTGAAAAAGTTCGTGCCGCTGGAGAAGTCGACCGCGTTGGCGAAACGCGCCGACACGCGCGTCAGAACGGCGAACGTAGCGCCGCCAACGAGTCCAGCGCAAATGAGCGGAACAATCGCCCGGCGCCGGAAACGCGCCAGGCCGACGACAGCCAATCCCGCTGGCGCGCCGAGCAGAATCGCGCCGACGCTCTGGGTGAAAAGCAGCGCCGGGAACATGATAGCCAGGCTCAAGCCGGCAAGCGCGCGCAGCCGGCGCTCCAAATTGACGAGCAGAAAACCAAGCGCGATTGGCAGCGCGCGCCCCAGGAGCAAGGCGACATTATTCGGCGAGCCGTAGACGCTGTACAGGCGCTTGGTCCCGGCTTCGGCAGTGATGACGATGTCTTGGAAGAAATACATATAGTAGCCGATCAGCGAGACAATAACGCCGGCGATTAGCAGCGCCGCGAACATTCGGCACAAGGTCGCCCGGTCGGGCCGCAATGCGCGCAGCAATACGTAGAAAGCCAGGGGTTCAAATATCAGCGTGCGTAGCTCAGTCTGCGCGGTGTCAAGGCGCTGCGTCCATAGCAGCGATGCCAGGGCGAGCGCCGCCAGGCTGCCCACCGCCAGGTCCATTGGCCGTAGCGGCGCCAGCAATCGGCGAGAAAATACCGGAAAGTCGCCGTTGCTCATCTGCAGTTCTTTACCGAGCGCTGCCAAGAGCTTGACGAAGCCAGCGGCCGCGGTGACCAGTATCATGACCTCAACCATTGGAAAGGCGAAGCGATGAAGCTCGACGGGAAAGAGGAAGAAAGGCGCCCAAAACAGCGTCAAGATCAAGCCAGTCTCCAGCCGATGGTAAAAGAGTGCAAATAGCGCGGCCAGGAAGGCCAGCGACGCCAGGAGGCTGGGCGACAGGTAGAGCGCGCCCCCGGTCAAAAGCGCCAGCGCGATGTTAACCTCGTCACGCATGAGCAAGGCCGGGCGCGGCGAATTCCAGGTCCAGAGCATGGCTAGCATCATCGCGACTGATGAAATCCCGCTGAGCGTCAGGTGCGCGGTGGCGCTCATGCCTCTCAGAAGCGCGGTCAGGGGCGGCAACCAGTCGACCCAGGGCGCGCTCAAGACGGAATGGGCGAACAAAAGGAGAGACAAGACCGTGGCGAATATGCCGAGTCGAATCTGCCCATTGTAAGGCAGGGCCAAATCGCCCGAGCTGACCGCGTAGCCCGCAATCGCCCAGTGGTTCCAGCCGCCATCGGCCACGGCGCGGAGTGTATGGGACTCTTGCGCGAGGCCGGTCGCGACCGGTACCAGATTCAGCTCCGGCCCGCGCGAATTGCTGCGGAGGAAGATGTAGGCGTTGCCGCTTGAGTCCCGCTGGGTGGCGTTGGCCGGGGCGTCATCTATGGTTGGATAAAGGAATGCGACATAATCGTCCTCGCGCAGCAGCATGGCGAGATCTGTGCCGTGGAAGTCGAATTTCAGCCGGCTGTCGGTGGGCGTCAGCCAGCCGATGTCCGCGCCCAAGTCGCTAAATTGCCAGACGCCGCTGTAACCCGCGTAGGGGTTAAGCGCGTGGAACAGACCGTTCTGTGCCGATTCAGGATAGCGATAGGTTTCGAGCGCCTGCAAAAGTGGCGATGGCGCGCCGTCAATTTGCACCAGAGCAAAACCCCATTGCGGGTCACCTGGTTCGGCCGGCGGCTGCCAGTGATGCAAGAACATCGCGCCCATCCAGGGCCATTCACGATGCGCGCGATCCAGCGACTGCAGCGTGTATTCCACCTGCTGAGATTCTTTCACTTCACCCCAGATTGACGGCGCGCCCGGCCAGTCCGGCGGCAGCGAATTCCAGCCGTAATTGCTGGCCCACAGCGGCTTCCTGGCGTCTCCATGCTGCGCCATGACCTCGCGCAGCGCAATGATGCGCGAGAAATTCAAAACCGACTCGTCGACGCGGCGGTCGAGCGGGGAGGTCGAGAAGCCGTAAGGCTTGCCGGCGACGACATCCATCAGCCTGCCTGCGCCCTGGGCGTACATAGCCTCAAGATAGCGAATGTCGCTGATATTGCGGCCGGCCGTCTCGACAGTTGGCGCCAGCCCGGCCGCGACAATCGTAACCGTGGAATCAGCCTGCCGAATCGCTTCGCTGGCAGTATCCAACAGCACGACGTATTCGGCCGGTCGCGGATTGAGGCCGCCCCAGGCGTCTGTCAAATTAGGCTCGTCCCAAATCTGATAGTAGTCCACCAATCCGCCGTAACGCTCGGCGAAGGCCCCGGCGAATGCTGCGAAGGCGGACAAATCCCCGGGCGGTCCGGTCTCGGTCGGCATGCCGGCGCCGCGCTCCTCACGCGCCCAGGCCGGCGAATTCATCAATACGACAACCGGTTCAAGCTGCGGGTAGCTCGGCAGCGCCCTTGCGAGCTCGTCCCAGTCGTTCCAATCGTATTCGCCCGGCTGGGGCTCAAGCGCGTCCCAGTAGGCAAACTGCCGGATCCAGCGAAATCCCGCCGCTTCGATGCGCGCCAAATGGCTGCGCAGGTCGGCCCGACCGTATTGCAGCAGCTCGACATTAACGCCGGGTTTGGCCACGGCAAAGGGAAGCTCCTGGCTTGTCGTCGGGTTGACATAGCCGCGCAAGTCATAATCGCGCAATTGCGCCGTTGCCAGGGTCGCGACCATGCTGCCGGCTGTTAGCAGCAGGCTTACAGTCAAGATGATGAACTTTCGCATCAGCGCGTCCAGACCGGGTTAGATGAGCCGCCGTCGAATGTCAGCTGATTGGCTTCTTCTGTCAATACATCAACCAGCCACAGATCGCCGTGATAGATTGCGGCGATATGGCGCGCGTCCGGGCTCCAGGCATAGTCCTTAGGCGTCAGGCCGAGATCTTGTTTGCGCATACCGTCGGCGCCAATTGGCGGGAATAGGCGTCGTTCGTTGCTGCCATCGCGGTCGGCGACGATCAGATCATACGCGCTGTTCATGCTGTTTTGCGGCTCGCGCGCCCGCAACCAGGCAAGGTAACCCTCGTGACTCTCGCCCGGGTTGGCGCCAGCAGGCGGAGAGAAGCTTGGCGCGGCCCACATGCCCGCCGACGCTTCGACTTCCGCGGCGAAGCGCGCATCGGCGCTGCTTACCACTACATTGAAGATTGGGCTGGTCTCCGCCGGTTCGTCAGCTTGCGGCAGTCCGTGAACGACCGACGCCAGCAACTGACCATCGCCCGACCAGGAAAGCGACGAGAGCCAGATCCAGTCGGTGGCGCGCTTGAAGACAGCGTAGTCCGCCAGCGAAGCCAGCCGCCTCCGCTCAAAGTCTACCAAGCCAAAACCATCCGGTCGCGCCCAGGCTAGCTGATTGCCCAGCGGCGACCAAGCGAAATGCGTTCCCCACCAGCCGTAGAGACCGCCGCTCGATTCCGGCAGCGCTTCCTGGATAGTCAGCGCGCGGCCGCTCTCAAGATCAATGGTCATCAGCCAGAGGTTGTTCAGCGCTTTCCATCCGGTCGGGCCTGCGCTGCGCTCGCCTGTGGAGTAGGCGATGGTGTTGCTGGAGCGCGGTCGCCATTCCGCGTAGAGCGCGTCGGTCGGGGAGAGGCGCAGCGGTTCGGCGTCATCATCCGTCCCGATCAGCCACAGTTCATTGAAGAAGTCATCGGTGGCGTCGGTTTCGCTGCTGAACACGATCCTGGCGCCGGATTCGTGCTGATGAAAGACGAGCGAATCGAGGTTGTGCGCCGTCGTCAACTGCCGCTTGTTGACCGTGTTGCCCTTTATGGTCCACACGTTATTGTGGTTGATATAGCTCAATCGCCCGGCGATCGCGATCGGCGCGATATTCGTGGTCGCGCCGATATAGATGATCTCGTCAATTGGCGCTTGCACGACAAGCGGTTCGTCGCTCAAGACGCGCTCAACCTCTTCGTCGTCTTCCAGCCTAACCCGGTAGCAGGCCTCTTCGATGCCGGGCCTCCCGATCTGTCCCACTTGCTGTCCGCCGGCGGGCACGCCTTCTTTGGCCATCGTTAAACGCTTGAACGCGATCTCCTGTTGCTCACAGATTTCTTCTTCGCGCACGCGTCGGATTGTGATCATCATATTCGCTTCAATATGCGCTACCAGCGGATGACTGATGCGGTCCTGCGGGCCCAATTCGATGCCTGCGCTCGCCAGCAATTTGTCCACCGAAACAATGTTCGGCGGGCTAAGCCTTATCGTTCTGCCATCGACGACAATGGATACGTTAATGGTCGGCGCCTCGTCGGCGGGCCGACATGCCGCCAGCGCAATAGCAGCGACGCCTATGAGAAAGAGCCTTCTAATCATCAATTTGCTTTAGTCTAATGCGTCTGATTCAACCCCTATCCTAGCTGTTTTTTTTCTCAGCACAAACAGCCGCGGATGCAGACCACTAAGGTTAATCGTCGTTTCGCTGCAAACGCGCCAATCCGAACCGCGGAGGGCGCGCGCCATCAGCCGGATCTCATGCGTCAGCACGACAAAGCTGGCGTTTGCCATCGCCAATCGGGACGCTTCCCGTAGTAGCGCCGGGTAGAGTGCCAGATTGTCCGCGTGCGTGCCGAGGTGGTGGCCAAATGGCAGGTCGGCGTAGAGCGCGTTCGCGCAGCCTGCCGGCAAGGGCGCCCGCCGGGCATCCGCAAGCAGATGGGCGATCCGCCGACTCTGCCGCGCGCGCCTGACATGCTGCCGGCCTATGGCGATCATGTCCGGGCAATTGTCGATCGCCAGCAGCGCGTCACCCGGGAAGGCGAGGGCATGCTCGATAAGAATGGTAGATGTGCCGCTGCATAAATTGACGACGATTTGACGCTCGGCGCGCCGCTCGATTTGGGTCATGGCATAGGCGACGGTCGCATTCAGCGCGCCCGGTAGATCCACTGCGCGATAATCTCGTTTGGACAGAGGGCTTGCGGTGGCGCGCACGAGCGCTTCCCATCCCCCGCCATCGACTCGCCTGGCCAAGCGCAGAAAAAGCTCGCCCTTGCCGTCGTCTGCGAGCGGCAGCCCGAGCGCCTGGCTGGTTTCCTGGCGCAAGCGCTGCATGACCGCCGTTTGCGATCCGGCCGCCGCGATGCCCATGGATTGGGGCGGCGCGCCAAATCGCTTGGCGGCAGCGCGCAAGATTCCGAGCAAGCGCGTGAAATGTTCATGCCCGAGAAGCGCTTTCGGCCGAGGAATGGCAAAGTTGTGAATGCGGTAAATCGCAATCACCGCGCGCAACGACGCCAGGGTGGATTCATCGCCGGCGAGCCAGAAACGCAGGAAGCCCGGGCGCGTTTGGCGAATCCGGCTCTGTGAGTGCCGGCGCAATTCGTCAATAGCGACGGCTTCCAGGCCGGGTATCACTTCTGCTTCGAATTCGGCATACGCGGCCGGCGCTGTTGATGTCATTATCGCGATTTCCTTTTGCAGCCATTATCGGTCATGGGTCGCAACAGCGCGAACGAATGCGCTTTGCTTGCCGGCTTTCAACTTGAAACGCGTACTGGCGCTAGAGCGAATCCCGCATGTCGTGTAGAATAGCTTGCTGTTGCCACGAGAAATACTGTGACCCAAAGGATGAGATTGATCCGACAATGAGAATCGCGATTCTGCTCCTGGTCATCCAGTTTACTTTGTCATCGTTGGCGCAGGAGACCGGATCTGCTGACGAGCCGGCGCCCGGCACAGTTGCCAGTCTGACGCTGGAAAGCCCGTTTTTGCAAGACGATCTCGAGTTGCTGGTCGGCAATGTGCAGCGGCCCAACGGTTTCGTCTGGCACGAGGGCAGTCTCTACACCATCTGTAATGGTGACTGGACGATCTACAAGATCGATGACCGTACCGGCGATACGATCACATTCGTCTTTGGCACGCGCGACGGCAATACGCTAATCCTTGAAGACACGGCCGCTGGCTTTGACATTTGGGTCCCCGACCCCGAATCAGGCACGCTATGGAAGGTCGATCACAGGCGCGCCGCGCCGGCCCCGATCACCACTGAACTTGAGGCTCCCTGGGGAATCACGAGGCTGGACAGCAGCCAGTTTCTGATTACCGACACGCGCGTCAATGCCATTGCCGCTGTTAGCGTAGACGGGCAGCGGCGCGAGGTCCACGGCGAGCTGCGCGCGCCAACCGGCATCGTCAAAGACGGGCGCCACGTCTACTTTGCCAACGGCGGCAGCGCCAGGCGCGGCATTGAGTACTTCACTGTGGACGACGTGGGCGTTTATTCCAGCGTCAAGCCCCTGGTATCGGGTTTGCAAAACACGACCAACCTGGCGCTGGGCAGCGACGGCAAGCTTTATTTTGCGTATGCCTTGGGCACGCGCGGCGTCATCGGCCGGATAGATCCGACGATCTGCCATGACTCGGGCTGTAGCGGCGATGACGTCGAGTTGGTCGTCTTTTCCGATATTCCGGCGCCGCTGGCGATAACGCTCTCCGACGACTTGCGCCTTTTCCTCCACAGCCGCTTCCGTCCCGAAATCTATTGGTTGCAGCTGCCGCTGGAATCAACCTGAGCCGGGCGCGGCCTCATTCCGATTTTATTCCGCCGGCCGCAAATGGCTGGTACGCGTCAGCATCCGCCTGCGGGAGCAGCAGACGCAGCTCCCAGCCGTTTGCGCCAGTCCGTTCGGATTCAATGTATTGCTTGTCGTTCAGTTCAGAGTAGACCTTGCCCGCTTGATAAGGAATGACCACGTCGAGCCGCGTGCGCCCACGTTCAATCGCGGCGCTTATCGCGCTGAGCAGGCTGTCCAGCCCAAGACCATGGCGCGCCGAAATTGCGATCGTATCGACATAATTGTCCGTTTGCCCGAGTTGGGGCAAGGCGCCGGCAAGTTGATCGATCTTGTTCAGCGCCAGCAATCTGGGAACATGCGCGGCGTCGATTTCGGCCAGCGTGTCCTCGACCGCTTCAATCTGCTGCGCGGCGTTCTTGTGGCTGACGTCGGCCACGTGGAGAATCAAGTCGGTATCAAGCACTTCTTCCAAGGTCGCTCGGAAAGCGGCGATCAACGTAGTCGGCAGTTTCTGGATAAAACCAACCGTGTCACTGAGCAAGATCTCGCCGCCATCGGGAAGCGCCACCCGGCGCGTCGTTGGGTCGAGCGTGGCGAAGAGCTTGTCGGCTGCGTAGACATGCGAATCGGTCAACGCATTTAGCAGGGTTGACTTGCCGGCGTTGGTATAACCCACCAAGGCCACAAGTGGCGAGCCGGAGCGGCGCCGCCGGGCGCGATGCAGGCTACGGCGCGCGCGCACTTGTTCCAGATCGCCTTTGAGCTTGGTGATCTTGCGCGCGATTTCCCGCCGGTCTACTTCAAGCTGCGTCTCGCCAGGCCCGCGCAAGCCGACGCCGCCCGAGCCGCCTCGCGCGCCGCCGCCGCCAGCTTGCCGCGCCAGGTGCGTCCACTGCCGCGTCAATCTGGGCAGCCGGTATTCATACTGTGCCAGCTCAACTTGCAGCGCGCCTTCACTGGTGCGGGCGTGCTGGGCGAATATGTCGAGTATCAGCGACGTGCGGTCAAGCAGGCGAAGGTCTTCGGGCAGTTGCTTCTCGATTTCGCGCTGATGACGCGGCGACAGTTCGTCATCAAAGATCAGGACCTTGGCATCCAGCAGCGTAATCTGCTCGATGACCTCCGCCAGTTTGCCCGGGCCGATGAAAGTCTTGGGGCTGATCTTGCTGACCAGCTGACTGTCGCGTCCGACAACATTGAGGCCGGCCGTTTCCGCCAGCAGCGTCAGTTCATCCAGCGAGTCGTCGAGGGAGAGCAAGGCCCGTCCCTGGCGGAGCGCTGCGCCAGCCAGGAAGGCCCGGTCCGCTGCCTGATCTTGAACGAAGTGGTTTCGAGTCATAAGCCTTGTGCGGGCGCTTCCATCAGTTGCCGAGCAATGAGAGAATCATCCAACTCTCGCAGCGACGCCAACATGGAGTTTAGCGCGCGTTCGGCATAAGCGCGCTTCCGTTCCGCCTTGTTCCGGATCTTGACAGGAAGCGGCGGCAAGATTCCCAGATTCGCTTTCATCGGCTGGAATCGCTTGGCCTCCGTATGCGTCACATAGTGGCAGAGCGCCCCCAGCATGGTATCGGCCGGCGGAACCCAGGCGGACAGCCCGCGCAGCTGCCGCGACAAGTTCAGCGCCGCCAGCAAACCAGTTGCGATATTGCCCACATAACCCTCGACCCCGGTGATTTGCCCGGCGAAGTATAGCAATTCCTGGCCGCGGAAACGCATGGTCGGGCGTAACAGGGCGGGCGCGTTGAGAAACGTGTTGCGATGCATCTGCCCCATGCGCACAAATTCCGCCTGCTCCAGGCCCGGTATCATACGCAGAACTTCCCGCTGCCGCTTCCAACGGATATTCGTTTGGAAGCCCACCACATTGTACAAGTCGCCGGCGATATCATCTTGCCGCAGCTGCACAACCGCATGCGGGCGTCTACCGGTGTGCGGGTCGGTCAGGCCGACCGGCCGCATGGGGCCGAAGGCCAGGGTGTCGCGGCCGCGCCGCGCCAGTTGCTCTACCGGGACGCAGCCCTCGAAAAAATTGGGGTCATCGCGCTCAAAGTCGCGCAATTCTATTGTCTCGGCGCTGGCCAGCGCTTTGACGAAACAATCGTATTCCGGCTCGGTCATGGGGCAATTGATATAATCGCCGGCCGCGTCCTCCCCGCGCCCATAGCGATTGGCCTGAAATGCGCGGCTCATGTCTATGCTGGCGGCCTGAACGATGGGCGAAATCGCGTCATAAAAGTACAAGTAGTCTTCGCCAGTCAAGCGGCCGATTGCCACTGATAGAGCAGGGGAGGTTAGCGGGCCGCTGGCCACGATAGTGGGCTGATCGAGTTGCAGCGCCCTGACTTCTTCGCGTCTGAGCTCAATGTTGGGATGCGCGCCCACATGCTCGGTCACGCGCTCCGCGAATCGTTCCCGGTCCACCGCCAAGGCGCCGCCGGCTGGCACGGCCGCTGCCTGCGCGCAACGCATCAGCAGCGAACCCAGCATGCGCATTTCATTTTGCAGAATGCCGGTCGCGCGGTCCGGCAGCTTTGAACCGAGCGAATTGCTGCAAACCAATTCGGCCAGGCGGTCGCTGACGTGGGCGCCGGTCGTTTGCGCCGGGCGCATTTCAAAGAGGCGGACCTGGCAGCCGCGCTCCGCTAGTTGCCAAGCCGCTTCGCTGCCGGCCAAACCACCGCCGATCACCGTAATAATCCGAGCCATTGCGTCTCCCTGACGCTATAGTTTGCGCAGAATCATGGAGGCGTTTTGCCCGCCCAGGCCAAAGCTGTTGGACATCACGGTTGTGATTCCGGGCGCCTCCCGCGCTGTATTGGGCACATAATCCAGGTCGCAGGCCGGGTCGGGCGAATTGTAGTTGACTGTCGGATGCAGCGCCTCCAGCTGCAAGGTCATCAAACAGGCCGCCAGTTCCAGCGAGCCGCAGCCAGCCATGGCGTGGCCGATCATGCTTTTGGTGGAGGTCACGGGAATGCCGTAAGCCGCTTCGCCGAAAACCGCCTTGATGGCTGCGGTCTCGATGGCGTCGTTGGCTTGCGTCGACGAACCGTGCGCGTTGATGTATTCGATTTCCTCCGGGTTGACCCCGGCGTCATCGAGGGTCCACCGCATGGCCCGTTTCGCGCCGCCGCCTTCGGGATCCGGCGCCGCCACGTGATAGGCGTCTGACGAAGCGGCGTAGCCCAGGATCTCCGCGTAAATCGGCGCGTCGCGCGTTAAGGCGTGTTCGAGGGCTTCGATGACGAAGACGCCGCCGCCTTCGCCCAGCACAAAGCCGGAGCGGTCAGCGTCAAAGGGTCGGCTGGCTTCCTGCGGCGCGTCGTTGAATTCCCGCGTCAGCGCGCGTGTGGCGCTGAACCCGGCCAGAATATAATCGAACATAACGGCGTCCAGCGCGCCGGCGATCGCCAGGTCGCATTTGCCCCGCTGAATCAAGTCGGCGGCTTCGCCCAGCGCTTGAACGCCGGTCGCGCAGGCCACCGACGGCGTGATCAATGGGCCGACCGCCGCCAACATTTTGCTGACATAATGCGCCGGCATATTGGGCAGGGCATTGACGATGCTCATGGGATTGGCGCGCTTGTGCCCGGATTCGCGCCAGCTATGGATGCCGGCCTCGCCGATTTCGTAGCTGCCCAGCGTCGTGCCGATGATGGTCGCGACGCGTTCGCCAATCTCGCGCAGCGCCTCGACAGTCAAGCCGGCGTCTTCCACCGCTTGCATTGCGGCGACAATGGCGAACTGCGTCGCTCGGCCCATGCGCCGCGCCTGTTTGCGCGGAATGTAATCGGAGGAATCGAAGCCGCCCACTTCACCCCCGATTCGCACATCGAGGTGCGCTGTTTCGATATTTTGCAGTTTACGAATGCCGCTTTCTCCAGCCAGAATCGCCGTCCAGAAATCGGCCTTCGCGCCCAATGGGGATACGACGCCCAAACCCGTAATTACGACGCGCTTGCGGCCTTGGCGCGTTAATTCCATTGTCTTGCGCTCCCGATTACTTGGGCTCCTGCGCGATGCCGCTGCGGATGGCGCCGATGACATTCTCCTTGACGGCGGTGCGCGCCTGCTTGATCGCGTTCTTGATGCCAATGGCCGAGTTCTGACCGTGTCCAATTATGACAACACCGTTGACGCCAAGAAGAGGCGCGCCGCCGATCTCCGAAGTATCGACCTGCCGGCGGATGCGATTGAACGCGGGCTTGGCCAAGGCGCCGCCGACCATGGAGATCGCGTCATTGCGGAACTCTTGGCGTATCAACGTTGCGACATAGTGCGCCGTCGCTTCAAACATCTTGAGCACGATGTTGCCGACGAAGCCGTCCATCACGATCACATCAGCGACTGAGGTCATCAGCTGAACGGGCTCCACGTTGCCGACGAAGTTCATCTTGCTGCGGCGCAGCATGTCCGCGGCTTCCCGAATCAAGAGATTGCCCTTGGTGGCCTCCGCGCCGTTGGAAAGCAGCGCGATCCGCGGTTTCGGGCAATTGAGCACCAGCTGCGCGTAAATGCTTCCCATCAGCGCAAATTGCCGAACCCACTCGGGCTTGACATCGGTATTTGCGCCGACATCAAGAAATATCATACGATGATTGTTCACCGGAAACAGCGCTGATAGGCCGGGCCGCTTGACGCCGGGGATGCGCCGCAGCGTCTTCAGCGTGGCGATTGCATGGACGGCGCCGGTGTTGCCCATGGTCACGAAGGCGTCGACTTCGCCCCTTTTCACCGCGTCTAGCGCGACATGAATGGAAGAGGTAGGCGCTGTTTTCAGGACCTCAGTGGGCTTGGCGTCCATAGCGATGTCGACCGGCGCGTGAAGGATTTCGATTTTCCCGGCGCTGAGTAAGTGATTCTTGAGTTCGGCTTCAATCCGCGGCTGGTCGCCAACCAAGACAATGGTGTCGCCAAACTCGTTGGCCGCCAGTACGCCGCCGGCCACATCGCTCAAGGGGCGTCTGTCTGTTCCCATGGCGTCAAGCGCGATGCGCATTGTTGCTTGGCCTTCCGCAGGTTGTCGCAGGCTTCGAATCTCGCCGTATAATACGGCAGGATAGGCGCATGCTCAAGGCGGATTAGCTTCGGCGGGCATTGACATTCTCAGCCAAAAAACTATACTGGTTAGCCGAGAGCCCTGATGGCGGAACTGGCAGACGCGCACGGTTGAGGGCCGTGTCCTTAACAGGGTGGAGGTTCGAGTCCTCTTCAGGGCATTATTGATGAGCTCGCTGCGGTTGGCGGGCTTTTTTGTTGCGTGCTGTTTTGTGCGGCTGTACACTGCCTAGTGGAAACAGATGCGCCCAATCTAGATCGCCGCTTGGCCGGACGGTATTGCGGCGTCGCTTTCGCCTAGACTTTCTTGGCCCGCGAGTTGATTTCCCGAAGGACCAGTATGGCCGATTCGACTAATGTAGTTCTGCAGCGCGCGTATGAACTGATTGAAGACGACGAGCTGGAACAGGCGCAGAGCTTGCTTGCGCCGCTGCTCGAAACTGACGACAAGAATCCAGCGCTATGGTGGGTCTACTCGCATGCTGTCCGCGACAAGTCGATAGGGCAGTTGGCGCTGGACCGCGTGCTGGAGCTTGACCCCTCATATCCCGGAGCCAACGAGCTCAAGGATGATCTGCTGGAGCTTCAGTCGCGCGACCCGGAGTTTGTCGAACCGGACGTCGACGACGGCTTGCTTGCCCAAGAGGCCGGCGGCAGTCCTCTTGACGAGTGGGATGACGTGCAGGCTGAAATCGAGGACGCCGGCGCGCCGTCAGGCGGGCGCCCGGCGGTCGTGATTCTGGCGGTTGTTCTTTTCATCATCGCGGCGGGTATAGCGCTGGTCGCCTCCGGCGCAGTGGACATTTCGGAGATCCTGTCGGGAATCCTGCCATCGCCGGAAGCGGAGATCATCGTCGTCTCGGGACCGACTAGCGCGCCGACTGAAGCGGAATCGGACGCTAGCGATTCGACGCCTAGAGCCAGTCCCGAAACGACCGCCTCGGCGGAGGACGAGCCAAGCGCCGCGCCAACGCAGGCGCCAAACGGAGAGGCGACCGCTGCTCAAGATGAGGCAGCCGCCACCCTGGCCCCAACTGCAGAAGCGACCGCTGACCCTGAGCGCAGCCCAAAGCCGGTTGACGCGTCAAATCCGCTTGCCGCATTCGTAGCCGCGGTCGCCGAAAGCATCCGCGACTTTGAAGTCGACCGGCGCGCCAGTTCCCTGCATGATACGCCGCTGGGCCGGACGCTCGTCATCCAGACCTGCGCGGTGCCAGGTCGCGAGTTCAACGCCAGGCTCAGTCAGATAATACACGCGATGGTGGATTTGACTGACGACATACCTGAGGGAACGGACGCGGTTGCCGCCGGGCTGCTGAATTGCGCCGAAAACAGCGCCAGCCTGCGCGTCATTGGCGTATCCGTTGAGATCATTCAACAGTATCTCGAAGAGGAAATCGACTCCAAAGAGTTCCAGCGAGCCTGGCAGCCCTTGTCTTGATTGTTCCGCATCGCGCTTGTATGCTCACGCCAGCCGATGCATGGCACGGGAGCGCCGCGCGCTGGAAGTTCCATGAGCAACAGAAAAGTCATTGCCAAGAACCGCAAGGCTAACCGAGACTACCATATAGCCGACCGATATGACGCCGGTCTGGTCCTGCTTGGCTCGGAGATCAAATCAATCCGCAATCACAATGTCAGCATCGGCGATGGCTACGTTCAAGAGCGGGATCGGGAATTGTGGCTGCTGAATACCCATATCGCGCCCTACAAGGACGCGCGCAACTTTGGGCACAGCGATCCGCGCCGTCCGCGCAAGCTGCTGTTGCACCGGCGCGAGATCAACCGGATCATCACGAAATTGCGCGAGAACGGCATGACCGCTGTCCCGCTGCAAATCTATCTCGAACGGGGCCGCGCCAAAGTGGAGATCGGCGTCGCCCGGGGCAAGCGGCAATACGACAAGCGCGCGGATTTGGCCAAGCGAGACGCCAATCGGCAGATTGAGCGCGCCCTGAAAGAACGCTAGCGCCGGCTCTTCTATCGTTGTAGCGCCCGCGGCCCAGTGCTAAAATCCTCGCGTCGCATCTTTGCTGGCAGAACCAGGGAGTCATGATGGCCGAGCCAACCAATAGCAAACCACGCGTGCTTTCCGGCATTCAACCGTCGGGCAACTTGACCATCGGCAATTACCTGGGCGCGCTCAAACAGTGGGTGGAAGTCCAGAGCGACTACGACTGTTTTTACTGCGTGGTGGATTTGCACGCTATTACTGCCGAGCAGGACCCTGATGAGCTGCGCCGCAAGACGCGTGAAAGCGCCGCCATCTACATCGCCGCCGGCATCAACCCTGAAGTCTCAACGGTATTTGTGCAATCGCATGTGCCGGCCCATTCGGAATTGGCCTGGATGCTGACCTGTATGGCGCCCCTCGGCTGGCTGAACCGGATGACGCAGTTCAAAGACAAATCCGCCCGGCAAGCGCAAGAATCCATCGGCGCCGGACTGCTGAATTATCCCAGCTTGATGGCCGCCGACATTCTGCTTTATCACGCTGAGCTGGTGCCGGTCGGCGATGACCAGCGTCAACACCTGGAATTCACCCGTGACCTGGCGCAGCGTTTCAACCATCTTTACGGCGAAACCTTTACCTTGCCCTCGGTGATGACGCCCAAAGCCGGCGCCCGCGTCATGGGCTTGGACAATCCCACCGCCAAAATGTCCAAGAGCGAAGAGTCCGAGAACCACGCCGTCTATCTATTGGACGATTTGTCGCGGGCGCGCAAGAAGATCATGCGCGCCGTCACCGACTCGCATCGTGAAATCCGCTTCAGCGACGAGCGCGAGCGGGCCGGCGTGAACAACTTGCTGACGATCTATCAGGCCGTCACCGGCGAATCACGCGCGGCGATCGAGTCGCATTTCGCCGGCAAGGGCTATGGCGACCTGAAGCGCGACGTCGCGGATTGCGTCGTCGCCACGCTGGAACCGCTGCAAGGCCGCTATAACGAATTGATGAATGAAGCCGGTTATCTGGATTCGGTGCTGAAAGTCGGGCGCGAAAAAGCCGCCGCGATCGCCGAAGACACGCTCAAGCTGGCGCAGGAACGGATAGGATTTTTGGCGCCGTCTTGACCGTTTCGGAAAGATTGTCTAGAATAGACGCCAAGCCCCATTCGTCTAGCGGCCTAGGACGTGGCCCTCTCAAGGCCAAAACAGGAGTTCGAGTCTCCTATGGGGCAATTGAGCCTCAGCCAACACAGGGCTGAGGCTTCTGCTTTAGTCAGCGAATTACTCGCCTCGGATAGCGCTAGGATGCCTCCACAAACCATCGCCTCAACCGGCCGAAGAATTGAGGCGCTTGATGCGGCGGCTTCGCCATGGGCGCCAAAGCAACTTAACACGATAGAATTTGATGTATAAAGCGTTATTGATTCTGCACCGCGTACGGCACGCGCGAGCCACCTGCCTGGCGCCATGTCAGGCTGCGCCCCGACCGCGCCCGAAAACTCCGCGGCGATGAGCGAGCCCTACTTGATTCCGTCCGCGCCGGCGCGGGCCGAGATCATCATCAAGCGGTCTCGCTTCGTTACGACGGTCAGCCTGGCGCAAACGGTCGACCAGGCCCGCCAGGCAATCGCCGCCGCGCGGGCTGAGTTTCCTAAGGCGAATCACCACGTTTATGCCTTTCGCGTGGGCTTCGACAAGACAGTAACTGAGGGCATGAGCGATGACGGCGAGCCGCGCGGTACCGCCGGCCGCCCCACCCTGGCGGTGCTTCGCGGCGCGGAAATCGGCGACATTGTTTTGGTGACGGCTCGCTTTTTCGGCGGCGTCAAACTGGGCGCCGGCGGACTGGTTCGGGCTTATACGGAAGCGGCCCAGGTGGCCTTGAGCGAGCTAAAGACGGAGCGCAAAGTTGAGCGGCAGTTGCTCGGCATCGAGATGCCCTACGCGTTTTACAAGACCGCCAGGCTGCTGATCAGCGCGCATGGCGGCGTGATTGAGGACGAGAACTTTGATGCGCAAGTCATGCTATTCGCCAGGTTCGCTGTTCCAGACGTAGCGCCATTCAGCGCCGCAGTGGCCGATCGCAGCGCCGGGCGAGTGGAGCCAGTGATTCTCGACTGAGGCTACTGAGCCATTTTCTGCGCGACCAAATGACGCACTTGCCAGATTGCGCGGTGCGACGGCGCGATTGACTCCGCGCGAACTATAAATGGCCGCGCATCCTCCAGTTGATCATTGGCGATGAGATAGTTGGCCATCTGCGCCAAGAGGTAGACATCGCTGGGAAAGGCTTCCAGGCCGGCATTGAGTTGATCGATCGCCTTGTCGCGTTCGCCGCTCGCCCAAAGCATGCGCGCCAGCCCCAGATCAATTTGCGGCGCGTCTCCCGCTCCTTGTCTGGCGTCGTTCAGCACTTCCAGCGCGCTCTCCCGGTCCTGCCACGACAAGTAGCAGCGAGACAGCGCGATGTAGAGATCAATCATGCGCGGCGCGATGTCTACGGCGCTTTCGAGCAGATCAACTTGCTCTTCCGTGGCTTGGCTGTTGCCGCCGAGCTGCAGCTTAATCTCTGCGAACGATGCCTCGAAGCCCGGCAGCTTCGCGCTGAGCTCCAGCCGCTGAAGTTCCGCCTCCAAGGAATCGTCGATCTCCGCCAGTCGTTCGCGGCAAGCCTGAATGGTCTCGCTCGCCAGCGTGTGGTCTTCGTCCGCCAGCGCCAACTGCGCCAACAACGCATGGGCGTAAGGATTAGCATCGGTCGCGCCATTGAGCACATCGTAAGCTTGCTCATGCTCGGGCGCGTCCAGCAAGCGATCAATGATGACGCCGGCATAATCTCCCGTCAGATCTTTCCGCGCAAAGCGTTCAAAGTAGCTCCAAAGCTCGGCATCGTCCAAATCTATCATGTACGTCAGCGCCAACTGAAGCGCACGCAGATTGTCGGGCGCCAACTCGATATGCGACTTCAGCGCATGCATGATCTCGGCTGGAATCTGCTCTTCCTCGGCGACTGCCTCCGGATCCGCGTAGAGCAATGCCTCTACCTCCGACTCGTGCGTCTCTGCGTTTATCAGCAATTGCGCGTACTGCCAACAGAGCGCAGGATGTTCCGGCCCGCTCTCCAAGGCGCGCTGGCAGGCGTCGATAGCGCTCGGAATCCGCGCCGCCGACAAGTGGATTTCGGTCGCGCGATACCAGACGCCCGCCCCAGCCTCGGGAGTCAAATATCGCCCTACAAGATCGATCGCGGAGTCGTTGAAGTCAAGCTTGGCCAGCCCGGTCGCCGCAGCCGCCGCTCCCCCGGCAAAGCGTGAGTCTTCATCAAACGACTGCGCTAGTTCCGGCAAAAGCGCTTCACCGAGCGCCGCCATTCCCGGCTGCATGATTTGCTCGGTCATCATGCCGAGGCACCAGGCGGCGAATTCGCTTCTGCGGATTTTGCTCAATCCGGCGACTTCGCGAAACTGTTCCAGACGGTCCTCGGTCCCCCATTCGACATCCCAGAAGCTCAAATATACATCGAGATTCCAATAGAAGACGCTTTCCAACAGGCTCTCCAAGTGCCGGTCATCGAGCTCGGCGGACTCATACTCAATGAGGGCGCGCTCATAATTCGGCCCGGCCAGCGCAGCCGTTAATTGCGCGGCCACCGGAGGCAACGCGAGCGCAGCCGCCTCCAGAGTCTCGAACTGAAAGACGAATTCTTGCGCCTCGCGCTCGTCCAGCAGGCCGCTGTCCAACACCAGGCTCAGATCGTATCCGGCTGCTCCAATCTCGAGCTGGCCGTAGAGGACGACATTGTCCGCCAGGCCGGTCAGTTCCCAGTCAGTAATGTGAAACTGATAATCGTCGGCGGCAATCTCGTTGTTTTCGTCATCGGAGTTGAATTTGGCGAAACAGCGATAAACTCGCGTGTCGATGTACTGTTCGAGTAGGTATGCCAGGCATGACGCAAGGCCCATTGCCGTTTCCGGAGATTGCGCGCAGATGATGGGATAAACGCTTATACGAAACTGTTCTTCGGAATCGATCGACTGCGCCAGGCCGGCGGCGCTGCCAAAAATCGATGTGGGCGCGCCCCCGTCCTGGGCACGCTGCCCGACCGACTTCATCCGTTCTACAGCGTCAATCATTGTCCGCTCCAATCAAAACACCCTGCCGCGTCGACAGGGTGTATTGTAAGTCTCGGATCGCAAATTGAACAGAAGCGCCGCTAGCCGGCCACCTGAACCTGGCCATAGTTGCCGCGGAAAACAACGTATCGATTCCGCAGCCAGCCCTGCCCGAAGTCGCCTTGGACCAGGAACCACCGGCCGTCAGCGGACTTGCCGAGTACCGGCAAGGTCGTGCCGCCGGGAACCACGGCCACAATATTGTGGGTAGTGCCAGGCCCGCTTCGCGCGTTGAGGTAGGAGGTGTTGACAACCGCGCGCGGCGTGTCGCCTCTAAGCGCGTCCTGGTAACGCCTGACATTTGAGAAGTCGCCGCGACCTACCGTATAGCGCGTATTGACCCAGCCGTTTCCGGCGGCGGTCGTGACTTCATACCATTTGCGGTCCGGCGCGATACCTATCGCCGGCAGCTTGGTTCCTCCTCGAACCGTGATCAAAATGTCGTGGCGAGCGCTTGGACCCGTGCGTACATTCAGGTACGAGGTATTGACCACCAAATGCGGCGTGCCTTCTGGAAATGCCGGCGCGGTCGGCGCCGGGGCGCCCACAGTAGGAATTGCGGAGAAATCGCCGCGGCCAACTGTGTAGCGCGTATTGACCCAGCCGACTCCCGCCGAGGTCCTGACTTGATACCAGACGCCGCCATGATCCCGCGCTACCACAGCCACGACTGTACCGCCGGGCAGAACGGTGAGGACGCTGTGCCCGACGCCCGGCCCTGTCCGCGCGTTCAAGTACGACGTGTTTATGACGAGACGAGCCGCGCTTCTCGTGGCATCGGCCGTGCCGCTGCCGAGGTTGGTGGGCGCGCCCGCCCAGGGCACGTTCGAGAAGTCGCCACGGGGAATCGCATAAGCCGAGTGCAACCAACCCCGGCCGAATCCGCCCGCGACTTCGTACCATTTGCGATCGGCAGAGAGCATCGTAACCGGCAGCGCAGTGCCGCCGGGCACCTCCGTTATTATGCTGTGGCTCACGCCTGGACCGGTGCGCACATTCAGCCTGTACGCATTGACGACTATATGGGCGTCCGATCCCTGAGCCAGGACCGCCAAAGGATTTAGCCCAAGGATGAATAGACTCGTAATTAGCAACAATATGTGAAACTTCGTTATCCTGAGCATTCGTACCTCCAGGATGGTCTGACTGACACCAACATCTGAGCGTTTTCCGACAGTCAGTATAGTGCCCGCGTGATATACAGGCAAACGATTTACTATCGAATTTGCAAATGTATTCTGTTAAGTCCCGGCGGGCTGTTTCAGTCCGGGTGTACGCGGTTCAAACACTCCGCTTTTTTCGCCCGCGTTAATAGCGCGGCGAAGCAATCGCGAAAGAAAAATTGACAGCGCTGGATCTCTATGCTATGCTTTCTGCAGATCGTCAAAGACGAGGGGGTTCATGATGGTATTAGTCGAACAGCGGCCAGTTGAAGCGATGACGGATGATACGGCGTTGAGCGTGACGCCCGCGGCCGTTTCGATCATCCGTAATCTGCTGGAAGAACGGAATATACCAAGTCATGCATTGCGCGTATTTGTTACGGGCGGCGGCTGCTCCGGCCTGCAATACGGCATGGCTTTTCAGGAAACGCCAGAAGCCGGAGACACTGTGGTGAACAGGGATGGCGTGCGTCTGCTTGTCGACCCTACAAGCCTTGCCTATCTGCGCGGGGCGCGTATTGACTATGTAGACAGCTTGATCGGCGGCGGCTTCCAGATTGACAACCCCAATGCGGTCTCGAGCTGTGGCTGCGGCCATTCCTTTAAATCAGGCGAGGAACAGGCGGCCGATGACAGCCAGGGCTGCGGCACTTGCTGCAGCTATTAGCGGCAGGCGCGTTAGCCGGTCGACTATGGCCGGATAGCGCTGATCAAAAGACCTAAAAGCCCCAATCCTCCCAGGACCGCGATCGGCAAGATCGGCGGGACCTGAAGCAGCGAATTCTGGATTCCGGCCTCAATTTGAACCTGGTCGTTTATCGACGCTGGCGTCGGGGGTGGCCGGGTAAAAGTCGGCAGTACCGTAGCGACCGCCAATTCGACCGACTGGTCGGCGCCGGCCTGTACAGTCGAAATCGCAATTGTTCGCTGAGAGTCACCTTCCCCGCCGCCCGCCAGCAGGTCCTCCGCTTGACCGGGGCGCTCGATTTCGGCGGCGTTGTCAATGACTTCAATGAGCGAGCGGTCCCCGATGATCTCAACCAGATCGCCATAAACCCAGGCGCGTCCGTTTGGCGACGCATCGTAGCGAAACTCGTACCAGCGAAAGTAGTTGCGCAAAACCTGATACTCGGTAGCGTCGACAATGATGCCCAGAACTGCGCTTTCCAGGTTCGGCAGCGCTCGTACGTTGATGTTGCCGGCGGTTGAGCGCGCGCGCAATCTGACGGCCGGCAGCGGCGTCGGGCTTAGAGTCGCTGTGCTGGTGGGCGTCGGCGGATCCTCGCCCTCAGCCGTCGGCGTGATAATCACGGCGACGACAGGCGTGGCGGTCGAACGCGCTTGCGCCCAAGCCAAATGGCCTTGGCCGCAAACACATACCACAGACATTAGAAGCTGGACTGCGCGTAGCAACGCTCGGCCCTGGCGGAAGCCGCCGACGATGACCTCACCATGATATTTCATTGACTGCCGTGTACCTACCCTGCTCGGCGACCGCCGTTCGATTTTCCAGTTGGTGCACCATAAAGCCCTGGTAAAGCTGGCTATTCAAGCCGACGACTTTCCAGTCGCTCATCACAAATGGCGGTACGGCGACGCCCGGCGGGCAGCGGTTGCAATCGGCCGGCAGCCACTCGCCATTATAGCGCCGCGCGATATGGAGATGCGTGGCGTTGGTCACACCGCCGAGACAGGAGGCGTAGCCAAGGATGTTGCCCGCCTCAACCACCTGGCCTTCTTCAAGCAGATTCTTGTGATCGACATGCAAATACAAAACCGTCCAACCGGTTCCCTCATTCGAGTCTTCGTCCAGGTCCAGGATCACGACGCCTTCGTCCAAGCGCGTGATTATGCCGCGCGCCACGGCCGTCGTCGGATGGACCGCCGTGTAACATGCCCCGCCCTGCCCGGCGCCCCGTGGCGGAGAAAAGTCGACCGCCGCCCATGCGCTGCCGTTGCCCCAGCCGCCGTGGAAGCCGCCGGTAAACCGCCACACGTCGCCGCGCGGAAAGGGCAGCGTCAAGTCAGGTTGCTGCAAGTTCGCCGGGACTGTCTCATGCGCAAACTGCAGCGGATCGCCAAATAGCCCTTGGTAAGTCGCGGATATGCCCGCTTCGCCGCTCGCCTCCCGCCAATCGGCGACGCTCGGCAGTTGCGCCAGCACATGCTGAACCGCCACCGTGCCAGGATTTAGCTTCGGTTCATAATACAGGCGGCTGCCGTCTTCAAGCTCAAGAATCGACTCGCCGCGATACTTCCAGCCGTAATATCCTTGGTTGAGCCGGTCAGCCAGCCAGCTCAGCTGATTGTACAGGCCCGCCCGGCGCATCCGGAAATAGGCCTCCGGCTGGCGCAGCGGAAACTGCTTCGTCTCGTCATCGAGCGCGCTCTCCGTCAGCATTCCGGCGGCGTATTCGAGGAAGGCGATCAGAATGCGCGGGTCAACACTGTATTCGAGCGAAACTCGCTCGATGATTTCAGCGGCGCTGAAACTCCCCGCGCGGGCAGTCCCGTCAAATCGAGTTTCGTTCAGGTGCACGGTCAAGTCACTTAGGGCGCCGCCATGCGAGCTGATGAAGGCGTCAACGTCAAAGTCGCCCGCCGTAGTTGAACGCACAAGCAGGGAATCCGGCAAAATGTGAAAAGCCGGCGTGTAGTCCACCGGCGGCGCCGGCAGCGTGATAATCTGGCCGACTGTCAAGAGATTGGGATTGGGCAGGTCGTTGGCGCGCATCAGCGACGCCACGGACACACCGTATCTTTCCGCGATTTGCGTCAAGGTATCCCCGGCCACGACCCGATGCGACGAAGTCGACGCCGTCGCTACCGCTTCCGGGCCCGTTTCCACGCGGCCATTCTGCTCGTTTGCGGCGGTCGTCGGCTGGTTTGATGTCGATGCGGACGGATGGCCGGCCCCGGCATCGTTCGCATCCTCTGTCACCGTCGTGCTTCCCGGGCCGGGTTCGGCAATTGCCGCGCCTTCCGGTTGACTTGCGACTCTACGCGGCATCGTGCAGCCCATCAGCGCGAGGGCGCAGATGCAGCAAAAGGCAAACGCCGGCGCGAGACGATAAATCACACCCGGCGCCAATTGAAGTCGAACAAACATCACTTGGGAGTTCCCGTGAACAACTGTATACTGAGCCGGTATTCGCAGGCGCGAAATCATAATGAGGAGTTAATCATGGCGACAGCTGAGGAAGTAAAGAGCCTTTTTCCGGCGATGGTGGACCGCTTCATTCCTGAGAAGGCCGATGGCGTGGACGCCACGATTGCCTTTGATCTTAGCGGCGACAATGGCGGGAGCTTTTGGATCAGGGTGGCGGACGGCAGCGCGGAAACGGGCGAAGGCGCCCCGAGCAACGCCGTAATGACGGTCAGAGCGACCGCCGACGATTGGCACGCAGTCGCCACCGGGCAGATGAATGCGATGCAGGCCTTCATGACGGGCAAACTGAAGATCATGGGCGATATGGGCCTCGCCATGAAGATGCAGACCATGTTTGCGCAGTGACGCGGGCGCTGCTGCCTTTAGTCTTCGTCAAGATCTAGACCCAAGGCCGCGAATGTGCGACCAAACCCGGCGGTGTCCAAGGCCTCGTCAATGACGGCGGCGGCTTCTTCATCGTCGACTGTCTCCTCCAGATTCGTCAAGATCTCGAAGGCATGGTTGCCGCCGATCTCGCCCAGCGCCCAGATGGCAGCCAGCTGAATCTCCCGGTCTTCGCTGATTGCCAGTTGGCCGATCCGGCGCGCGCTTTCCTGCAGTTGGATCTGCCCGCAAGCGGTTACCGCTTCAAAGACCAGCTCGTTGTCTGCGCTGTCAAGTTCTTCCATGATGATTTCGCGCCAGACTTTGCTGCAGGTTCGCCCCATCGCGAAGAGCGCGCTGATCTTGAGATCATGATTGCCATCGGTATAGGCTGCGCGAATCAAGCGCTCGACATCGGGATGGCTGGAATTGCTCAATGCTTCCAGCGCGCGCCGGCGGACTTCCAGCGTCTCGCCGCGGTCAGTATGGATTCTCAAGGCGAGGGCTTGCGCTGCCTTGGCGGCGTCGTCCGGGATATCGCCGTATTCGCCGAGCAGAATGAATCGTCCCAATTCCTTTAGCGCGGCCGCACGGACGACCGCATCCCGATCTTCAGCGGCGAGCGTAATCAGACGCCGCATGGTCTCTTCGGTTTCGTCCGTCCACAGCAGTTCGATGGCGGCCGCTCTCGCATCGCGGTCCGCGTCGTCCAGACCGAGTAATGCGATCTCGCGGTAGTTCATTTCAAACATGGCTTCGCTCGCTTCAAGCAGCGAACGCAAGACACGTCGCCTGGTTTCAGACGCGAGTCGCGCCCAATCGTCTTCCAGCGCCTGGCGCTCGGTAACGGTCAAGTCGCTTAGGCCGTAAGCGACAGTCGCCGCGACCGCGCGCCTCGGCGCTTCGTCGAGCCGGCGCAGAGCCGCGCGAACATCATCAAGCGCGGGCTTCTCGAAGGGCGTTTCGTTCAACTCGCTCAGTTGCTCGTCGGCTTCAATCATGAGATGCTCGGTGGATTGATCAAATCATAAATCATGACCAGGCTGCCCAGGAGCAGCAGCACGACGATACCAATCTGGTGCACGCGCGCCTCGAGCCTGGGATTCACGGGTTTGCCGCGCAACATCTCGATTAGCACGAAGACAATGCGACCGCCATCCAGGGCCGGAATCGGCAAAAGATTGGTGATGCCCAGGAATATGCTGATCAGCGCGACAAAATGCAGCATCAAGCTGGGGCCTTCACTGAAACTGCGCTGCAAGAACTCGCCGCCGATTTTGCTGATGCCGATGATGCTGATAGGCCGCGCGTCCTCGCCGCTGAGCGAACCGTCTAGCAAGCGGCCGGGGATAGACGCGATCAGGCTGAAGGTGTCGCCGGTCGTGCGGAAACCGTAAGCGATCGCGTCGGGAATGCTCTGCGGAACGGATTCCCGCACGTAGCCCGCGTTGGCGAAGCGCGTCCCCTCGCCGGTACCAACCTGCGAGCGAATCGCGATGCCCAACCTGCCCTCGCCATCCGGCGGATCAACGCGCGGCGTCACGACCAGGCGCAGGCGCTCCGCAATGCCGTCGTCATGCTCGCGATAAATGGTCAGGGGCAGCGGCCGGCCTTCGGCTTCGCGCGCGGCATCACTTAGCTTTTGCGCAGGGTCGCCGGATGAAGGAATAGACAAGTCGCTGATCTGGGTCACCAGGTCTCCCGGGAGAATCCCGGCGAGCGCCGCCGGCGAATCTTCAAGCACGCCCAGGACTTGAATCGCGCCCGCGCGGTCCGCGAAGTCGGGTCTGACCGTTACAACGAATGGTTCTTCCGTGTCCTGGCGCAAAAGCGAGAATGAGATTTGCTCGCCGGAATACGCGGCCAGCGTGTCATGGAAGTCGCTAAAGTCCGCAAAGCGATTGCCATTTATGCGCTCAATGACATCGCCAACTCGCGCGTCTGTACCGGCGAAAACTGAGGTCGCTGGGATAGCGGCGATCTGACTCAGTCCGCCGACCGGCATCATCAGCCCGAAGAGCGCCGCCACGATGAATAACAGGATCGCGCTGGCGAAATTCGCCAGGGCGCCGGCCGCCATGAAGAAGATTCTTCCCAACGGGGGCGCTTCGTTCACTGTCATCATTTTGTGGTCGGGGATGCCCAGCAGCCGCAGCAACTCGCGCTCAAGCTCGGCGCGCCTTGCCGCCAAGCGCCGCTCTTCCAACTCGGCGCGGTCGCGCTTCACCTTGTCTTCTGAAGCCGGGCCGATCATATCCTCGCCGAGCGGCCGCACGAACCCGCCGATCGGCAGCAAGTTCAACGTGAACTGGGTCTCGCGCCAGAAGAATAGCCGCGCAATTCGCGGCGGGAAACCTATGCCGAATTCCAGCACATTGATTCCCACCAGGCGGGCGGCGAAAAAATGACCAAGCTCATGAATGATGATTGCCGGAAACAGGACGAGCACAAAGGCGGCTACGGTGAGAAGAATGTCACTGGCGGCGGCTGAAATCAGCATTGGCGGTCACCTCAGAGTTGCGTTCAAGATGCTCACATTATACGGGGCTTTTCCCGTCTTGCGCAAGAATGTCCCGGTTCATACGGCTTTGGCGGGCATAAGGCAGGCGCCGCGGCCAACGCCCGATTGCAGAATCTCGATGTCCGGCGATAGCTCCCTTAGTTTGGCCACAACGGCCGCCGCGTCCGCCGCTTCACAAATGCAATGGACGTTGGGCCCGGCGTCCAGCGTGTAACAGACCCGCAGTCCATCCCCCAGGCGCCAATCGCGGACCGCCTGCATCACCCGCAGCGAGAGCGGGTCCCAGTAAAATAGCGGCGGCTTGCTGGTCATCATCACCGCGTGCATTAGGTTGCTGTCTTCCTCAACGATTTCGGCGAAGGCGCCGAAATCCCGGCTCTTGATAGCGGCTTTAATATCGGCGAGTCTCTGGTCGGCGCCCGCCACTCGCGCCGACTGAAGCACGCTCGAATCGGCCTCCCGGTGCCCCGCGGTCGAGCCGGTCTGCTTGTGCCGTCGGCTGACGACGGCGACCACATCCGCCAGCGCCCAGTGATCACGATGTACAAATGCCTCCGCGTACGAGCTCTCGTGAGTGTCGCCCGCATGCCACTCTACGAAAGCTGGGGGAATAGAGCGGGCGGCCGAACCGGAGCCCATCCGCGCCAAAGTCGACAGTTCGCGCTCGCGCAAGTTAGCGCGGCCGGCGGCGACGGCTGCCAGCGTGAGCGCGGCAAAGGCGGAAGCCGAAGAAGCGATGCCGGCGCCCATCGGAAAGTTGTTCGTCGAAGACACTCGCGCAGAGGCGCGTATGCCGAGGCGACGGCGGATGACGTCCAGGTGGGCGCTCACGCGGTCAAGCGCAGCCTGGCTAGCCGCCGCGCCGTTAATCGCCAGCGTGTCGGCGTCGAGCGTCGGCAGCCACTCGACAGTTGTCGTCGTATGCAATTCGCTGAGATTCATGCTCAAGGACGCGTTGGCCGGCAGCCGCAATCTGTGGTTGCGGTTGCCCCAGTACTTAATGAACGCGATATTGGAATGCGCGCGCGCACTTGCTATATTGTTCGAGTCTGTTGGCATCTTTGTGGCATTCCATTGGAGGCGGCGCAGGCATAGACGACTAACATTCCCATTATCGCTGTAGCGCAGCCCTTGTCCAGCGCAAACAACCAGGAGACGCGCGTGCGCCCTTTCATCGGCCTTCTGCTCTCGATGCGTCCGCGGCAATGGACAAAGAATGTCCTGTTTGTATTTCCCGCCATTGTTTTCGACGCCGGACTATTCGATTTTGACGCGCTCGGCCGCGTAATCATCTGCAGCGGTCTGCTAATACTAACGGCAAGTTCGGTTTATCTCTTCAACGATATCGTTGATATTCGCGCCGACCGACAGCATCCGGTGAAGAAGCATCGCCCCATCGCTGCCGGCGACGTGCCCGCGCCGGTCGCCGCAATCGCCGCCGCGATATTGGCCGCCGCCGCGCTGGCCGGCTCCCTGGCGCTTCACCGCGATCTGTCGATTATTCTGGCGGCGTACATCTTGTTGCAGGTAGCGTACTCGCTCTGGATTAAGCAGATCGCGCTGCTTGATATTTTGGCGGTATCGGCCGGATTTGTACTGCGCATTCTGGCTGGAGGCGTCGTCGCTGAAATATCGTTGTCGCCCTGGCTTACGACCTGCGCCGGTTTGCTGGCGCTCTTCCTCGTTATTGGCAAACGGCGCCAGGAACTGAAAACGCTGGGTGATGCCGCGCGCGCCGCCCGTTCCAGCTTCCGCCATTACAATCTCGCGCTGCTGGATGAGCTGCTGAGGATTGTTACGGCCTGTGTCCTCATCACCTATGTAATCTACACTGCTGAATCCGCCACGATGATCCGGCATGGGCAGAATCTCGGGCTGCTCACCGTGCCAATTGTGATTTATGGCGTCTTTCGCTATCTATACTTGATTCACGTGGAAGGCGAAGGCAGCGCGCCCGACGAAGTTCTCATGACCGACCGACCACTGCAGTTGACGCTTTTCATCGCGGCGCTAACTTATTTCGTCATTATATACGTCTTGTAACTCGCCATGTACAGCACCAGCAGCGCTCCAGCGAAGGTGATCCTGGTCGGCGAACACGCCGTTGTTCATGGTCATCCGGCGATCGCCCTGCCCTTGTCGCAACTCCGCGCTTATGTGGATGCGCGCGAGTCGGTTTTTCGCCTGAGCATAAGTTCGTCCTATGCCGAGCGCGCGCCATTTTGCTGGCGGAAAGACGAGAGTAAATCGGCCGATCCACTGATGCGAACTGTTGCGCTAACCGCTCGACACTTCGCGGCAGAGGCGCTTCAAGGCGAGCTGGTCATTCGCTCGGACATCCCGATAGCCGGCGGTATGGGCAGCGGCGCTGCGGTCTCGGCCGCCTTGGCGAAAGGCGTGGCTGCCCTGCTCGGTCAAGAACTGGCAAAGGCGGATCTGAATTCAATTGTGTATGAAGTCGAGAAGCTGTATCATGGCACGCCCAGCGGTATCGACAATACCGTTGTCGTATACGAACGGCCGATCTACTATGTGAAAGGCCAGCCAATTGATTTTATCGAGATCAGCTGCCCCTTGGCGCTTGTGGTGGGGGATACCGGCGTCCCGTCCCTGACGCGGGCCGCCGTCGCTGCGGTTCGCGCCCGGTTGGCGCGGGAGCCGAGACAGACACAGCAGCTTTTTGATCGTATCGGCGCGATTGCGGAGGGCGCGAAGGCAGCCATCAAGGTGGGAGATCACGGGCTGCTCGGAATGTTAATGACACAGAATCACCGCCTGCTGCAAGCGCTTGATGTATCTTCCTCTTTGCTGGATCGGCTGGTGGAAACGGCGCTTCGCGGCGGCGCATACGGCGCCAAGCTGTCCGGCGGCGGGCGCGGCGGGGTTATGATCGCGCTGGCGCCGCCTGATGCAGTGGTCGCGATTGAACAGGCGCTGTGGCGGGCAGGCGCCAAGCGGGTCATCGTGTCGTCCGTTGGCGGCGAAATGGCGCCATCATGACGGTTCTCATCAAGCTCGGCGGCTCGCTGGTGACGGACAAGTCGCGCGCGCGATCCTTCCGACGCGACGCGGTGCGGAATATCGCGCGCCAACTGGTTGACTTGCGCGCGGCGCTGCCCGAAACGCGAATTGTTGTCGGTCATGGCAGCGGATCGTTTGGTCACTTTGAAGCGCGATTGTATGATACGGTGAAAGGCGTTGATTCCGCGGACGACTGGCTGGGCTTCGCTAAAGTAGGCGCGGTCGCCACGGAACTCAGCCTGTTGGTTCTGGGCGAGATGCTGGCAGCCGGATTGCCTGTCATGCGCTTTCAGCCCTCCTCCATGCTCGCCGCCAGCGACCGGCAAGCGCGCCCGCCTTCCGTTGGTCCGTTTATGCTGGCGCTGGAGCGGCGACTCATCCCCCTGATCCACGGAGACATCGCGCTTGACACCAAGATTGGCGGCACAATTCTTTCGACTGAAGCGCTGTTTGCCAGTCTGGTTGAACCGCTGAACGCGGGTCGGATCATTCTCCTGGGCGATGTCGCTGGCGTCCTTGATGAAAGCGGCGCGCCCATCGCGTCGATCACTCCCGAGTCATTTCCCCGAATCGCCCCGCTTCTTGGCGGCTCCGGCGGCGTAGACGTAACTGGGGGCATGCTGGGAAAGGTGCAAGAAATGATCGACCTGGTTCAGAGGCGCGCTGGATTGGAAGTCGTGATTGCCAATGGCTTTGAGCGCGACGTCTTGCTGGACCTGCTTGTTGGCGGCGCGACCCGCGGCACGCGCATTTTCGCACAGTGATCGACTAGGCGTCTGCCATTGAGGTATTGAATAGCAACGGATAGAAGCCATAGGCATCGAAACGAAGGCCGTGGATATCAGCGCGCGCCGCCGTTAGCCGGACTGCTTCCCGAATGGGCAGAATCAGCGCGCCGTCCATTATCCTGGCTTGTGCGTCGTAGACCAGCGTTCGGCGCGGCTGGCCTTCAGCCGTGTGCAGGACATTCAACAGCAGAGACTGCAATTCGTCATCTTGAGCGCGCGACGCGCTGTAGAGCGAATCTTCCAAAAACACCCCTGCCAATACGTTTGGATCTATCCCGTAGCGATCGGCAGGAATGAGATCATACTCGCCGCTTTGAATGAGGCTGCGCATGCGCGTCCTGCCCGGAACCGGCTCTAGCTCTAGCTGGACGCCCAGGGCTTGCCACTGCCGCTGCAATATCGCGGCGGCGTCGGGCAGCCCGCCCCAGGGCGGAACCAAAGCGCGAAGCGTCAGCGGCTCGCTATCACGGTCGACCAGGCCGTCGCCGTCGCTGTCGCCATATCCGGCGTCCGCGAGCAAGGCTTGAGCGGCCGCCAGATCGTGCGCGAATCTGTCGGCATAGCCGGTATGCGAATAGCCGGTGCTGGCCGACAGCGGCGCCCACGCAACCGGCGAAAAGTTGAAATACACCTGGTCGCTGATGGCGACGCGGTTTGTCGCCAGCAAGAGCGCCAGTCGCACCGCGCGATTGTCGAGAGGTTCGCGGATTGTATTGAAGATAAACTGTGGGGAGAGCCCGGGGATATCGACTGGCAGCACCTGCACACGGCTGTTGGACGCGAGATACTGGGCGTCGACCGGCGACAGGTTGTCAAGTATATCGAGCGATTCGCTCAAGGCGGACAGCGCATCGGCCTCGCGTCCGGCGCCGAGCGCAAATTCGACGCGCGCGATCTCGGCGCCTGAGAGCGGCGCGTAAATGGCCGGCAGTACGCGGTAGTCTTTGAAGCGCCGCAAGACGATTCGTTCGCCAGGCAAGTACTCCTCGAGCTGAAACGGCCCTGTACCCGCTTGATGGAATTGAAAGCGGAGACGGTCGTACGCGTCGAGCGCCTCCGGGCTGGCGATGCCCAGGTATGGCTGGGACAAGCCATCAAGCAGACCAGGATAGGGCGACGCCAGAATCAGACGAATCAAATAGTCGCCAGCCACTTCGTATTGGGTTAAGGGCCCCAAGAGTTCGCGCGCGCGCGATTGCGTGATGGCCGGGTCATAGATGCGTTCGATGTTTCGGCCCACTGCGTTGGCGTCAAAGCGGCTGCCATCATGAAAGACGACATCCGAGCGCAGCGAAAACGTATAGACCAGACCATCCGGCGATACGTCCCAGTCCGTAGCCAGACCCGGCGCAAACTCGTGACTGTCGGCGCGGCGATAGACCAGCGTATCGTAAATCTGGCGGAAGATCATGCCGGCTTCGGCAGCTTCGGCATGAAACGGGTCCAGTATCGGGATATCGGCGGTCAAGCCGTAGCGCAAACAGCGCTCATCAGCTTCGCAAGGTATATCTGCCGCTCCGCCGCCGCAGCCGGCCAACGCCAGGACAAGCATGACGAAATGCGCGCGGCGCAATATCCCGGGTTTTCTTCGCGCGCCGGACCCTGTTCTTGGCAAGAGACTTTGCCTTGGATTCCCGCTGCTTCTCTACGTTCCAGCGCGCGACCGGTTCCGACCGCAGGGAAAGGAACTTTCCCCAGAATTCGCAGACGCTGTACAATGGATAAGCGATTTCGTAATTCTACATCATTGGCGCACGCGTCTGCCCGATGACGCAGCAAGGCGACAGATGATACGGATACGACAAATTGGACAGACCGACGCTGCAGAGTCCTATGGAATCTTGCCGGTCTGGCGGCGGCTAAGCTTGCTGTTTATCTTCCTGTCGGCGATTTGCGGAGGCATGATTGTCGCTGGCGAGGCGCTGCCGGCAGTTCTCAATGTCGAGTTAAATCGCGCGCTATCTTTGAGCCTGACCTCGCTGCCCGTAGCACTATGGCTGTTGATTGCGGTGCTGCCGGAGTATCGCGTTGAGCGCCCGCGCCGACGGCTGATCGGCGTGGCAGTCGTGTCCGGGCTGGCCGCGTCCGCCGTCGGCCTCCCGCTCGCTGAGGCGTTCTTCGTACTGGATCAGTGGCTGCCGCTGCAATCGGTGTTTCAGCGCATAATCGGCTTCACTCTCACCGCTGGCATGATCGACGCCGGGCTAAGATTCACCGTGCTGCGCTATCTCATTTATCCGCAGGCTTTGCGCGTTCGCGGCGATGCCGTGGCTTACGCGCTCGCATCGGCGATTGGCTACAGCTTCTATCTGAGTTTGGTTCTGGTCTGGCGATTGGAGCCGACCTGGAACAATGCGGCGATATACGTGTTGTCCAGCTTCACGATTCAAGTGGTTTCCAGCTTGTTTATCGCGCTTGGCATCATCGAATCTTATTTTTCAGACGCATTCCCCTTGGTCTTGCCGGCCAACCTCTTGGCGGCCGCCTTGGTCAATGGCGTCTTGCAGGCGCTATTGCCGGGGCTTCTGAGCGGTCCGCTGAGCCAGGCCGGCGCCGCCGACCGGCCTCTGTTCGGCCTTGTATTTGTTGTGGCCGCTGCGCTTGTGTCAGTAACGGCGGCCTATTTTCTTTACTCTAATTCAGAACGCCTCGAGCGCGAGGCCTATGTGGGCCACGAGGGGATTGATGGCATTTGAAACGGGCCGCTCGCCCGCAGTTCAGATTACGCCGCGCCAACGTTGGTCTATCGCCTTCAGTTATATGCTGATTGTCATCGGTCTATTGCTCGGCGTCAATCAGCGAGACAGCTTGCTCAATCAGACCAGCGTCTACAGCAATATCGCTGCCGGCATTTCCGCCAGCTATCCGGCGCGCTGGTTGCTTGATGAATCGGCTGATAACGTATTTCGGATCCGCGATATGTCGCATCTCGGTTTCAAGACCACGATCGAAGTGCGATCGCTGCCGGTCGGCGCGGATGGCGCCGAACGCAACCTGCTGGACCACTTGAGCTTGCAAAGGTCCCAAGTCTTCATCGACTACTCAGTCCTGGGATATGACACCTACCGCATGCCCGACGACTCGCAGGCGATCAGCATGGCTTATACTTTTGTATCGCGTGACGCCAGCCCATTCCTTGAAGGCGTCTCATCCATTGTCAATGGCTTGGATATTCTTTTGATCCGACGCGGGCAAGCGCTTGTCATATCCTTGCGCGCGGAATCCAGCATATATCAGCGCGAGCTCGCAACCTTCCGCCGCTTCATAGAGAATCTGGAATTCTGATGAAAACGCGAGCGATCACGCCCCTCGCGCTTGCCCTGGCAGCGATTCTTCTATTGACGCTTGGCCAGCCAGCTTCCACTCAAGGCAATTTGGACCTCGGGCTGGAGCGAATCAAGCGCGCCACTGTCTTTGTGTACCAGGCCGCGACCGAAAGCAACAGCTTGATCGTTACCTGCGTCAGCACGGGCGTCTTGATCAGCGCGGACGGGCTGATAGTCACCAAGGCCAACGGCATCTTGCCGAGCCAACAGTGCGGCGGCGATACCCTGATTGTCTCGCTTAATGTGGACCTGGAGGAGCCGCCGATTCCCAAGTATCGGGCGGACATCGTCAACGCGGACGCCGGCCTGGATATCGCCCTGATTCGCATTGCGCGCGAACTTGACGGACGGCTAATCGCGCAAGGCGAGCTGCCGGTGCTCCCCTTCGTCGCAGTCGGCGATTCGGACGGCGTTTCCATTGACGACAATATCATCGTGGTTGGTTATCGGGACATCGGCAACGCGCCGGTCGCTTTCGCGCGCGGCACCGTGACCGCATTCCTGGCCGAGCCGCTTGCGGGTTCTCGCACCTGGTTCAAGACGCGGGCAGAGATTCCCGGCACAATGGCCGGCGGCGGCGCCTATAACACGGCGGGCGAGCTGATCGGCATTCCCACGAGCGCGCCCCTGGCCGGCTCGGCCGCGGCTTCCAACTGTCGCTATCTTAACGACACGAACAACGACGGCCTGGTGAACAGCAGCGATCGCTGCGTGCCTACCGGCGACTTCATCAGCACACTGAGGCCAATCGCGTTGGCGCAGCACTTGATTCGCGGCGCGCGCCTTGGTCTGCGGGTTGATCTTGGCGCGGTCGCTGGAGATTCCGAACCGCTCCAAAATCCACCCCGCGTCTCGCGTATGTTTGTTTCGCCCTCGATTCGCGGCGCCATGCCGTCAACGGTCGTGGGTTCGCTGCCCGCCAATACGCGAAATCTCTACCTTTTCTTTGATTACAACAACTTTTCAGCGGATACGGTTTATGAATTGCGCGTAACGCGCGACGGGATACCCGACACGACCTTCAGCTTGCCACCGGTGCGCTGGAGCGGCGGCGAACGCGGCTTATGGTATATCGGCGCGCGCGAACAAGCCTGGGCCAATGGCGCCTACGAATTCACGCTTCTGGTTAATGGGGCGGCCGCCAGCAGCCAGAAGATCATCATCGGCGGCGGGCCGCTGGACCGGACGCACTTCAGCGACATCGTCTTTGGCACGCTCGATCACGCGGGCAATTTGATTGGGAACGGGTCCATCGTGCCGCTGGGCAATATCGCCTACGCCCGCTTTCTCCACGCCAATTTGACGGCCGGCACGGCCTGGTCCGCCATCTGGTACTACGCCGGCGCGGAGTTCGCCCGCACCAGCGACGCCTGGACCGACGAGGCCTTTGGCTCCAAGGTCATCAGTGTAGACCCGACCGGTGACTTGCTGCCGGGCGAATATCGGCTCGAGCTGTACGTGGAGGGCGCGCTGTCGGCTACCTCCGACTTCTATGTCGCGGGCGAGCAGGGTTCGCCCTTGCCGCGTGTCTTCAGCAACTTGCGCTATGCCAGCGCTGATTCGTCAGCGGCAGCGCGCCGGGCGGCCGCCGCCTCCAGCTACCCGACCGCGATCCCCGCCTTGTACGCCTTGTTCGATTGGCAGCGCATCATCGCCGGCACGCCTTGGTCAGCAAGCTGGCTGGTCGACGGGCAGGAGTTTTTCCGTTACGCGCAACCCTGGCAGGGGCACGAATCCGGTTCAGACTTTGTGCTGGCCTTGCCCAACCCGCCAGACGGAAACTATCAGTTGCAGCTATTGGTGAACGATTTGCTGCTTCTGGAGCAATCTGCTGTCGTGGGCATCGGCCAGTTGCCGATCGACCGCTTCGCCGAATTCCAGGGGGCAATTCTCACGGGCAAGGTTGTAGACGCGGCAACTCAGCAGGGCATTCCCAGCTTGTCCATTGTGTTGATCAGCGAGAACTTCGACGCCAGCGAATTCGTCTGGAACCAGGAGCAAGTGGTGGCTCTGGCGACAACCGATCGCAATGGCGAATTCCAGTTCGCGCGCCCGCTGGCCTTTGATACGCCTTACAGCGTGGTTATCGAAGCGGATGGCTATATCCCCAACTTTGCCGATGTGTTCGACTTCAACGCCAACCAGCCCACCGCGGACATCACCATCGAAATGGTGCGCGGCTAACGATGGCCCGCAAGACGCGCCTGGACCGACTGCTGATGGAGAAGACGCGCCTCGATTCTCGCAGCAAGGCGGCCGCCCAGATCATGGCCGGCGAAGTAACAGTTGACGGCAAGCTGATCGACAAGCCCGGCAGCCTGGTGCGCCGTGACGCCGTGATTACGCTTAAGGCCAAGCCTCGCTATGTTGGCCGCGGCGGCATCAAGCTGGAAGCGGCGCTGGCGGCGTTTGACGTGACGGCAGAGGCGCGAATCTGCGCGGACGTCGGCGCCAGCACCGGCGGCTTTACCGACTGCCTGTTGCAGCATGGCGCTGCGCGGGTCTACGCCATCGATGTCGGCCGCGGCGTCCTGGATTATCGCCTGCGCGTCAACGAGCGCGTTATCGTACTGGAAAGCACGAACGCGCGCCATCTTGATGCGCTGCCGGAGCGCCCGGCCCTGGTCGTCATTGATGTTTCATTCATTTCTGTCCGCTTGATTCTGCCGGCGGTCAAGCGCTGGGCAGCCGCGGACGCCGACATCATCGCGCTGGTGAAACCGCAATTTGAGGTTGGCAAGGGCGAGGTCGGCAAGGGCGGCATAGTACGCGACCCGGCGCTGCGCCGGCGGGCGCTGCGAGACATTGTGACCTTTGCCGAGTCATTAGACATGCGCTCCGCCGACGTCATCCCATCGCCCATCACGGGCGCGAAAGGCAACGTGGAGTACCTTCTCTGGTTGCGGCTCTCGGCGGCGCGTGGCGACAGCGCGCAAGTTTTCAGCAAGATCGACGCGCTTCACGCCGCGCCCGACTAGCTTGCCCTACCCCAGGCACGTCTCATGCTACATAATGGCAGAACCGGTAAGCATCCATTGGCGGTCTGATGACAATCGCGCAAATTCGCAACTTCTGTATCATCGCTCATGTCGACCACGGCAAGAGCACGTTGGCCGATCGCCTGCTGGAACTTACCCAGACGGTAAGCGCGCGCGATATGCAAGAGCAGCTCCTCGACAGCATGGCGCTGGAGCGCGAACGCGGCGTTACCATCAAAGCCTCGGCCGTTCGCATGCTGTATACGGCGAGCGATGGACTGGCGTACACCATAAATCTGATCGATACGCCCGGCCACGTCGACTTCACCTACGAGGTGAGCCGCGCCTTGCAAGCCTGCGAAGGCGCTATCCTGGTCGTGGACGCCAGCCAGGGCATCGAGGCGCAGACGCTATCCAATGTCTATCTGGCGCTTGAGCAAGATCTCGAGATCATCCCCGTCGTCAACAAGATCGACCTGCCGGCGGCGCAGCCCGACGAAGTCGCCCGCGAAGTGGCGGAATTGCTGGGCGCCGCCAGCGCGGATCTGCCGCGCATCTCCGCCAAGAATGGCATCGGCGTGCGCGGCCTGCTCGAAACCGTAATCGCCGACGTGCCCGCGCCGTCGACCGACCCTCAAGAGAGCTTGCGCGCGCTCGTCTTCGATTCTCACTATGACCCGTACAAAGGCGTAATCGCCTATATTCGCATCGTGGACGGCAGCGTGAATCGGCGCGACATGCTCAAGCTCTTCGCTACTGGCGCCCGCTTTGAGCCGGTAGAGATCGGCGTCTTTGACCCGGTCATGCGGACGGTGGACAGCTTGCGGGCGGGCGAAGTCGGCTATATCGCCACCGGCCTCAAGACCGTGCGCGAGTGCCGCGTCGGCGATACTATCACGCTGGCGCGGGGCGGGACCCAGCATCCCCTGCCCGGCTATGAGCAGGCCAAGCCCATGGTCTTCGCCGGCATTTATCCCACGCATAACGAAGACTATGGCGATTTGCGCGACGCGCTTGAGAAACTGCAACTCAACGACGCCTCGCTTGTTTACCAGCCGGAGACATCGCAAGCGCTTAACTTCGGTTTCCGCGTCGGCTTTCTCGGCCTCTTTCACATGGAGATCATTCAAGAGCGTCTGGAACGCGAGTACGATCTCGACATTCTGGCGACCGCGCCCAGTGTGGAGTACCGCGTATTGCAGCGCGACGGCGAGACCCAGCTGATCGACAGCCCGGCGCTGCTGCCCGACGAGAGTACGATTGAAGAGATCCACGAGCCCTGGATGAAGATTCAGATTTACGTCCCGCAGCGCTACATTGGCGCGGTGATGGAGCTCGCCATCAAGAAGCGCGGCGTTTACGACACCACTGAATATCTCGATGCCACGCGTGTGATTCTCCACTTTGAGATTCCGCTTTCCGAGATCATCATCGACTTCTACGACAAGCTCAAAAGCGTGACGCAAGGTTACGCCAGCCTTGACTACCAGTTCCACGAGTATCGCGCCGGCGACCTGGTCAAGGTGGAGGTGCTGGTCAACGAAGATCGCGTCGACGCGCTGGCGATGATCTGCCACCGCGACCACGCCTATCACCGCGGCCAGCGCCTGGTGACCCGGCTGAAAGCCCTGATTCCGCGACAGATGTTCGTGGTGCCGGTGCAGGCCGCCGTCGGCAAGCGCGTCATCTCGCGCGCCAACGTCAAAGCCATGCGCAAAGACGTGCTGGCCAAATGCTACGGCGGCGATGTGACGCGCAAGAAGAAGTTGCTCGAGAAGCAAAAGAAGGGCAAGAAGCGCATGAAAATGATCGGCTCGGTGGAAGTCCCGCAAGAAGCTTTCATGGCGCTGCTCAGCCTGGATGAATAGAGTCGCGCGCTCAATCCTCAGCAGGTTCCCGCAGCATTTTCCACAGATTCGCCAATGCCCAGCGCGACAGCCACTCGCGCGCCAGCGGCGAGCGCGCCCCAAATCCATAGGCGCGAAATCGCTGATCCCCGGCCGTGGCGATGGCAACCGCGCTGCCCTGCTCGACATCGGGATTTTCTTCGAGATTCGGATAACTCAAGACAACCAGGCTGGCGTCAACGCCGCGACTGGCGCGAACGCGCTCGGCGATTTCTACGGCGAAGTCTCTCAGCGTATCCCCAGCCTCATCAACTTCAAAGTACGCAATTGCATGATGCGGTTGGTTAAAAGTGGTCGTAGTCAAGAGCTCCGACCCAGCGGCCCAGCTTCCGCTGACGACGCCTGGCAAGCCCGCTTCGGTCACATGAACGCGCAGCCCGCGCTCTTCAATATGCCGCCAGACCACGTCTTCCAGTACCGCATCGTCGACGCCGAAGATGTGTTCGCCGATGCGGGCTTCCAGCCGGGTCTGCATCTGGTCGAGCAGTCGTGTGGCATTCGCTTTGCTGTCGGCCTTGGCGGTGACGCGAATATCAACGCTGCCATGGTGCGCGGCCAGGCCAACGCTGGGGTTGGTTTCGCTAAGAATGTCGCTGCCGATCTGGTCGTCAAGCGAACTTTCGCCGATACCCGCCGTCCGCAAGATCCGCGCCAAGATGACGCCGAGTTCATACTTCCGCAGCAGGTAGGGAATGGCCGATTCTGTGATCAAGTACTTCATTTCTCTTGGAACGCCCGGTACGCTTATCACCACACCGCGGTCCGATTCCACGATGAATGACGGCGCCGTGCCCACCGGATTCTCGATCAGGATGGCGCCCGCCGGCAAGTAGGCCTGCTGACGGTTGTTCTCGGTCATTTTGGAGCCGAAACCGCGAAAGCGTTCGGCGATTTCGTCATAGAGCGACTGGTGGAACTGAAGCGGCCGGCCGAGGGCTTCCGCTACCGCTTGCCGCGTCATATCGTCCACAGTTGGGCCCAGCCCGCCGGTGGTGATGACAATTTCGGCGCGATCCAGGGCGTCGGAGATGGCGCCCTTGATGCGCCCAAGGTTGTCGCCCACAGTCGTCATGAAAAAGACATTCACGCCGATGTCGCGCAATTGCCGCGCCAGAAAGACGGAGTTGGTGTCCGTAATCTCTCCCAGGAGCAGTTCAGTGCCGATGGCGATGATTTCCGCATTTGGATTATCGGGCATGCCTTCCTCATCATCTATGCTTCCGCGACCGATTCTGCTTTGTCGCGACGAATTCTTTGCATTTTCGAAAATAGCCGATATAATGACCACTATAAAAGTATCTTGCTGTCAAGTAAGGTATTTGTGCAGAATTGCCAAAGTTTTCGCTAGCAGTTGATACGAATGGAGGTTCCCGTGGCTGGTGTCACTTTCAATCATGTTTCAAAGGATTTCGGCGATCAACGCGTTGTATCCGATCTGAACATTGAAGTAATGGACAAGGAGTTTCTGGTCTTCGTCGGGCCGTCCGGCTGTGGCAAGTCCACCAGCTTGCGGATGTTGGCCGGCCTGGAAGAAATCACCGAAGGCGAAATCCTGATCGGCGATCGCGTGGTCAACAATGTCGCGCCGAAAGACCGAGATGTGGCCATGGTATTCCAGAGCTACGCCTTGTACCCGCACATGACCGTCTATGATAACATGGCATTCGGTCTCAAGCTGCGCAAGACGCCGAAGAAAATCATTGACGAGCGCGTGAATGAAGCCGCCAATGAATTGGGCATTGGCCACCTGCTGGATCGCCGCCCCAGGCAGCTTTCCGGCGGCCAGCGCCAGCGCGTGGCTGTTGGCCGCGCCATTGTGCGCGAACCGGCGGTCTTCCTCATGGATGAGCCGCTCTCCAACCTGGACGCCAAGCTGCGCGTGGAGGCGCGCTCCTTCATCAGCCGGCTGCATCAGCGCCTGGAGACGACCTTCATTTATGTGACCCATGATCAGGTCGAGGCGATGACAATGGGGACGCGCATCTGCGTTCTCAACGAAGGCGAGCTTCAGCAGATTGATTCGCCCTTTAACTTGTACCATAACCCGAACAACGTCTTCGTCGCCGGTTTCATCGGCAGCCCGTCGATGAACTTCTTCGACGCGGTCCTCAAAGAAGACGGCGATTCGCTGATCGTGGATACCGGCGCCTTCTCGCTGCCGGTGCCGGAGAGCAAGGCCGACGCGTTCCGCAGCCATGCGGGCATGGAAGTCATCTGCGGCATTCGTCCCGAAGACATCCACGACACGAATTACCTCCCGCAGGGCATCATCCCGGCGAATCTCTCGACCAATGTCGAAGTCGTGGAGCAGATGGGCAACGAGGTCATCATCTATCTGGAATCCGGCGGCAAAAACTTCATCGCGCGTACCGATCCGCGTACGGGCGCTACAGTCGGGCACGAGATGGGCGTTACCTTCAACCTCGACAATATGCACATCTTCGACTCCAACACCGAGCAGTCGCTGGCTTACGAGTCGAAAGCCAAGGCGGCCATGTAGTTCGCCGCTTGCGGCACGGGCAATACAATCGAAAAGAGCCACGTTGTTGTGGCTCTTTTTGCTTACCGATACTGCTGGATGGCGCAGCGCTCATTTGAGAAGCGGACGGAATTTGTAGCCGTAGACGATGACGCCGCGCTCGCCGTCCGTGGTTAACTTGCGCGTCACCATCTCCACACGCTGGCCGATCTCGACGTCGTGCTCAACATCCGTCAGTTGCGCGGTGATCAGCTCGCCGCTCTCCAGACGCACCAGCGCCAGATGGTAGGGCGCTTGCGCAACGAAATCCTCGGGCGGCTCTTGCGCGAGCGTATAGCTGTAGACCTCGCCCTGTATTGATTTTGGGGCATTCTCGAGGCGCATGACCCAGGGGCTGTCGTCGCTGCGTTCGTCCGTCACTGCGGCAGCCTCGCCGATTCGCGCTTGGGCGCCTGGCGTCCGTTGCGTTCGGCTTCTATGCCGACGCGCGGTGACATGATCGCGCGCTCAGGCCGACGCGCCATGCCCTCCAAGCGATAACGCAGTTTCTTGTTTCGCCAGTACTTCGCGACCTGCATCGGATGTCTCCTCACCCCTGATCCGCTTGCCTGTACTCTAGGCGCGGCAAGCTATCAGAAGCTATCTTGACAGGTATTGACACTTCCAGAGACTATCAGTTCATTCGGGGATGGCGCGTAGCACGTGCGTGACCGCCGTTGACGCCAGGCCGCCTAGATTCTGCGTCATCGCAGTCTCCGCGCCGGCGATCTGGTTGTCGCTCGCTTCGCCGCGCAATTGCAGCGACGCTTCAACCGCCTGGTACACGCCGGTCGCGCCGCTTGGATTGCCGCGGCTCTTCAGACCGCCAAAGGCGCACAGCGGCAGTTCGCCGTCCAGAGACAGTCGCTCGCCGCCGTCTTCCGCCCAGGCCCAGCCTCTGCCCCGTTCGCTGTATCCCAGCGCTTCGAGCGACAAGGCCGTCATGATGGCGTAACCATCGTGAAGTTCGAGGAGATCCAAATCGCTGAGCGACAAGCCGGCCCGGTCCAGCGCCCGCGCCGCTGACTGTTGCGCCGCGGCGAAAACCAGCGGATCACTTCGCTCTTGCAGCATCAGCGTATCGGTCGCCACCGCGCTTCCGGCCAGAAGCACAGGCCTGGGCGCCATATCCACCGCGAGCTCCGCTGGCGCCAGCACGATTGCGGCCGCCCCATCGCCGTCGGGCGCGCTGTCAAAGAGGCTGACCGGCTCGGCTATCATTGGCGCCCTTTCAAAGGAACCGGGACGCAGACGGTTGCGATACATGGCCTTTGGATTGCGCGAGCCATTGCGATGGGCGTTGACGCTGAAGCCTTCGAACTGCGCAAGTTCGACGCCATGCTCGTACATGTAGCGCCGCATCAGCAGGGCGGCCATTGACGTCAAAGTCGCGCCGTTCACCGTTTCGTAGTCGGCGTTCAAGCTGACGCTGCGGGCGCTGATGCGCGCTGGACCCACCACATCAGTCGCTTTCTCGACGCCAAGCACGAGGGCGGTTCTCGCCGCGCCAGCCGCCACCGCCAGATAGCCCGCCCGCAGCGCGACCCCGCCGGAGGCATCGCCGGCCTCGCAGCAGAAGCTCTCAATGCCGGTCTGCCCCAGCGCGCCGGCGATCAGGCTGCCCAATTGCGTCTGTTGGTTGTAAGCGGCGCCGTAAGCGTTGCCGATGTACAGCGCATCCACCGCATCCAGCCCGGCATCCGCCAGCGCCAATTGGCCGGCTTCTTCAGCCAGGTCGACTAGCGACAGCGACCAGTGTTCGCGAACCGGCGTCATGCCGATGCCGACAATTGCCACATCATTCATGCCTCAATCCTTGAGCTTGTCACGATAGCGTACGTAAGTTGCGTAATCGATTGGCGTGCGCCGGGCGATGTAGTCCGCAGTGGAATAGACGCCCGGCGGCTTGCGCTTGACGCGCTCGGTGACGCGCAAGTCAAATGCGTCCGAGCCGGCGCCGCTGCCGTAGCTGACCATCAAGATTCGGTCGCCGGGCTGGGCCGCATCCAAAATCGCCGTCAAGCCGATCATGCAGGAGCCGGAGTAAACGTTCCCGATCTCGTTGGCCAGCAAGCCGGCGCTAATTTGCTCGGGCGCAAATCCCAGCATCTTTGCCGCGCGCGCCGGAAATTTGACATTGGGCTGATGAAAGACGGCGTAGTCGTATTCCGCCGCTGTCGTATTCATCATCTCCATCAGGGCCGATGCCGCGCTAATCGTATGGGCGAAGTAAGCCGGTTCGCCGGTGAAGCGGTCGCCGTGGCTGGGGTAGACTTCGCCGGCGCGCCGCCAGAAATCGGGCGTGTCCGTGACGTAACTGTAGCTGCCCCCGATGACGGCGTAGCTTTCGGCGGCCGGGCCCAGCAAAAACGCCGCCCCGCCAGAACCGGCCGTGTACTCCAGGGCGTCGCCGGGCCTCCCCTGCGCGGTGTCCATGCCGATGCTGAGGATATACTGCGTCATGCCGCTGCCGACAAGGCCGATCGCGGCTTGCACCGCTTCGGAGCCCGCCTTGCAAGCGAACTCCCAATCAGCCGCCTGGATATTGGGAGAGGCGCCAATGCTCTCCGCGACTATGGTACTGGTCGGCTTGACCGCGTATGGATGGCTTTCGCTGCCGACCCAGACGGCGCGGATGTGCCTGGCGTCAATCTCGGCGCAAAGCAGCGCGTTTCGCGCCGCTTCGATCGCCATCGTGACGACATCCTCGTCCAGGCCCGCGACCGCCTTCTCTTTCACCGGCGCTCCTCCGTTGCCGCCCGTCCAAATCCGCGCAATTTCGGCGCCGGGCAACCGGTAGCGCGGGATATAGGCGCCGTAACCGACTATGCCGACCGCGCGGTCCGGCCGCATCAACCATTGCGCGTTCCCGTTCATATTGCTCGCTTTCGCTCGTTTACGATTTCTTCAGCGCGCTCCAGCCGTATACAATCCTCGGCGATTAGCTGGCGCGCGATGGATTGCGCGTCGGCTTCTGCGGCGCCGGCCGCCAGCGCCAGTTGCCGCGCGTGCAGCCGCATGTGCCCGGCTTGAATGCCGTCGGTGGCCAGCGCGCGAATAGCGGCGAAATTCTGCGCCAAGCCCACAGCCGCGGCGACTTCAGCTAATTCTCGCGCCGATTGCGCGCCGAGCAGCTTAAGCGCGACTTTGGCGCCCTGATGCACGCGCGTTGCCCCGCCGACGACGCCGGCCGCCAGCGGCAACTCGATTGCCCCGCGAAGGTTTCCGGCGTCGTCTTTCCACCAGCGCGTCAGGCTCCGGTATTGTCCATCCCGCGCGGCATAGGCATGGGCGCCGGCTTCCACCGCGCGCCAATCATTGCCGGTGGCCAGCATCAGCGCGTCGATGCCATTCATGACGCCTTTGTTGTGCGTGGCGGCGCGATAGGGATCGACCTCGGCGAAGACCGCGGCTTCCACGATCGCGTCTACGACCTGCTCGCCAGTTGCCGAATCAGTCGCCAATACCTGTGGCGGGATCATTCCCTCGGCGCGCGCCAGTCGGCGATCGCTGAGATTGCTCAGAATTCGCAAGTTGACACGGCCGCCGCTTATCCGCTCTATCAGCGGCGCAATGGCTTCCAGCGCGCTGTTTATGGCGTTGGCGCCCATGGCGTCGCGCGTGTCATAGAGCAAGTGAACGACCAACATATCGCCGACAGCGGTCGCCGGGAACGGCCGGACTTCCAGATCCAGCGCGCCGCCGCCGCGCGCTGCGATGCTGCCGCCAAGTTCGTTGACCGCGCGCAAGATCCGCGCTTTCTGCGCGAGAAGACGCGCGCCGGCGCTTTCGAAATCTGCCATATCGAGCACTTGAAGTTGCCCGATCATGACCGAGTCGTCGCTGCTCGCTGTGAATCCGCCGCTTGTTCTAAAGAGCTTGGCTGCATAGCTGCAGGCGGCAACGACTGAAGGCTCTTCGATAACCATCGGAATCAGATAGTCGCGCGAGTTTATGCGGAAGTTTGTCGCCAGCGCAAAAGGCAGGCTGTAGCGCCCGATGACATTTTCGATCATCAGGTCGGCCTGCGAGAGCCTCAGCCCGGTATCGGCCAATGCCTGGAGGTCATCATCGTTCAGCCGCCCCCAGGCTTTGGCGATCGCCAGCCGCTCGGCAATTGACCTCTGATAGAATCGCCCGATTGAAGAGCGCTTTGACTCGTCCATGCTTCCAAACTAGCAGCGCCGAACTTGCAATAGCTATCAGCGCTTAGGGCAGATCTCTCATTTGCTCGCTCATTGCAGGTATGGCGGCGGACAGCCCAAAGCAAAATCCACCCGCAGGTGGATTTGTGAGCTTGGTTTGTATCCGCGTCTAGTCGGGCAATATGCGCGTATCCATAAACGCGTCCAGCCAAATGACGAAGACCAAGCCGATTGGAATCGACGTAAACAGGTAATACTGGATCCCGTATTCTTGCAGCGAAATGCCCTGCGGCGACTTGATGCCCTCGAAGAGAAAACCGATCAAGGGAATGTAATGCAGGACCGGCAGCAAATCGAAGCCGACCGTGATAATGCCATAACCAGCGACGAGGCCCAAGACCATCGAGACGACCCAAACGATGATTCTGCGTATCGTCAAACTTGACATGCGGCTCTCCATACTCCAAGGCAAGATTACGACGTCATTCTACACCCAATCCGTTGGTCAGCGCAAGTGAAGCTTGCCAAAGTCCGCGACCGCGTCGTCTTTAACTGGTTATTGTTAAAGCGAATCGCTGCTGATAGACTTTGCACGGGGAGGCGCTTGCCAGGCGCGCCCAACATGGTAGTATGCTGGACGTATGGAAGGCGGGACATTCAGCTAACCGGTAGCGCGCCAGGCCGCCGGTATACCGCCTCCACGGGCCGTGTACGCTTTGCAGGAGACAATCGTGGCAGATTTATTTGACAAGCTGTCCGGCTATACGGTTGCCAAAGAAGCGATGGAAATGGGAATCTATCCCTTTTTCCGCGCGCTTAGCGATTCCGAAGGCACCACCGCCACCTTTGAAGGCAAAGACGTGGTCATGCTCGGTTCCAACAATTATCTCGGCTTGACCACCGACGCGCGCGTGCAAAAGGCAGCGATTGAAGCGACGCAGCAATTCGGCACCAGCGTGACCGGCTCTCGTTTCCTCAACGGCACCCTGGAACTTCATCTGGAAGCCGATCGGCGGCTGGCGGAGTTCGTTGGCAAGGAGGCGGCGCTGGTCTTTTCCACGGGCTATCAGACAAACCTGGGCACGGTTTCAGCCCTGCTCGGCAAGAATGACGTCGCTATTCTGGACAAGGACGCGCACGCTTGCCTTGTTGATGGCGTGGCAATGTCGCGCGGCACGCTGAAGCGCTTTCGGCACAACGACATTGACGACCTGGAACGCGTGCTCAGCCGCGTGCCCGACGACGCCGGCAAGCTTGTCATCGTTGACGGCGTCTATAGCATGGGCGGGGACTTCGCGCTTTTGCCGCAAATCGTCGAGGTGTGCCAGCAATACGGGGCGCGCCTGCTGGTGGATGACGCGCACGGCATCGGCGTCGCCGGGGGCGGCCGCGGCACATCGGCCCACTTCGGCTTGACTGATCAAGTCGATCTGATCATGGGCACGTTCAGCAAGAGCTTCGCTTCAATCGGCGGATTCATCGCCGGGTCGGCCGATGTCATTCATTATGTGCAGCACCACGCGCGCTCGCTGATCTTCTCGGCCGCGCTGCCCGCGCCCAATCTCGCGGCGGTGCTGGCCGCGCTGGATATTATCGAAAACGAACCCAAGCACGTGCATCAGGTCTGGAAGAACGCCGAGTATATGCGCAAAGGTCTGAAAGCGCTGGGGTACGATACATTCAATAGCCAGACGCCGATCATCCCGGTAAAGATCGGCGAACAGTACCGCACCGGCTTGACCTGGATGGCGCTAATTGAAGAGGGCGTCTATACGAACCCGGTTGTGCCGCCCGCCACGCCGCCGAATCAGGCGCTGCTGCGCACCAGTTATATCGCTACGCACCGGCAGCATCACCTGGATCGCGCATTGGGGGCCTTCGAGACGGTAGGCAAAAACCTCGACTTGATTCCCTAGCCGGGCGCGGTTACCCGGCTTCAGCTCTCACGGTGATTCGCCCCGTCCCGGCGACGACCCGACCCAATTCATAGGCAGCTTCGCCTTTGGCTTCCAGCGCCGCCAGCAAGTCGTCCGCCCGCGCCTCCGCCACCGCCATCAGCAGGCCGCCCGATGTCTGCGGATCGTAGAGCAGTCCGCGCGCGAAATCTGGCAGGACAGAAACTTCATCCACCCACTGGGCGAAGTATTCCAGGTTGCGATCCATCCCGCCTGGAAATACGCCCTGCCGCGCAAACGCCTCGGCGCCGGGCAGCAGTCGGACGCGCTCGAATTCCAGCACAAAGTCGACGCCGCTCAGCCTCGCCATTTCCAGCGCATGACCGATCAAGCCGAAGCCGGTGATGTCTGTCATCGCGGATACTTGATGCGCCTGCGCCAGGGCCGCCGCTTGCCGGCTGAGACGCGACATTGACCGCACGGCGATATCGACTTGCTCCTGCGTAGCTATCCCGCGCTTGAGAGCGGTGGTGACAACGCCCGTGCCCAGCGCCTTGCTCAAAATTAGCCGGTCGCCCGGGCGCGCGCCGGACTTGTGCATGATCTGCCCTGGGTGAACCTCGCCCGTCACTGACAGGCCATATTTCGGCTCCGCATCGCTGATGGAATGTCCGCCGGCAATCACCGCCCCCGCCTCCCGGACTTTATCGCCGCCGCCGCGCAAGATTTCAGCCAATATCGCTTTGTCCAAATCGTCGGGCCAGGCGACCAGGTTGATGGCCATCAGCGGTCGACCGCCCATGGCGTAGACATCGCTCAAGGCGTTGGCAGCGGCGATGGCGCCGAAATCGTAGGGGTCGTCAACCACCGGCGGGAAGAAATCGGCCGTCGAGACGATAGCGCGGTTCTCGTCGATCCGGCAGACGGCAGCGTCGTCTGGCTCTGCCAAACCGACCAGGATTTGCGGGTGCGCTTCGCTGGGAAATTGCTCGCTTAGTGGGCGCAAGACTTGCGCCAGTTCGCTCGGGCTGAGCTTGGCCGCTCAACCGGCGCAACTGGCTAGCGCCGTCAAGCGGATCGCTTCGGCTTGCATGATCTTGTCCTCCTTAAACAAAGGACTCACCCTCTTGGTGAGCCCGTCTGTCTTCTGTCGGGGTACCCGGATTCGAACCGGGGACCTCTTACACCCCATGCAAGCGCGCTAGCCGGACTGCGCCATACCCCGATATGTTGCGCATGATAGCACAGAATCTGTATTTCGCCAATACATCGCGTCCTCGATCTTTACTCGCTCAACGGTCAAGCGGCAAGACGCCATAAGTGCAAGACTCGTAGTCGCGACCGAGCGTGACCACATAGTCGTAGTCGCGCTCGGCCATGGCGTCGGTTTCGGCTTGCTCATCGTTCATGTTGAGAGCGCGCAAGATTCTCGGTACCAGGCTGCCCTTCTCCGTGGCGACATGGTCAATCAGTTGGCTGGTCGGGTTGACCGCGCCGCCATCGACTTGGCCCAGCGCCACCGCGTTGTAACCGTCCCAGCGCAGCCGCTCGCTCGCCACGATATCCCAGTGATCCTGGCCGGAAGCGTTGTAAACGCCGATGCTCGGCCCGGCGATCGAAACTTGATAAGGCGAGGGCGGCGTGTAGAAGTCTTGCATCAGCGCGGCGACTGCCTCTGGATTCGGCAGCAAGACTTCCGCCCCGTTCGGCGTAATCCATTCGGTCGTGTGATAATTCTTCTTGAAGGTAACATTCTCGACATCCGCCAGATCGAGCGTTAACAGATGCGGCAGCAGACGAAGCAGCATATCAAGCGGCAAGTCGGTGTCGACTACATCGGTCAAGTCGCTCCACAATCGCGGGATGGTGGCGACGAGCCCTTCGCCGCGGGCTTTACGCCACATGGCGCGCAAGAGCAACTGCTGTCGCCGTCCGCGGTCGAAATCGTCGGTGTACTTTCGCGTCCGCGCATACCAGAGCGAGTCGAAACCATCAAACCTGTGCCAGCCTACCGGCAGGGTGCGCCAGCGATATTCGCCGTTCCATGTCGGGTACAGATCGCGGTAGGAGCAGTCAACAGCGATGTCGACGCCGCCCAGCCTGTCGATAATCGTTTCGAAACCGGAGAAATTCACACGCGCGTAGTAGTGAACATTGATGCCGAGATTGTAGAAGAGGGTTTGTCGAAGCAGGCCGAATCCGCGGCCAGGATCCCAGCCCAGATTCTCGCCGATGCCGAAGGCGGTGTTCAGGCGCCCCATCTTGCCGTAAGGGATGTAGACAAAGAGATCTCGCGGCAAGCTCATCATGGACACCGTGCCGGTTTCGACATTGAGCGACGCCACGATCATCGTGTCTGTGCGGATGAAGTTGTCTTCCGTCAGCTCTTCATCGCTGCCCAAGAGCATGATATTGACCAGCCGGTGCCGGCGAACTACGGGCTTGACGCGGCGCGGCGCCCGCATTCCTGAAAGCCACTTGCCTTCTTCCGGGCTGCGCGGGATCAGCAGCTTCGGCAAATGAAAGTCGTCCGGCACGGCGGCAGCATCTAGCCCGTCTCCCGCTTCTGATTCGGGCGTCAAGTCCAGGGCGTGATCTTGCATAAGAACAATCCCCGGGTTGTATCTCAGGCTGGATTCGTGGTCTTGGGCGCGAATGGCAGTCGCAGTTGCGCGATATGCCGCCCGGCGCGCTTCGGCCGTCGCGACAGAGGCGCCGGTGTCATCGTTCATTGTGGCGATTTGCAGCGTCGTCCATGCCAGCGCAAACAGCAGCGCGAGCACGATGCCGAACAAGATCAGCCGGATCAAGCGCGTTGCAATCAGCATCAATCTCCCGCCGCGTAAGTACACTGGGCGTCTAAGGCGCCTTGAAGACTAGCGGTATCTCGCACAAGCCGCCGTCCGCGATTTCACTATCGCCATTCAGAATCTCCAGCCGCAGCCGTTGCAGGCCGGGTCCAAAAATCTCGGTATTTATCAAGCCTATCACATCATCAACGATCGAGCGCTCAACATCCAGATAGCGATGGTAATCCGGCGACCAGGCCGGCTTCACAGAAATGCGATACTTCCCGTCTTCGGGAATCTGCGCGCGGCCGTGGACGGCAAAGACGCCTTGCAGCTCAGTCATTGGCGAAGGCTCGGAAATTGTCGCTCGGGCCGAATCACAGCCCAGGACTTGATAGGCAGTGTCCGCGACCGGAAACAGCGGCGTAGAAGGCGCAAGCGGCGTTTCAAGAAGCCTCGGCAGCGCTATGCTGTCGCCAACGATGATTCCTGTCACCGGACCGAAACAATTGCCTTCACGCAATTCAACCAGGCTGCTGCCGGATGCGAGCGCCAGGGCAAGCAGGGAGTCGCCCTCTCGAACTTCGTAAGGCAGCCAGCTTTCCGCCACGACACAGGCCGTGTCGGCCTCAGCGCCGGCTGCGCCGATTGCAGTGGGCGTCGCGATGAGGTGAGCGAAGACCGCGGGCAAAGGCGTGGCCGATTCCGCCGGCGGGGCCGCTGTCGTCATTGTAGCTTCCGGCTCGGCCCCTAGCGCGGCGGGAGTCGCCCGTTCTCGTGGCGCCAGAGTGGCAATGTCAATCGCAGCGGTCGCGGTTTCGGCGGGCTCGGTCGCGGCCGTTGTTGTAGCAGCGAAGGGTGTGATTTTAGCTTCAGTCGCTGTGAGCGCCGCTAGGTTACTCACCGGGGTGGTAGGACGAACCGTTGCCCGCGCAATCGCTGTGACCGTGGCGCGTTCAACTGCGCGGACTGTGAAGACGGCCGTCGGCGAAGCAGTCGCGCTCGGTGTGGCGTCAAGCTCGGTGGGTTGGGCAGTCGTCGCGACTTCAGCCGTCCGCGTTGCCCGCGCAATCGCTGTGATCGTCGCGCGTTCCATTGCGCGGACTGTGAAGTCGGTCGTCGGCGAAACAGTCGCGCTCAGAGTCGCTGCTAGCTCGGTGGGCTGGACAGTCGCCCTCGCGACTACTCCCGTTCGCGTTGCCCGCGCAATCGCCGCGACTGTCGCGCGTTCCACTGCGCGGACTGTGAATTCAGCCGTCGGCGAAGCAGTCGCGCTAGGCGTGGCTGCTAGCTCGGTGGGCACGACAGTTGTCGCCGCGATTTCAGCTGTCCGCGTTGCCCGCGCAATCGCTCTGATGGTCGCGCGGTCCACTGCGCGGACTGTGAAGACGGCCGTCGGCGAAGCAGTCGCGCTCAGTGACGCGGCTAGCTCGGTGGGCTGGACAGTTGCCGCCGCGACTTCAGCTGTCCGCGTTGCCCGCGCAATCGCTGTGAACGTCGCGCGTTCCGCGACTGGAACGGTGGCCTCGGCTGTCGGCGAGCCAGTCGCGCTCGGTGTGGCGGCAAGCTCGGTGGGCTGGACAGTTGCCGCCGCGACTTCAGCTGTCCGCGTTGCCCGCG
>VXLV01000166.1:44661-50569 GCA_009841405.1 Chloroflexota bacterium | reverse complement strand
TTGCGGGCAGCTTACCCCACCCCCGGCCCCTCCCCGACGAGTCAGGGAGGGGAGCAAAACTCTGCGTGCTACACGCTGTTTTGCGTAGGCGGTGGCTGCCGCGCGTCTGTCTACATGTGCAATTTACCCTGCCCGTTAATAGGATTCGCGTTATTGCCCGGTCGGGCAAATCTCATCGTCGCCGACGCCTTCGCCAATATAATCGAATTCCCGTTCAACGTAACTGGTGAAATCCAAGAAACCCTGCCATTGATAGAGGCTGGCGCAGGTCAGCAATTCTTGCATGTCCGCTTCGCTCAAGTACATCGTGCCGATTATCGGACTGCTTACGGAAATCGCGCCGGACGCCGGCTTGTCGACGAACGCGTAGAGGATGAGCGGCAGTTCGCTGTAAACCAGCGCCATATACCCTTGCTCGTCGTTGACCTGCTCCCCGCCCAGATAATCCGGCTCGCCATACACATCATAGACAGCCCCGAAATTCATAATTGGCGCGGTCTGCAGCAGGAATGAAGAGACCGTTTCGCGATCGCGGCTGACCAACTGACAGCAGGCCGGGTTCTCCCCTTCCGCGAAAGTGAAACTCCGCAGGTTGCTGCCGTCCTCCGGCGCTGGTTCATCAGAAATCGTAAAACGATCGTCGCTTTCAATGATGAGCTTGGCATCCTGAAAGCTTGTTTCGCCGGGGGTGATGCCGTTCCAGCAGGGCGCCAGGCAGGGCTCGCCGCTGATCAAGCTGGTGTCGCTCAGCTTCGTTTCATCTAGCAGGTTGATATCCGCGGAACACGCGACCAGCGCCAGAACCGCGATCAGACCCGTAAAGAGGAGCAAGCCTCGTTTCATTCCGTTCAACTTTCGTATGTCTCCAGCCAACAGCAGAGCATCATATCAAAGCCGGCCGCGCTTGTAAAGCCGACCCCCGCCCGAAGCCCGCTGTCGCGCTAAGTCTTCGTCAGCGTCAACTGGTAAACGCCGATCGTGCCGCCGTATTGATTGCCGTAGCGCGTGGCGATGACTGTATAGGGACCATTCTCCGTCAAGCTGTAGCTGCTGATTAGCGAATCGGTCTTCCTGCCCGTCAAACCGAGCGCGGCCGGGTCGCCGTCGTCATTCGCGATCAGTTCCCGCCCGCTCGGGCCGATCAAATACAGATTCGTGTCCAGCGCCAGCGTCACCGCCGTCATGCCAATGGTCACGATCTCGCCGGCGATGCCATCAAACTGATACAGATCAAAAGTGTTGCCCGGCGAAATTGTGCCCGTGACCGGCACGCCGCTTTCAATCGCTGGCGCGTCCAGAGCCGCCACCTGATAATCCAGCGTACTGCTCCCGGCGTCGATGAAGCCCGCTTCGCCCGCTACCCCGAAGCCGGAGGGCTGCACCGTAAAGTTGGTGACCAGGCGCTGGTCCGGCTGCGGCAAATGCCGCATTCGGGCGATCACCACGTCATTGACCTCGATCTGCAGCGTAAAGTTGACCGGCGGCGGAAAATCAGCGCAGGGATTCTGGTACCAGACCTCGACCTCATAAGTGCCGGGCCGCAAGAAGCCCTCCGGCCAATAGACATACGAAACCGGCGCGCCACCTGCCGCCGGCTCACAGTTGGCGTTGCCCACTTCTTGCAGGATGCCGCCGCTCGTCGCCAATGGATTGTCATCAAATACGGATTCGCCCGCCGGGTCCCGCACCAACAGTTGCAGGTCCGCGCCGGTGCTCCAGAACAAGCTGACCTCAATATCACCCTGAGGCAGGTTCAGCGCGCTGGTTTGCGGCGTCGCCTGGCCGGTCGGCCCAGTCAGCGTAAGCCGGAAGGGGCCGACTGTGCCGCCCGCTTCCTTGGCGTATCGGGAGGCGATGACAGTGTACCGGCCGCTACTGAGCAAACGCGCGTCCGATATCAGCGAATCTGTGGTCTCGCCCAAGACGGCATCGTCATTGACATCGACCACATTTCCGGCCGGGCCCACAATCTGCAGCAGCGTATCAAGGCTGCCCCCGGTCGCCTGCATGGATACGGTGATCAGTTCGTTGGCGGCGCCTTCAAACGAATATGCGATGAAGGGCTGGGCGTTGGTAATCTCGCCTGCGACAACCACATCGCGCTCTAGCGGCGTCGCCAGCTGCCTGGCGATGTCGAACGACCGGGGCAGCTGTGTTACGCTGGACGCCGGATACAACCCGCCCGGAACCACCGCAGCCGCGCCGTCGCCGCCCACCTCAAAGCGCGCGACGTAGATATTCTGCTGCCCCAAAATACCCGGCGCCAGCGTATCCGTTATCGATCCGCTGGCTGCGCCATCGACGGCGACATCGACGCGGAAGGGCACAGTCGCCGTAATCGCATCGCAGACCTGCTCGTAATAGATGATGATCTCATAGCTGCCCGTCGGCAAGAACCCGGGCTGCCAGGTCGCGGTCTCTTGCGGGCTCTGACTAATCACCGAGCACAGGCCGTTGGCGTCGAAACCAAAGCTGCCGCCGTTATCAGTCGCGCGCGAATTCCAGAACAAGGTTTGCCCGGTGGGGTCGCGCACTTCAAGGTTCAAATCCGCGGCGCCCGTCCATGACAGCGTCACTTCAATGCCGGCGCTGAACAGCAGCTGATCCGGTATCTCCTCGGCCGCCGGGGAAGACGCCGCGCTTTCTACAGATACGACCTCCAGGCCCAGATCAAATGTCGTGTCTTGCGCGGCGCTACCCGGCGCAAAATAAATGAAAACAAAATAGCGACCGCCGCTGCTGCTCTGGGCGTCGACTTGCGCTGACGGCGCGCCTTCGCCGCCGGCTCGGGCCTGCCCTATCGTATTGCCGTTGATATCGCTGACGCTCAGCGCAAGCTCGCTCCCGTTCACGCTGTCAAGCGTAATGCTGGCGGTGCTGTTGGCCGGCGCGTCTATCACATACGCGGCCGCGCCCGAATCAGCGGCAATCGCGCCAGACAACACGCTTCCCGCCGCCAGATTACGACTTCCTTCCTGCGCGCTCACCGCGGCCGCAACCAGGATAGCGAGACTCAACGACAGCACTAGCCAAATCAAGGTATGCCGCCTGCTCGGTATGTATTGGGACATCGTGAGTCCTCCCGCTTGAATCTCGCTGCGACACAAAGTGTACCTGCATCTGGAGACGCTCGCCACACGATCAGCCGACGCCTCCGCTACGGCTATTGCCCGCGCATTGCCCCCGCAGTCGTAGACCATGTCCGAGGACGATGCCCGCAAACCAGCATAAACGCTACGGTTGCGCCGCATCGCCACGCAGGATGCCATGATTCTACAAGCAAAAACCGCCCGCTTCAATTCATAAAAGCGCGTTTCGCAAGCCGCAAAATATGCGATACCGTATGAATGAAAGCGAAAAGCGAAACGGGCAGGCCAATCATGGGTAAGATACGAACCGTCATTCTTCTGTTCGCGACTCTCTCAATTGCGGCGCTTCCCGCTCACGCGCAGCCGAGTTCAGAACTCTCGCATGTCGTTCGCCCAGGCGAGACCCTGGGGCAAATCGCCCAGCATTACGGCCTGAGCGTCTACCAACTGGCGGCCCTGAACGGCATCGGCAACGCCCACCTCATCTATACCTGGCAGCGGCTGTCATTGCCGGCGGGGACCACGCCCGTCGCTGCGGCCCCAGCCGCAAGCGCCACGCATACGGTGCAGCCGGGCGAAACCCTGGGCAGCATCGCCGCGCTCTATGGCATCAGCCTGTTTGAGTTGCAGCTGGCCAACAACATCTTCAACGCCTGGATCTTCCCCGGCGACGTACTGACCATTCCTGGCAAAAGCGCTGATCCCGATCCGGCGAATACGGTCCCGGACCCGCCTGCGCCCGAGAATGCCGACGCCGCGCCAATCGCAAGCGGCGAAACACACATCGTCCGCTCGGGCGACACCCTGGCCTCGATCGCCGCGCTTTACGGCGTCGACTTTTTCGAGCTGCTAGCGCTAAACGAAAACTATCACGGCTGGATTTACCCGGGCGAGGAATTGCTGCTGCCCGTCGCCAGCGGCGCCAGCGCCCCCTTAGTCAGCGACCCGTCTCCAGACACGGAAACCGCAAAGCCCGCTGCCAGCGAATACACGCATGTCGTGCGCCCCGGCGAGACCCTGGGGTCAATCGCCGGCGACTACGGCGTCAGCCTCTTGGACCTGCAAGCGCTCAACGACTTCTGGGGCTACCTGATCTACCCGGGCCAGGAATTGGCGATTCCCGCCGGCGGCGCGCCCCCGCAGGCTGTTAGCGCTGCGCCCGCCCAGCCCGAGACGCCGCGGACCGAGACGTCCCCGACGCCGGCTTCCAATAACCGGCCCGACACCCACACGGTTGCGCGCGGCGAGACCCTTTTCAGCATCGCGCAAAAGTATAATGTGCCGGTCGAACTGCTGATGTCGGCCAACGGCATCGCCGATCCACGCCGCGTCCACTCCGGCCTCGTGCTGCGCGTATCAAACCTGGAATCTGCCAGCCCGCCCGCGCAAGCGACTGGCGCCGGCGCGGCCCCGCCAGCGCCATCAGCGACAGTTTCGCGCGAGCGATACACGGTGCTGCCCGGCGACTACCTGTCGACGATTGGTTCGAAATTCGGCATGAGCTGGCTGGCCGTCGCGGCCATCAACGGAATTAGCAATCCCGACACGCTGCGCGCCGGCGCCGTGCTGCAAGTGCCGACCCGCGAAGAGGCCGCGCGCTACGGGCCCGTCCGCCCGCCGCGTGTTGACCCGGGCGCGCAAATCGGCGTCGGCCGCGAAATCGTGGTCGTGCTCAGCACACAGACTGCTTACGCCTACGAAAACGGCGTCCTGCGCCGCAGCGCCATCATCTCCAGCGGCTTGCCCGCGACGCCCACCGTGACCGGCAACTTCAAAATCCAGCGCAAGCTGCCGTCGCGCCACATGATCGGTCCGGATTACAACCTGCCCGGTGTGCCCTGGGTTAGCTATTTCTACGCCGGCTACGCCTTCCACGGCACATACTGGCACAACAACTTCGGCACGCCGATGAGCCACGGTTGCGTCAACATGACCACGGCTGACGCCAAATGGTTCTACGACTTCGCGCCGGTTGGCACGCCGGTTCACGTCCGCTACTAGGCGCTGACCTTCACGCCGTCGAGCTCCAGTTCGGCGGCGTGATCCTGCATCGCCTTCAAGACCAGCGGGATATGGAACTCCCAAACATCCACGCCTAAGATCGCGCAGCCGTCAATTACGTCTTGCCGGTTGACGCCGGCGGCGAATGCTTTGTCTTTCCATTTCTTGCGGATGCTCCTGACTTTGACATCGCGGATGTCCTTGCTGGGCCGCACCAGCGCCACCGCTGTTATCAGGCCGGTCAGCTCGTCCACCGCGTAGAGCGCCTTGTCGCGCAGCGTCACGCGATCATCGGCCGCCAGCGGCCCGTGGCTGAGTATCGTGCGGATGTCCTCCTCGCCCAGCCCGCGCGCGCGTAGGATTGGCGCCCCGTCCATGGGGTGCTGCTCGAGCGAGGGATGGATCTCCCAGTCAAAGTCGTGCAGCAAGCCGACCAGGCCCCAGGCGTCGGGATCTTCGCCGTAGTGGCTGGCGTATTCGCGCATGGCGAACTCAACCGCCAGCATGTGCTTGCGCAAAGAATCGGATTGAACGAATTCGCAGACGATTTCGTAGGCTCTTTGTCTATTCAAGTTCCCGTGCCTTTCAGCCTGTGATAAGCAATGCGCATTAGTGTTCTCAAAAATCGGCGCATTTCAATGCCAGATTCGCGGCGCCCGCCTTCACCAACGTGCCGTAGGGGCGACATATCATGTCGCCCGCGCATGCGCCCATCCGACGTGCGGTAGGGGGGGGGAAGGGGGGAGGCCCCGCGCCCGGGAAAATATATGCAGGGGGTTGTGGACAAAACGCCCCCCACCCACGCGGGGGGGCGGCGG
>VXLV01000166.1:0-44651 GCA_009841405.1 Chloroflexota bacterium | reverse complement strand
CCCCCCCCGGCCCTGTCAAACTGGGGGGGGGCCGCTCCGCCAAACCCCCCATACGAAATGCGGCGGTGGCGCTTAAGTCGTGTGCGGGCGGGCGAGCCAAGGCTCGCCCCTACAGTCGCCCGTCTCTGTGCCGCCGCGCAGCAGCGAGTCGCCCGACGAGCCTATCCCTTGACCGCGCCGAAGGTGATGCCGCGGATCAGGTACTTCTGCGCGAACAAGGCGAAGACGATCATCGGCACGATCATCACCACGCTCATGGCCGCCATCGGCCCCCACTGAATGCCCTTGTCGCTGACGAAGCTGGCGACCGCGATCGACAGTACGCTCGCCTTGCGCCGCGCCACGCTGGACGCGATCAAAAACTCGTTCCAGGACAAGAAGGCTGTCAATATGGCCGCCGCCGACACGCTCGGCATAACGATGGGCAAGACCACGCGCCAAAAGCGCTGCCACACGCTCGCGCCGTCAACAATGGCGGCTTCTTCAATTTCGCTGGGCAAGTCCTGGAAAACGACCAGCATCAGCCAGGTCACGAATGGAATGGTGATGCCCAGCTGCCCGATGATGATCGCCCAGACCGTATCCAGCAAATCAAACTGCCGCATCACCAGAAAGAACGGGATTACGGTGGTAACGCGCGGATAAAAGCGAATGAACAAGAAAATGAAGGTCACAAGCGCCAGAATCTTCGCCGCCAGCCGCATCCGCGCCAGGCCATAAGCCGCCAGCGTGCCCGTCAAGATCGTGATGCCGGTCGTCCAGACCGCGACCGTCAAGCTGTTCTGAAAGTAGCGGACGGTCTTCTTGTCCTCGATAAGATCTTGATAATGCTCAAATGTGACCTCGCTCGGCAGTATCGTCGGCGGTATGGTCAGGAATTCGCGCGGCAGCTTGATGCTGTTGATGATCAGGTACGCCAGCGGCACAATCACTACCAGGCAGGCGATCGCGAGAATGACGCCGTGCGCGATTTTCAGCAGCCGCGCTCTGCGAGACAGCCGCCGATTCATCGCTGCTTTTCTACCCCATCCCCGGCCCTTCCCCGAATCATCAGGGAAGGGTGACTCGTCATTGTGGTTGGGACAATTGGCGGAATTCGCATTACTGACATCCACTCACATCTTGGCTGATTTCGTGCCCGTTGTCGAACAAGAGTCGCTGTGTATTCATCAGCGCCTCGTCCAGGTGATCGCGGTAGCGCGATCTGATCTCCAGGATGATGTCGCCTTCATATTCGTTCAAGCGCGCGAACGCCTCGGCGTAAGGTAACGCTCCCCAGCCCGGCGGCAGGTGCAAGTCGGCTTCGCCATAAGGCAGTCGGTAGCCTTCGTAATCGACGCCCAAGTCCAGCCTACCGAAGTTGTCGTTGATATGCAGATGACAGACCCAGGGCGCCGCGGTCGCTATCGCTTGCAGATAATCGTCTCCCAGCGCTTGCGTCGCCAGATACAAATGGCCAAGATCGAGCGTAATTCCGATATTGGTGTGATTCACCGCCTCGGCCTGCGCGACAATAGCCGCCGTTCGCATGCGCGCGTGATATTTGGCCAGCTCGGCAAGCGGCTTGCCCTGCTGCTTCAACACAAGGTACTCCCACAAGTGCGGGTCGCCATTTTCCATGCCGATGGTCACGCCCATATCCGCCGCTATCGGCGCCAGTTTACTGAGCGCGGCCACTTCGCGCTCGGCGCCGCGCGCCAGCTCATCGTCGCTCGGCAAGGGCATGCGGCCAACTCTAGCCGCGTCCAGCGCCTGCAAGCCGCTGTGATAGACCAGAACCGCTGCGCCAATCGCGCCGCAGAATCGTACGCAGGCCTCAAGCACGCGGTATTCGATATCCGGGTCGGGTCGATAGGCCAGGTTGGTCCGCCCTGGCGCGTGCACAGAATAGCGCAAGTCAAAGGGAGCTAGCGCCTGCTTGATCGCCGCGACGCGTTCAGGGATGAGCTCGCCGTTCATAATCACGTTCAAGCTGGGAATCGAGAGCTCCGCCAGCGTGAAGCCCAACGACTGCGCCCGCGCGAGTTCGTCCACGAGTACGCGCCGACTGCCGTCAACCTGCGTGTCGGGAATATCGATGCCTATGCCGTGGATTTTCATCGTGAATTCTGCTACGGCGTTCCAGATTAGTCTTGCGACAAAGCGCGCCTTGTAGGGGCGGCCAATCTGGTCGCCCGCTGCGGCTGCGAAATATGGGCTCGGGCGACATGGTATGTCGCCCCTACAGCTCCTCGCGTTGGCGAAATATGAATTGTCTCATTGCTTCTTCATAGGCCAAGGCCGAGACTCGAGCGAGCAAATTGCCGTCACCAGTCCCGCCGCTGGAACCAGAAGACCAGCGCAATCGCGAAACTCGCGAAAGCCATGAATATCCACGAGGAAGCCGCCGCCGCCCCGAAATTGAAGTTGCGCAAGCCCTGCGTGTAAATGTAGAAAGTCAAGGTATAGGTGCTAAAGCCGGGCCCGCCGAAAGTCAGCGAATAAATCGAATCCAGCGACAGCAGCGATTCCAACATGCGGAAGACCAGCGTCAGCAGCAGCAGCGGCATCAGCAGCGGCAATTCGATATACAAGAAAGTCTTCCAGCGCGAGGCGCCGTCAATGGCAGCCACCTCCAGCAAATCGCCGGGGATGCTGGCGATGGCCGCGCCCGCCACCAGCAGCACAAAAGGCGTCCATTGCCAGGTATCCAGCAGGATCACTGACACCAGCGCCCAGTCCGGCGAGGCCAGCCACTGCGGCCCCTGGATGCCAATCAAGCCCAGCAGGTGATTCAGCAGCCCGGCGCGATAATTGAGCAAGATGCGCCAGAGCGTGCCCGCCGCCACCGGCGCGATCACCATCGGCAAAATCAGCAAGGTGCGCACCGCGCGCATCCGCCAGCTCGAACCCATCGTCAAATAGGCGAGGCAAACGCCCAGAATCATCTCCAGAAAGACTGCCCCGCCCGTAATCCAGACGCTGTTGCGCACCGAGCGCCTGAAGGTCTCGTCGCCCAACTCCTCGACGAAATTGTCGAGGCCAACGAAACCCTTAGGCGTCTGCGATTCGGTCAGCGACCACTCCTGCACGGAAAGCACGGCGGAATAGGCCAGGGGGTAGAACTGCACCGCCACCACGATGAGAAACGCCGGCAGCACAAAGGCGACCAGCCAAGGCGCATCGTGCCGTCTGTGCCAAGTCATGCGGTATACCCCCACCCTAAGTCCCTCCCGCAATCTCCATTGCGGGCATCCCACAAAGCGGGAGGGACTTTGCTAGGGTCAAAAAGCCGGCTACATATCCTGCTGCTGACCCTGCGCCGCGGCCGATTGCACCAGCGCCGGCGGCACCGTCACCTCAGACCAGCCCGCCAGGGTGTTCGCCAGCGCCTCTTCCGCGCTGATCGAGCCGATGACCAGCTCGCTGGTATTGCGGAAGAAGATCTCGAAAGCCTCAAAGACCCAGGGCACTGACTGCGCCCGGCTGAGGTTGTCCACCATGCCGGGGAAGTCGTGGCTGTAGGCCTCCATCAATTCGGGATCTTCATAGGTGCTGAGATAGGGCGAACCTACGCCCAGCTCAACGAAGCGCTGCGTCGCTTGCTCGCTGTTGATGTAGAACTTGACCCACTCCCAGGCCGCTTCCGGCTCCTCGCTGTATTCGGAGATGAACAGATTCCAGGCCGAGATGAAGGGGAAACCCGGGCCCGGGAACGAAGCCACCGCCCAGTTGTCCACGATCAATGACGAGTCGGGATTCTGCGCCGCGGCGCGCATGAAGCTGACCCAGCAGATCATGGTCGCGGCATTGCCCGTCAGGAAGACCGAATTGGCTTCGTCGATGCTCAAGCCGGCTGCGCCTTCCGGATTGTAATCCAGCAAACCCGCCATCTTGTTTAAGGAATCCAGCGCCGGCGCCTCGTCCAAAGCGTAGTTGCCATCGGCATCGACCAAGTAGCCATCGTACATGCCCAGGAATATCATCGGCGTCTGCTCGGAAGCGCCCCAGGAGAATACGCTCGGCGAGATATCCGTGCCTTCCAGGTGCATCGCCAGCGCGTCCAGCGTCGCGATATAGTCGTCCCAGGTCTCCCAATCAGCCGAGAGCCCCGCCTCTTCGAATATGTCGGTGCGATAGACAATGCCGTAAGCATCCGCGCTATAAGGGATGCCGATGCGCTTGCCATCGTAGTGGCCCGAGGGACCCGGCTGCCAGATGGTCGGGATGAAGTCGCCGCCGTACTCGTCGCGCTCGACGAAGTCCTCCAGCGGCAGCATCTTGTCCCAGACGCTGGCGATCCAGAATTCGCCCGACATCACGTCAAATTCGCCCGTGCCGGTGGTCAAGTCGGTGATGTGGTTCTGGTTCAGCACCGCCCAGGGCGACGCCACCAACTCAATTTCGATGCCGGTGGCTTCCTCGAAGGCGGCTTCGATGTTCTCGGCGCCGATGTCGTAGGTGCCCGACTGCATGTAAGTGGCGACGATCTCGGCGCCGGCGTGGGGCATGTCCTGCGCCAGCGCGCTGCCCAGCGGCAGCAGGGCGATGATGCAAAGGAATAGCAGTACTTTCTTCATTTTTCGAACCTTTCTTGCTGTGTCACTTGAGTCGAAACATTGATGAGTTGAAACGCTGCGGACCTCCAATAGGCGCTCCTTTCGGGTGGGTGGTGCGGATGCGGGAAGTATAGCGGGTTCGGGTGGGGGTTGCGAATTTGGAGAGCTTGCCCTGAAAGATTAAACTCTAACGATAGAGAACTGCACCAGCGAGATGTCCAAACTCTACAGGACGTAGAGCGCAGCGGCAATTCTACTTGTAATGCGATTGACTGTGTGGCGAAGTTCGTCCAAAGCGGCAAATGCATCGTATGTATCGTTGTCTGCCATAGTTTCGTATTGAAGTGCCAGCGAATACTCAATGGCTGCAACCTCGTAGCTCATTTCCCTAAACTGCTTTCCCGATATATTGCCGTTGCTTGCTAGTAGTGCATTGGCAATCTGAGGATGTTCAAGGTTTATGTAGATCGTCTTTTCGCCGGTTTCGTACCTTGAACGCGGCATCGTAGAAGACCCGCTTTCGTATTCCAAACTGAAAACTGCCCGCCGTCGCTTGCGTCTTCCTTCATAAAGACTCTTCTGTGAACTCGAATCACTTCCTTCCATTAACGACGGGCCGGGTCTAGGCGTCTCGCCTTCAGATACGTTCTCCCCACCATTGCCGTCACCATGTTCGTTGCCAGATTCTTGGGTTGACCCCGGAATGTCGCCATTGCCTGGTGAAAGTCCGTCTTCACCGCCGGGAAGGTCATCAACGGACATATGGCCGGCCAAGTTGCGCGCACGGCGGGCCTTCTCCAATTCCATTTCCTGCTGTGCAAAGTCCTCATTTAGTATTCGAGCAATGCGTTCCGCTTCTTTTTCGAGCTTGCGCGCCTGTTCTGACTTACGACGCTGATTTTCCTCTTTGACCAACTCCAATCTTACTTGCTCCAATTCCTCCGAAATCCAACCCAATAGAATGGCTACGGTTGGGTTTTGGTCGTTGAGCTTGACACTACGCGTATTGTCGAAGGGCGGAATTTCCCATTCGCCATCCTCCAAGACGGGCACATCAACTTCGCCAAAGATATACTGCGACCGTTCCTTATTTTCGATCCCAACCAACGTAGTGGCGTGCCAAATCCCGTATGACAGAACATCTATTCCGGCTCGCTCTTCGTCCAAAGGCTCGTAGGCCACCTTAATCGAAAGAACTACGTCACCGACATACTTGCTAACATGATCGGGCGGCCTTCTATCATAATTCGCGCGAAATTCTACTTCATCAAAACGACATACGTGACCATTTATGATGACCTCTGCTCGTCCACGGTGTCTGCTTAGGTGCCGCTCTACATATTGAACAACCTTTTCAACGCGTGGGCGTTTGCCTTTGACGAAACGCTCGACGGTTATGGTCGTCCCGTCAGCGCCAGAAGAGACTTTGTCTAGCTCTAACTCTTCTACTGGTATTGGCTTTCCGTCTGAAGCAGCCAAAACTCGTCTACGAGTAAGTCGTACTACATTTCGCAGACCGCCTTGCACAGTATCAATCGTAAGCGCACTTGCCAAACCAAACGCCGCAGACTTTCCCGTTCCAAACCTGCCGCGCACACGTTTTCCTCGACGCCGTTGGATATTCTCTCCATGCATTTGGAAAAACGTCATAAGCTCGGTGCGCGACATCCCGCGCCCGTTATCCGATATTCGCAATTGCTTATCTGTGACTTCTACATCCACCAGAACCGGCTCATGATCCTTGGCGGCATCCAGGGAATTCGATACGTATTCCCATACGACCTTGCCGAATGTGTTGAAATATGCAGAACTCTGCAACAAGTCTCGGGAAACATGGGAGGTTACTTCAATTCCAATGCTGGCAGTACTCATCTACTCAAACTCCTTCGAAAATGCGGTGCTCAACGATGCCCATAGTTCACGCAACTTGTCATGACCGACAACTGCGCTCTCAATGAAATGATATCTGCGAGACCTGGCCTTTAGGGGAAAGTACTCATTTACTTTGGCGAATTCAAAAAAGTCGTTGCGTGTGACATCAACTAACCGGCCTTCGCAGAAAAGTTCGTAGGCCACAGTGCTTTTGAGACGGCGTCGCTCCATATCTTGAGAGCGCAGTATTGAGCCACGACGAAGTTGAATATCGTCTGAAGCATCAACTCTAGATTCAGCGTCAAAGTTCTTAAACCATTCCATGCCGTCGGCGGAAAGCATCCAGCCTTTGGAACTGGAGCCCGTTACAAGTGACCCATTCCTCTCACGACGCGCGTCCTGTAGAGACTGATTGACCACCTGAAGGTCAATGTACTCTGGATATTTGCGCCAAGTGAACTTACCCGGCGCTAACTCATTCACATGAACCGCAACATCTTCCGAATCAACTGGTTTCTCATGACCATCCAGATTGCCCAGCGCAATAGTTACCAAATGTATATTTGACAGCGAGGCGGAAGACATCAAGATTCGTCTCCAGTCTTTCGAACTTCTACGGTTCGGTTGAATACATTAAAGGTCAACGATATTCGATCGCCCACTTCACATCCCAAGTCTCTGATGATTCTAGTTAGACCGCGAATCTCGTTTCGAGTCACTCTGACATCAATTATGCATCCGTCATCCCAATTGCAGTCCCAATTTCCCGTCAGATTCGGCAGGCTTTCAGACATTAGCGTTCCACTTGCGATAGCAAGAATACCGAGGTTTGCTCCAACAATGATTTTTCCGTACGTGTCTCGTTCTACAGAAAGATTCACGCGCGTCGTATTTGCAGCCGACCGAGCTCTTCCAATGTCCCTGTGTTCAGGATTCGTTCCTCGAAGCTTATAGAGTGCTTGATCATACTTGTCAAAGAGCGGTGAACGCCTTAGGGTAGCGTGCAAAGACGCGCCGGAAAGTCCGCTGTCCAAGATAGCCTGCATCAGTTCCGAGTGATGTGCGACCCCTCCAAGTTCATGAATTTTATCCCAGATGGCGGATTCTCCGTCGTTTAGTTCCTCGGATGATTCACCGGGCCAAGACCATAGATCACCTTCACAAGCATATCCTTGCTTGAGCAGAATCTGCTTGACCACTTGCAGCGGAGGAATGGGAAAATCGACTTTGACAAGCGTTCGTTCGATCCCAAAACAGACATCGCGAAGCGACAATGGGCCACAGTATTGAAACATCTTCAACAGAGATCTATGAAACACAGCCATGTAGTGCAGGAATTGCGGAGTGTAGTCGAGAGACATAAACCAGTCTCCGCCAACTTTGGAGAATGACTTGAACTCAAGCACCGAGCGTAACTCATCTACACTCAACTCTGTGTCGTCTTGGTTGGCCAGCCAGTCAAGACTCACGGCTCCACTATAACGAAGATGCCTCATTACAAGCCGCTCTGTCTGTCCACTGTAGGATTCGAGTAGCCTAAACATCCGTGCTGGGACGGCAGACATACCTTGCCCACGCAGCTTAATCATGTATTTGAGGCTTTCTGGAATCTCAAAAGCTCCATCGGAATCCTCTAAGAGCCTGCAAACCACAATCAATAGTTCCACTTGATCGAATCTCGCAATTCTCTCGCTAGTCCATACGCCCTTTAGTCCTGACGTTAGCAAGCGCTGATTCCACTCGTCAAATGACAGATCCAAATCATTTGAGTAAAGAATTGCGCTCCGTTGTCGCAAAAGCGGTTGTGACCTGCTGGCAGACAATAATCGACGAGTGCCACTTACCTGCAACTGGCGTACCCGTTCTCTTGTAATTCCCATGACAGACGCAACCTCCTCCAGCGTCTGCAGTTTGTATCCGAGTCGGCGTACAAGAATGTCCAACTCACGAGGCCGTGAGCGTTGAAGCAAATGCTCAAGTTCCTGAGAAACCGTCGTTGGTCCGAGTAGGACTTTGAGCAACTGTTCGTATAGGCCCTCAGAGCTTCGATGCGAGTCTTGGAGTTCTACCAGTGTTCTTCCATTTACCGTCAACTTCGGATGCAACAGTCTCGCCTCGATCTGCCTCGCCAACATCACCTGCTGCCATTCAACAATTACGTGACGAAGAATTGTCGGAGGACCTAAATCAACTAGAATTTGTGGTTGCTCGGACCCTTCATTCTGTGACTCATTTTCCTGGGCACACGGCAGCGGGTCTAGCAGCTCAACTCTAGAGAGCCGCTTCTGGATTTCCGCGACACCCTTTTCACCAAGATTCCGCACTTCAAACAGCGCGTCCTCCCTCCGCGACACGACATTCAACAGTTCGCCGATTGTGTCGATTCCCGACCTTCTCAGGGCGTTACGAGGACGCACATTGAGACCCAGTACTTCAATGCTATCGTCTGTGGAACACAGAATCTTCTCGCACATTGCAGTCATCTTTTAATATAGTATACATGAATACTCGCACTATAGCATTGATGCAACAGTTGTCAAGGGTTAATCTTGCCAATCAGAGTCAGATTTTCTTACATTCTTAGACCATAATTGTCTCACCCGCGCAAACCACCCTCGGTCATCTTGCGCGCATCCAGCGCCGCGTCCAGCTCCGCCGCTTCCATCAGGCCCAGTTCCAGCACCACCTCGCGCACGCTCTTGCCCTCCGCCAGCGCCTGCTTCGCCACCCGCGCGCCATTGTTGTAGCCGATAATCGGATTCAGCGCCGTCACCAGAATCGGATTCCGCGCCAGCCAACTCTCCGCCCGCTCGCGATTGACCGCCAGGCCCGCCATCAGCTTGTCCGTGAACGCGCCCACCGCGCCGATCATCACCTGCATCATCTCGTTCAGGTTATGCGCGATCACCGGCATCATCACATTGAGCTCGAATTGGCCGGCCGCGCCGCAGAGGTTCACGGTCGTGTCGTTGCCGATGACGTGGTACATCGCCTGGTTCAGCATCTCCGCCAGCACTGGATTGACCTTGCCCGGCATGATGGAAGAGCCCGGCTGCACGGTCGGGCAGGTCAGCTCGGCGATGCCGGTGGTCGGCCCGGCTGATAGCAGGCGCACATCGTTAGCGATACGCGTGAAATCCATCGCCAGGTTGCGCAGCGCCGCCGAGAAGAAGACCGCGTCCTGCATGGACTGCATCGACTCGAAGAGGTCATCGCTCTCGTGCAAGCGGATGCCGCTCAGCGCCGACAGCTTGGCCACCATGCGCGCGTGATATTCGGGATGCGCGTTCAAGCCGGTGCCGGCCGCCGTGCCGCCGATGCCCAGCCGCCGCAGCCCTTCGGCCGCGAACTTGACCTTGTCGCTTCCGCGCTCGATGGCGGTCGCCCAGGCGCCGACTTCCTGCCCCAGCCGAATCGGCACCGCGTCCTGCAGATGCGTGCGCCCGGTCTTGACCACATCGTCCCATTCGGCCGCCTTGGCGCGCGTCACGCTGACGAAGCGCGCGAGCGTCTGCAGCAGCTCATCCAGCCGCCAGAGCGCGCCCAGCCGAATCGCCGTCGGGATGGTGTCATTGGTCGATTGCGCCATGTTGACATGGTCGTTGGGATGCACGGGCTTGTCCGCCGCGTCAACCGCGTAACCGAGGATTTGATTGGCGCGGTTGGCCATCACCTCGTTCGCATTCATATTATGGCTGGTGCCTGCGCCCGCCTGGAAAGGATCGACCACAAAATGCTCGTGATGCCGCCCGGCCAGGATTTCGTCGCCGGCCTGGATGATCGCCCGCGCCAGCCGCTCGTCCAGCAAGCCGAGCTCCATGTTGACCTCGGCCGCCGCCCGCTTGATCAGCGTGATGCTCCAGATGAAAGCTGGCCAGGGCTTCATGCCGCTGATGGGGAAGTTCTCGCGCGCGCGCTGCGTCTGCGCCGCGTAGAGCGCCTCCCGCGGCACCCGCACCTCGCCGATCGAATCCGCCTCGATACGATAGTCGCTCATCGGATCATCTCCAGTCAGCCCGCGTCGTATACAAAAAAAGAGCGCCACAATTGTAGCGCCCTTTGTAGAACCTGAGAACAATTATCCGCCGATTAGAAGCTTGTATGGGCGAGACTTGTGTCGCCCGCCGCCCGAATCAGCCAGCCGCGTACAACTCGCCGACCTTGTCCCAGTTGATCACGTTGAAGAAAGCGGCGATGTAATCCGCGCGCCGATTCTGATAGTGGAGGTAATACGCGTGTTCCCAGACGTCAATGCCCAGGATGGGCGTCAGGCCCTGCATCAGCGGCGTGTCTTGGTTCGGCGTCGTGCTGATGCTCAGCGCGCCGGCGTCCGCCACCAGCCAGGCCCAGCCCGAGCCGAAGACGCCGCCCGCCGCCGCCGCGAACGCCGTCTGGAATTCACCAAAGCTGCCGAAGGCGCTGTTGACCGCGTCCGCCAGCGCGCCGCCAGGCTCGCCTCCGCCGTCCGGGCTCATGATCTGCCAGAACAGGCTGTGGTTGGCGTAGCCGCCGCCGTTGTTGCGGACCGCGATTCGGATTGCCGCCGGCACGCTGTCGAGATCAGCGAGGATGTCTTCAATCGACATGTCGACCATTTCGCTGCCTTCAAGCGCGGCGTTCAGCTTGGCCGTATAGCCGGCGTGGTGCTTGCCATGGTGGATGCCCATCGTGCGGGCGTCGATATAGGGTTCCAGCGCGTCTTCCGCGTAGGGCAGGTCCGGCAACTCAAAGGGCCAGCTGTTGGCGCCGGCTTGCGCCGCCTGCTGGTCATGAGCGGCGACTCCGAGCGGCGCGCCCGCCAGCCCGGCGCTGACAGTCGCAGTAGCCGCCAACTTCAATACATCGCGGCGGCTAAGTCCCTGTGGTTGTTTCGACATGGCGAGGTCTCCTCAGTAGGCGCGAGCAAGTCGCGCAAATCATGTCTCATAAGTCTTGAGACTTGCGGGCGAGCCAATGGCTCGCCCCTACACGCACTCGATGATTCTGGGGATGCTGTTTCGCGAGAATATCTTTCACTTATTTACATTCGTCTACTTCCGCCTGGCAGCCTACAAGACAGAACACAGCGCAGTCGACCGGCGCGCTGTGTTCCATCGCTGCGATTCGACTATCCAGCCGCGGCGTACAATTCCGCGACCTTGTCCCAGTTGATGACGTTGAAGAAGGCGGCGATGTAATCGGGACGACGATTCTGGTAGTTCAGATAATAGGCGTGTTCCCAGACATCAATGCCGAGAATGGGCGTCTTGCCATCCATCAGCGGCGTATCCTGGTTCGGCGTCGATGTAACGCTGACAGCGCCGCCCTCGGCCACCAGCCAAGCCCAGCCGGAGCCGAAGCGCGTGGCCGCCGCGGCCGAGAAGGCCGATTGGAACTCGCCAAAGCTGCCGAAGGCGCTGTTGATCGCGTCCGCCAGAGCGCCGCTCGGTTCGCCGCCGCCATTGGGACCCATGATCTGCCAGAACAGGTTGTGGTTGGCGTAGCCGCCGCCGTTGTTGCGCACAGCGGTGCGGATGCCTTCCGGAACGGCCGACAGGTCGCCCAGGATTTCCTCGATGGACTTGCCCTCGAGATCGGTTCCGCCAACCGCGCCGTTCAGGTTGGCGGTGTAGCTGGCATGATGCTTGCCGTGATGAATGCCCATAGTGCGGGCGTCAATATGCGGTTCCAGCGCGTCCTCTGCATAGGGAAGAGAAGGTAATTCAAAAGCCATGGCTCAACTCGCTCCTGATGTACTCATTAATTCGAACGGTCTTCACCGCCATTTTAACACGCCTGCTGGCGATTTCACCACCAATCAAGCGCCAGGCCGGTGAACTTCACATTAGCATTTTACCCACTGCGAGGCGAGCTGGGTAGCCCTGACGTCCGAGGAGAGCCTGTCGCTAGCCCGAATCGCTACTTGATTCCGACTTGTTTTCTGCAGGATTCGCGCCATGATTAGCGTTTGTGTCCCGGGAGCAAGCGAACAAAATGTCAGCCCGCAGCGCTACCCCGTACCGCGCCTATTTCGTGATTCTGCTGGCCATCGCCGCCACATCGTCAGCGGCGATTCTCATTCGCTACGCGCTGGACGCCGATATGCCGCCGCTGCTGATTGCAGCCGCGCGCCTTGCCATTGCCGCCCTGGCGCTGACCCCGCTGGCGCTGCGCCGACATACCGCCCAGGTGAAGAACTTGTCACGGCGGGATCTGTCGCTGATCGTCCTTGCCGGGCTGTGCCTGGCGCTTCACTTCACCGCCTGGGTGTCATCTCTACAGTTCACGACAGTGCTCGTGAGCGTTGTCATCGTCTCGACCGGTCCTATCTGGGTCGCGATTCTCGAAGTGCTGTTCCTGCGAATTCGGTTGTCGCAGCTGGTCGTCGCCGGCCTGCTGATCGCGCTCGCGGGCGGAGTCATGATCGGCATTCCCATCGGCAGCACGGCGGAGTTGACGGCGCGCGGCGCGGACGACCTCAGCGCGACGGCGACCGGGGCGCTGCTGGCCTGGATTGGCGCGCTCTCGGTATCGGTATATATGCTCATTGGGCGGGTGTTGCGCGCTCGTCTGCACGTCATCCCTTATGTCTGGCTCGTCTACAGCGTCGCCGCCGTCTGCGGATGCGCGGTAATCATGCTGACCGCGACGCGTGTCAGCGGCTACGCCGTGGAGGGATACGCCGTGCTGCTGGCCATGGGCTTGATTCCGCAGCTGCTGGGGCACTCGTCGCTGAATTATCTGCTCGAGTACTTTCCGGCGGCGCTGGTGAGCATGTTTTCGCAGCTGGAACCACTGGGCAGCGCGCTCCTGGCGCTAGTGCTCTTTCGCGAGTTGCCGCCGGAGCAGCAGATCGCGGGCAGCGTCATCATCGTGATTGGCGTTCTGGTCGCCAGCCGCGGCGAGTTCCGCCAGTCGCAGGGCAAGCGCGATGATCGGGACTAAGGCGCCGGCGCCCTCAACCGCGCAAATTGGCGTCTTGGTCGCCATATCGATCTTCGCCTGGTCGTTCGGGCCGATCTGCGTCCGCTTCGCTTTCCAGTACGATTTGCCGCCCGCGTTGGTGGCTTTCGGACGCATGTTTACCGGCATGCTCATATTTGCGCCTTACATCTGGTACCGGGGCTGGAGCGAAATCCGGGCAATGCCGGCGCGCAGTCGCTGGCTGGCCGGGACCGCCGGTACGCTCTTCGGCATCAATATCACGCTGATGGCGACCTCGCTGACGCATATCAGCATCATGATCAATCAAGCGCTGATCGCGACCATTCCCATCTGGGTGGCCGTATTCGAAGTCACGCTGCTAAAGGGCGCTCTAAGCCGTGCCATCTGGGCCGGGATCGGTGTGGCGCTGGCGGGCGGATTGGTTGTCGCTTTCGCCAGCTCCACGGCGCCCGCCATCGTTGAAGGCGGCAATCCGGGCCTGGGCGTCTTGCTGGCGGCGATCAGCGCCTGCTCGGCCGCGCTCTATATCACCATCGGCCGCAAGGTCCGTTCGACCACATCGTTCATTCCGTACATCTGGCTGGTGTATACGGCCGGCTCGAGCGTGACCTTGATCATCATCGGCTTAAGCCAGGTGTCGCTGATCGGCTACGATATTCGCGGGTACTTGTGGGTGCTGCTGCTGGCGATTCTGGCGCAGATTATCGGACATGGCGTGCTCAACTACGTGCTCAAGTATGTGTCGCCGACTGTGATTACAGTAACCGCCCAGGTCATGCCGGTTCTCGCCGCCATTTGGGCCTTGGTAATCTTCAGCGAGATTCCGACTGCCTGGCAGTTGCTGGGCAGCGCGCTTTTGTTGGCCGGGGTTACGATTGTGCTGCGGGGCCAGAGCTCGCGGGGTCCGACAGACTGAAGCCCGCGTAGCTGCTTGTACCGGGAATCAGGTCGAAGGCGGGCAGCGCGTCAGACACGATCAAATCGGCTGACAGGCGATAGAGCGTGCCGTCCTTGATCAGCGCCTGAATCGTGTAGTTCACCAGCAGCCGCAGGTCTATATCATTGTAAGGCAGGCCGATAGCGTAGTAGCCGCGGCTGTACCAGCGGTTGGTCAGGCGCAGGGCGTTGGGATGCGCGTCCAGATGCGCTAGCAGCGCCAGATTGTCCGCGTAGATGGCGTTGGCGTTGTTGTAGTCCAGAAGCGTCAGCGCGGCTTCGCTTTCGCTCGTTTGTATATATCGTACAGAGACGTTGATGCTGTCCGCCCAAGCCTGCGCGCGCTCGCGGGCGGCGCCGGCGCCGAACAGAATGCCTACAAAGCGCCCGCGCAAATCGCCGAAGCCGCGTATGCCGGAATTTGTGCGCACCATCAGGCGGTCGCCGTGCAAGAGATAGGGCATCGAGAAGTCCATTTCGCCCGCCAGGTTCCAAGCCGGCTTCATCCCGAGCACGAGGTCGACCTCGCCGCTGCTGAGCATCCCCGCGGCTGAAGCGGTGTCACTCGATGTCATCTCGAGCGCGACGCCCCAACGCCGCGCGAGCTCGGCCGCCAGCGCGCGGTTAAGCGTATCCAGGCGGCCCATGCCAGTGGTTGAGGCTGGCGCTGACACTGATACGCCGCCGACTTTGAGCGATCCGCTATTCTTGATCCGCGGCAGCGCGTACGTGGACGGATAGACTATCGCGTTGGCGAATTGAGAAGGCAGCGCTTCGTCGCCGACGCCCGACCAAATGGGGAGCGCCTCAATGTTGTATGACTCGTCTGGAAAATACTCGCGAAACAGCACTTCAAGCTCACCCGCGCTTGCGAGGAGCTGTATCGTCTTGTTGAGCGCGTCGCGCAAGGGCGCGTCTTGACGTCGGACGGCGAAGGCTCTCGCTTCGACGGTAACCGCGTCATCCAGGACGCGGACCGAATCCGCAAAATCGGCGCTGGCCCGGTGCAGCGCCTGCTTCTCGGCGATAACGGCGCTGATTTCTGCATGCATCAGGGCGGCGACGGCCCGGTCCAGCGTCAAATGAGGCAGCAGATTTAATGGCCTGCCGGCTTGCGCGCTCCAGACGGCGATCGCTTTTTCCGCGCGCGTGCCAAGCACATAGCCAAGCGGCTGATCGAGCAATTCGGCACGCGACTGCGCCGGAGCGTCTTTCCGCACGAGGAGCGCCTGCGCACCCTGCAGATAAGTCTGGCTAAACTCGACTTCGCTATCATTGTCGCGGTAGCGCACGATGGCCGAAGCCAGCGCATGCACATCGGCGCGATTCAATCTGTCCAGCGCGTTCAGCCGCGTCACTTGCAGGAGCTCCAGCTCGCAGTCCCATTCGGCGGCGATTTTGCGCAGCAGATCGACGTCAAAGCCGCGCAGCTCGCCTTGGAAAGTGAGCTCGCTGTAAGGCGGATCGTTATACAGAACGCCCACTCGAAAGATCCCGCTGGCGGTAATCTCGGCGATTGCCGACTCCGCCGACAGGAAGTCGACCCTTTCGTCAGCGGCCGCCGGCACGAGCGTTGGCGGCGCCAGCGTAGGCACGGCTGGAGCGTCCTGCGCCAGCAGGCTGGGCGCTGCCAGCCCAAGCAGCAGCATTACGGCGACTGACGCAAAAGTACGAAACATTTGGCGATCAACCATATAGACCATTGTCGCGGATATAGGCGAGCACAGCATCCGGAACCAGATATCGCACGCTGCGGTTCGCCCGCAAGCGGCTGACGACGACAGTCGATGACAGCCAGACGCTGAGCATGGGCACGTCCACGATATCGACCTTCTGTGATAGACCGGGCAGAACATCATCATGCATGTCCGGCGCGATGTCTTCATCGGCGCGCTTCATCACAGCCAGGCGGCAGCAGCGATATAATTCGGGCGCCCGCTCCCAGGTAGGCAGGGCGCGCAGATTATCGCCGCCCATAACGAAGAACAGATCGGCCTGTGGGTACTGCTCGCGTATCAGCTTGACGGTGTCCGCCGAATAATGCGGGCCATCGCGATCGATATCTACGCGCGAAATGCTGAAGCCACGATTGTCCGCGATGGCCAGCTCCAACATGGCCAGCCGGTGCGCGACAGGCAGGCGCAAGTCGCCGCGTTTCACCGGGTGATCGCCGACCGGTACAAACAGAATATGATCGATAGCCAGCGCTTCGCGGCTGTATTCGGCCAGGATGAGATGGCCGATTTGGGGCGGATCGAAGGAGCCGCCAAGAATGCCGATACGCTTTCCACTCACTCCGACCACTCCAATTCGAAGTCGCCGATGAAGACGGTATCGCCGCTCTGTACGCCAGCATTCTGCAGAGCCTTGGCAACGCCAGTCGCCTCGAGCGTTTTCTGAAAGCGCAGCACAGCTTCTTCATAGTCCCAATAGGTCATGGCCGCCGCCCGCTCAATGCGGTCGCCGCGGACATAATAGACGCCATCGCTGATTTCCAGTTCAAAAGCCAGGTTATCGCCGGCGTCTGGCGCATAAACCGGCTCCGCTTCGTGAGGTTCTGGCCGCTCTTTGGGCAGGCTGGCGCTGAGTTCAAACACAGCCTGTATGAGCCGGTCGACATTTTCGCGCGTCAGGGCGGAGACGGCCAGCGGCTGCTTGATGCCTCGTTCGGCAAAGCTCTCGTTAAGCAAGTCCAGGTATTCGCGCGCGTCGGGCAGGTCGATCTTGTTCACGACCAGGATCTCCGGTCGTTCCGCCAGGCGTTCGTCATAGAGCGCAAGCTCCGCTCTGATCTGATTGTAGTCCGCCAGCGGATCGGCCGCCGCGCCATCCACGATGTGTACGATCAGCGCTGTCCGCTGCACATGGCGCAGGAATGAGTGGCCCAGCCCGATGCCGAGATGCGCGCCTTCAATCAGCCCGGGGATATCGGCGAAGACCAGGTCCAGATTGTCGTAGACAACGGTTCCCAGATTGGGCTCCAGGGTAGTAAAGGGATAGTCGGCGATCTTGGGCTTGGCGTTGCTCACAACCGACAGCAAGGTAGATTTGCCTGCGTTGGGCAGCCCAACCAAGGCGACATCGGCGATCAGCTTCAGTTCGAGGGTGATCCAGCGTTCGATTCCGGGCTCGCCCTTTTCCGCCATGCGCGGCGCCTGGTTGGATGCGGATTTGAAGCGCGCGTTGCCGCGCCCGCCGCGACCGCCGGGCGCCACCACGAGTTCCGCATCGGGGCCGACGAGGTCTGCAATCAGTCCGCCAGTGGCGGCGTCGCGAACGACTGTGCCCGGTGGAACACGCACGGTCAGGCGTTCGGCATCGGCGCCGGTCTTATTGCTTGACCCGCCCTTGCCGCCCGGCTTGGCTTTGAAGTGGGCGCGTTTGCGGAAGAAGTAGAGGGTGTTCAGGTTGGGGTCGGTCTGGAGCGCGACATCGCCGCCGCGCCCGCCGTCGCCGCCGGAAGGGCCGCCAAGCGGCACGTACTTTTCGCGGCGGAACGAAACCATGCCGTCGCCGCCTTTGCCGCTCGCAACAAAAATCTTGGCCTCGTCAACCAGCACTGGCGCACCACCGCATTTCCGGCTGGACCTGATCGCGGGCTGAGCATACAGCAGATTGACGGGCCAGTGTAGGTGGAAAGGACCGAGCGGATAGCCGTCAAGCCGTCCGCAATGGCAAGCCGCCTACAAGCGGTCTATACTCTGGCATTCTGCATTGGCGCTGGCTATTGCCCTTGAGGTCCTTGGAGGACTCGATAACGGGAGCGGGCAATTGATCGATAGAATTCGATGGCAGGGACACGGCAGCTTCGCCATAGATGGCGCGCCCTCCATACAGATTGCGCCCTGGCGCGTGGTCAAGACCGATGCGCCCCCCGATCTCATATTGCTGGGGCACGATCAGTACGACCACTGTTCGCCGGCGGACGTCCAGAAGATTCGCGGCGAGCACACGGTGATCGTAGGCAGCGAAAGCGCGCGCCGAATCATTCCCGACACAAAAGTCTTGCGCGAGTGGCAGAGCATCAACGTCGGCCGCGCGAACATAAAGGCCCTGCCCGCTGTTTCATCGCGCGATCCGCGCGCGGGGAAAGCAAGCGGCCGGCTCGGATTCCTGATCTCGCTTGACCTGTACGACATCTACTACGTGGGCGAAGCGGATACGGTGGACGAAAACTCGTATCTGAGGCCCGATATCATTCTGCTGCCGATAGACGGCTATGGCAGGCTGTCGGTGGCGGACGCCGTCAAATTGGTAGAGGCCATGCAGCCCAAGTGGGCCATTCCGTATAATTGGGGCGGCGGCGGCGAGGAAGCGACGCACTTGGACGCGCAGAGCTTCCAGAGCCAGGTATCCGCTGGCACGAAGGCGCTGCTTTTGCCCGTTACGCCCTAGCGCCGGGCGTGGCTCAGGCAGCGGTATCGATTTTGCCTGTCAAGTCCAGCACGCCGCCGTCGCGGCTATAGACTTGGGGCGGCTCTTCGCCGCGAATCACGCTTTCGCTGATCACGACTTTGTTGATTTCGTCGTGGCTCGGCGCCTCGAACATGACGTTGAGCAGGCAGGCTTCGATGATAGAGCGCAGGCCGCGCGCGCCGGTATCGCGTTCCAGCGCCAATTCAGCCGCCGCTCGCATAGCCGCGTCTTCAAATACCAACTCAACCTTATCTAGAGAGAGCAAGTGCTGATATTGCCGAATCAGCGCGTTCTTTGGTTCGATCATAATCCTTACAAGTTCGTCCAGATCGAGCGGCTTCAGCGCGACCTGCACCGGCAGACGCCCGACCATCTCCGGGATCATGCCGTGCTGCACCAGGTCTTCGGGAGACGCCAGACTCAGCAAGTCGTTGTCCGCAGCTGGCGTCGCCTCTTGCCGGGAGCCGAAGCCAATACTGCTGTTGGCGCCGATTCGCCGGCGGATGACCTCGTCGAGTCCTGAGAAGGTTCCGCCGACGATGAACAAGATATTGCGGGTGTCGATCTGCAAGAATTCCTGATGCGGGTGCTTGCGGCCGCCTTGAGGCGGCACATTCGCGAGGGCGCCTTCAATGATCTTGAGCAAGGCTTGCTGGACGCCTTCGCCTGAAACGTCGCGGGTGATCGAAGGATTCGAATTTGACTTGCGCGCGATCTTGTCAATCTCGTCGATGTAGATGATGCCGCGCTCGGCGCGTTCGATATTGCCGTCCGCCGCCTGGATCAGACGCAGCAGGATATTCTCCACGTCTTCGCCCACATATCCGGCCTCGGTCAGCGCGGTGGCGTCAGTGATACAAATTGGCACATCAAGGATGCGAGCCAAAGTCTGCGCCAGCAAGGTCTTGCCGCAGCCGGTGGGTCCCAGCAGCAGGATATTGCTCTTGTCCAGCTCCACGTCGATGGGATCGTCCGCCGCTTGTATCCGCTTGTAATGATTGTAAACAGCGACGCTCAGCACGCGCTTGGCGTCTTGCTGACCGATTACATATTCGTCCAGGCGCTGCAATATCTGGCGCGGGGAAAGAGAAAAATCGAATTCAAACTTGCCTTCGAGCCTGGTGTCATTGGCTTCCTCTTTCTGGAGCAAGCTATGGCAAAGGTCGACGCAGAAATTGCAGATGTGGATATGTTCGGGCCCGGCTATCAGCCGCTCTACTTCTTCGTGGGAGCGGGTGCAGAAGTTGCAACGGTGTTTGATGGGCGAGAAGCTCACCTTAAATCCCTTCCAAGCCGCGCTCTTCGCCAATTAGCACGGAGTCAATCAGGCCGAAATCCGTGGCTTCCTGCGCGGTCATATAGACATCACGGTCGGTGACGCGCTCGACTTCTTCCGAGGTCTTGCCGGTGTGGTTGACGAAAATATCGATGATGCGCTTTTTCAAACGCACGATCTCTTCGGCCTGGATCACGATGTCCGACGCCTGCCCTTGCGCGCCGCCCAGAGGCTGGTGCATGTGGATGGTGGCGTTTGGCAGCGCCAGGCGCATGCCGCTTGCGCCCGCTGTCAGCAGCACCGTGCCGAAGCTGGCGGTGATGCCGACCGCGACTGTGCTCACCGGCGCGGCAATCTGCTGCATGGTGTCGTAAATCGCCAGGCCCGAATATACAGCGCCGCCGGGCGAATTGATGTACATCTGGATGCGGCGATCGGGGCCTTCACGCTCGAGAAAGAGCAATTGGGCAACAATTAAGTTGGCGATTTGGTCGTTGATGCCGGAACCGACGAAAACGATGCGCTCTTTCAGCAGCAGCGAGTAAATGTCGTAGGCGCGCTCGCCGCGGCTACCCTGCTCGATCACCATTGGGATTACATTTTGAAAGTGATTCATAAGGGCCAGCAATCCTTTCTGTCGCGTAAACGGATGCGGTTACGATGCCTGGGCATGTTCGGGATCAGCGCTGTCGTCGGCCGCGCTCTCGCTGGTTGGCGCTTCCGGGTCAGCCGAGTCGCCATCGGCGGCGGGGCCGTCTGGCTCATCGGTTGCCAGCGCCGCCGCGGCCGCTTCGTCCTCGGCCTGATATTGCAGTAATCTTTCGCGGCGTTCGCTGGCGCGTTGCGCGTCATCGGCATTCTGCTTGCGCATGGCTTCGATAGCTTCGGCGGGATCTTCGCCGCGGCCAATGGCGTAGAGATGTTCGTTAGCGTGGCCCATGACCAGGTCCTGGCGCATGTTGTCGCGCATTTCCGGCGTATCAAACAGCTTGCGGATTTCCGGGCTGGAACCATAGCCGGACATCACCGCTTCCAGCCGAGCCTCGATATCTTCGTCGCTGATCGTGATTTCTTGCGCGCTAACAATTTCCCGCAGTACCAGCGAATGACGCAATGAACGAGCGGCGCTATCGCGATGACGCTCGCGCAGATCGTCACGAGTGCTGTTGGTCAAGCGGTAGTAGTCGTCCAGGCTAATACGCTGTTGCGCGAGGTTACGCTCGAATTCGCTGACCATGCCGTCTATCTGCTGATCCAGCATCATGTCAGGAAAGTCGATCTCGGCGCCGGCAACGATCTCTTCCAGTACTCGGTCGCAGTATTCAGACTTGGCCTGGGACAGCGCCGAGCGCGAAAGCTCCTCTTTTGTAGAGGCGCGCAAGCCAGCCATGTCCAGTTCGACATCGCCGCGATTTCGACTGACCCGGCGCGCGAACTCATCATCCAGGTCGGGAATAGCGATCGATTCAATGTTATTGAGCGTGACATCAAAGCTTACGCGCCGCCCGATGATTGTTTCGTCCGCATCGTCATCGGGTATGGTCAATTCGAATTCGATGGTGGCGCCCCGCTCCACGCCTATCAGATGCTCGACGAATCCGTGCGTAAACGGGTCGGCATTGGGATCGAGGATGATGGTCGCGTTTTCGTCGCTGACGAAGCTGTCACCCTGCCTGGGGATATAGGGTCTCTCTTGGTCAGTGTCAGCGTCCTCGTCATCGTCATCATTTGCGTTTGCGCCGGTCAACCCGTCCTGAAGGTCAGCATCGTCGTCGCTCTCGGCCGTGTCGTCTTGCGGCTCGCCATCGACAAACTCGCTTTCGACAGCAATGGTGACGCGATGGCCGGGCGCGGCAACGGCTACCGAATCATCAAGAACCTCGACCGCGCGCTGCTGCAATTGCTTCAGCGCCTGCTCCACTTCATCGTCGTTGACCTCTGGCAGATCGAAATTGATGCGGACATCTTGATATGCCTTCAAGTCGACTTCGGGCTGCAAGGGCACTGAAAACACAAATGTCGGCGCCGGCTCCAACTGAAAGTCATCAAAGGCGCCGGGTCCGTACGGCTCGACCTGGGATTCTTCCAATGCCTGTTTATACAGATTGTCGCCGAGCTCCTCAACAGCTTCCTCGAGGATGGCGCCCTCGCCCACAGTTTGGGCGACGAGCCGGTAGGGCGCTTTGCCCTTGCGAAAGCCCCTGATGCGAACTTGCCGCGAGATCTTGCGCGCGGCTGTGCGCTTGGCGGCTTCCAACTCTTCGGCTTCGATTTCGACGGTCAAGCGGGCGCGATGATTTTCGGTGCGTTCAGTCGTTAGGTTCAAGATCGGTCCCTGGATCCTTTCGGCGTCGTTCAGCGGTTGGTTACGCGCCAAATCAGATTCTATACGTAAAAGTCGAAAGGCGCGTCACGCGCCTCGATTGAATGGTCGTAGTGAGGAAGGAGGGACTCGAACCCTCACCTCAAAGAGACATGATCCTAAGTCATGCGCGTCTGCCAATTCCGCCACTTCCTCAAGGCGTCGACCCCGCCGCGATTATAGACAGGGGACGGTATGGCTACAAGGGAGAACCTATTGCAACTCGACGCTGGAGAAAGCGGAGACGTCAATTCCGCTGACCTGACTCATGACGCTGCTGATAATCAGCTGCGCAAAACGGAACAGCGCCTGCATCTGCGCGATGCGGTCCAAATACAAGCGCGCCAGCATCTGCTGATCGGGCGGCAGGTCGTCAATCGAAGCGGAGATACGTTGGTGATTTTCTTGCATTACGGACAGGGCGTGCTCAAGATCGCGCAGCTCGCGGCCGCTTAGGAAGTTGGAAAAAATCTGCCAGAAGTCGGTTTCAGCCTGGTAGTATTTGCGGCGTCCGCTGCCGCCGCGGACCCAGACTTGTCGCACCATGCCCATGTGTTCAAGTGAGCGGATGTTGGTGCTGACGCTGGCTTTGGAGATGTCCAGGCGCGCCATCATGTCGTCGAGCGAGAGCGGCTCCGCGCTTAATAAGAGGCTGCCGTAAAGTTGCCCCATGACCTTGCTGAAGCCAAAGTAATCCGCCAGCTGGCTCAAGCCATCCAGCATGCTGTCGTGCACGATCTCCAGGTCGTTGGCAAGCGGGCGTTCGCCACCCGGCAGGCTCTCTTGATCAGACGACATCAGTATAGAGTTTCTCCCTTAATGCGCGCTGAACCCCGGCGTCGATTCGGCACGGCACTCTGTCTGACATTCTATCATTGCGGCGGGCGGCTTTCAAGCGAGGCGAGCAGCGGGATCGTTTCGCGGGCCTGGCTTGGGCATGGCCTCGGCAACGCGCGTTGCGGCTTGCCGGCTAGCGGCGAACGCTGCGCAGTGGTAGGATTGTTCTTGTATAAAGTTTCACAATCCGGCGTCCAGAAAGTCGCGTCAATGCCGTCAAACGCAACAGCGTCCATACCCGATATCGTCATCGGTCGATTGCCTTTGTATCTGCGCGCGCTGCGGCGTCTGCGGCAGGAAGACAAGCGGGTGACCTCGTCGCATGAGTTGGGCAAGCGCCTCGATATCAGTTCGGCGCAGATTCGCAAGGACCTCTCCCATTTTGGCGGCTTCGGCAAGCAGGGCACGGGATATCAAATCGACTTCCTCATTCAGAAGCTCCAGGATGTCCTGAAGATCAATCGAGAATGGATGGTTGTGGTTATAGGCGCGGGCAATCTGGGAAGCGCGATTTCGCATTATCGCGGCTTTCAGGATCGCGGGTTCCGGATTGCTCATTTATTTGACGTGAGCCCGGCCGTCATCGGCCAGCGCATCGGCGACTTCGTGGTTCTCCCTTTAAGCAGCGTAAGCGGGATAATCCGCGATGAGGGCATCAAGATCGCCATGTTGGCGGTGCCGGCCGAACACGCCCAGTCGGTCGCGGATCAATTGGTGACAGCGGGCGTCGAAGCGATACTCAACTACGCGCCCATAAACATTAACGTGCCGGATAATGTGCAGATCCAGTACATTGACCCGGTCACGCATTTGCAGCGCATGACTTATTATCTCGATGATTGAGCGCCGCTGACGCAAATCAGAAGTAATTGGTTTGCGCCAGCCGACGCATTATCGCGGGGTCCTCGAGCGCGCGGCCGCAGCCGACAACTACATTTATGAGGGGAGTATCAGCTTGGTAGACGGGCACGCCGGTTTCGCGCGTCAAATAGGCGTCGATGCCGCGCAGCAGCGCGCCCCCGCCGCTGAGCACGATGCCGCGATCGATGATGTCCGAGGACAATTCAGGCGGCGTAGTGGAAAGCACCGCGCGAACAACCGAGGCAATTTGGCTGAGCGGTTCGGCCAGCGCTTCCACCACCTCGCCCGTGGTGACGCGCACGGTGCGCGGCAGGCCCGATACATTGTCGCGGCCCTGAATCTCCATCGAGAGCTCTTGCGGTTGGTCAACAGCAGCGCCGATCTGGATCTTGATGGACTCGGCGGTAGGCTGGCCGACCGTCAAGTTGTACTTTCGGCGCACGTAGCTGATGATGCCGTCGTCCAGGCGGAGCCCGCCGACGCGGCCGCTCTCCGCCCGGACGATGTTGTTCATGGTGAGCACCGCCGCTTCGGTAATGCCGCCGCCGATATTGACGACCATGCCGCCCGCCGGCGTGCTGACAGGCAGGCCCGCGCCCAGCGCCGACGCCAGCGGTTCCCACATCAGTTGGACTTCGCGCGCGCCGGCCGCGAGTATGGCTTCGCGAACGGCGCGCTTTTCGACGCTGGTGGCGCCATAGGGCACGGAGACCATGACCGATGGTCGGAACAGGCGCATGCGGCCGGCGATTTTGCTGAAGAAGTATTCGAGCATGGCTTCGGTAACTTCGTAGTCAGCGATGACGCCATTTTGGAGGGGGCGCATGACCTGAATGTCTTCGTCGTCCACGCGCCCCAGCATCTCGCGGGCGGGATTGCCGAAGTCGACGATGCGTTCCTCTTCCGCAAGCAGGGCCACCAGCGAGGGCTCCTGCAAGACGATGCGGCCGCCGTCGTAGATGAGCACGTTGACCGTGCCCAAGTCGACGCCCAGACTCTTTCCAAAGCGAGCCATAAGTACAATCAACGCTCATTCTTGATACGCACTACGGTTATTCTACAGCAAAAGCATAGCCCGGACTACAGAAGCAGCGCCGAGCCTTGGGACGTATCAGGTTTGCAGGGGCGATTTTCGGCTTCTAGATTTCCGCGCTCTCCTCATCGAGAATGCGCAGCATTGAGCCGCGACTGCGGATTTTCTGGCTGATGCGCACGGCGAGGTTGGCGCGCCGCAGGGCCAGCTCGGCTTCGCGATTGTCGGCGCCGGGCAGGCCGTCATCGAGCAGTTGCCGCGCTCGATCGCGGGCGGCCTGCGCCATTTCCAGGTCTAACGCGTAAGACGACTCGGCCAGATCAGCCAAGACGACGACTTTGTCCGGCCGCACGTCGACCACGCCGCCATACACCGCAAAGCGCTCTTCGGCGGCGCCTTTGCGGACGACCAACTCGCCAAAGGTCAGCGTCGTCAGCACGGGCGCGTGATTCGGCAGCACGCCCATCTCGCCTTCGACGGCCGGAACAATGACGATATCGGCGTCGGCCTCTTCAAAGACTTTCTTTTCTTGCGTCACCAACTCGATGTGAAGCGGCATGATCGGCTCCTAGGCGCTTTCACGGCTGGCGTAGCGCTCCAGCACGTCCTCAATCGGACCGCACATATAGAAATCTTGCTCGGGGATATGGTCGACTTCGCCGTCCAGAATCATGCGGAAGCCGCGGACGGTGTCGCGGATTGGCACGTAGCGCCCGGCTTGCCCGGTGAATTGCTCGGCTACGAACATGGGCTGGCTGAGGAAGTTTTCCATCTTCCGGGCGCGCGCCACGAGCACCTTGTCGTCATCGGACAGTTCTTCCACGCCCAAGATGGCGATGATGTCTTGCAGGTCTTTGTAACGCTGCAGCACTTGCTGGACTTCGCGCGCGGTACCGTAGTGGTCGTCGCCCACGACTTCGGGCTGCAAGATATTGCTGGTGCTGGCGAGGGGGTCAACGGCCGGGAAAAGACCGCGGGCCGCAATCGACCGTTCCAGGGCAATCGTGCTGTCCAAATGGGTAAATACAGCCACCGGCGCCGGATCGGAGTAGTCGTCGGCGGGCACGTAGACCGCTTGCATAGATGTGATTGAGCCGCTGCGCGTTGAGGTGATGCGCTCCTGCAGCATGCCCATTTCTTCGCCCAGGTTGGGCTGGTAGCCGACCGCCGAAGGCATCCGCCCCAAAAGCGCCGAAACTTCCGCGCCGGCCAGCGAATACCTGAAGATATTATCGATGAAGATGAGCACATCGCGGCCTTGATCGCGGAAGTATTCCGCCATCGTCAAGCCGGACAGACCCACGCGCAGGCGCACGCCGGGCGGCTCGTTCATTTGGCCGAAGACCATGGCCAGCTTGTCGAGCACATTGGCTTCTTTCATTTCGTGGTAGAGGTCTGTTCCTTCGCGAGTTCGCTCGCCCACGCCGGCAAAGACAGACAAGCCGTCGTGCTGCGTCGCGATTGAGTTGATGAGTTCCTGAATGGTCACGGTTTTGCCGACGCCTGCGCCGCCGAAGATACCGGTCTTGCCACCCTTGGTCATGGGCGCGACCAGGTCGATGACTTTCATGCCAGTTTCAAAGACCTCGATTGTTGGCGACTGGTCTTCAAATGAGGGCGCGTCGGCGTGGATCGGCCGCCGCTCGGCATCAGCGGGCACCTCTTCGCCCATGTCCACCGGGCGCCCGAGCACGTTGAAGATTCGCCCCAGGGTTGGCGCGCCGACCGGCACTGCGATCGGTTGGCCGGTGGCGTAGGCGGTCGCGCCTCGCGCCAGGCCGTCGGTGGAATCCATCGCCACGGTGCGCACGGCGCTATCGCCCAGATGCAGTTCCACTTCCAGGATAAGATCGTCTTCGTCTTCGCGCGGCACTTCCACCGCGTCGAAGATGTCAGGCAAAGCGCCGGCCGGGAACTCGACATCGACCACATTGCCCAGCACCTGCGTTACCGTTCCTTGAATTTCCGCCATTTTCCAAGCTCCTTAGATTTCCGCTTGCGCGGGCGAGCCAGTGGCTCGCCCCTACACTTGCTCTGCGCGGGCGAGCCAGTGGCTCGCCCCTACATTTTCTTCGGGCGGCCGAGCCACCGGCTCGCCCCTACATTCGCTTTTGGTGGGCGGCCCACCCGGTCGCCCATACGTCTTTTCTGCGCGGGCGAGCCACTGGCTAGCCCCTACATTCGCTTTACGTGGCGCCGAGCGTCCCGCGCTCAGGCATCTAACAATTGCCCGCCGGTCGGCTCCGCATCCAGGATAGCGTCAGCCGCGCTGTCGATGGCCTGTTGCAGCGCATTGGCGCCGCCGACGATGTCCAGGATTTCAGCCGTGATTTCGGCTTGCCGCGCTTTATTGTAGAGCAGCACCAAGTCAGCTGTGACTTGGGTTGCGTTGTCGGTGGCGTTGCGCATGGCGGCCATGCGCGCAGCGTGTTCGCTCGCCTGCGCTTCCAGCAGCGCTTGATATAGCTGTAATTCGGTGAAGCGCGGCACGATTTCTTCAACGACTGCCGCCGCGCTCGGCTCGTACTCGTAATTCTGTGTGCCCTCGCTTACCAACGCGACGTCTTTCACGTATTCGGCCGCTACTTGCTGCGCGACCGTTTCCGTCGTCAGCGGCAGCCAGCCCAGCACCGCCGGCCGCTGCGCAAGCATATTGATGAAGTCGGTATAAGCGATGAGCACCTCGTCGACCTCGCCGCTAAGGTAGGCATCCATCGCGATGCGGGCGATGGGCGAGATATCGGAAATGGTCGGCGTCGCCGGCATATCGCTGAAGGAGGCGACGATATTCGCGCCTGAGCGCACGAGCGAATCGCGCGATTTGCGCCCGACGGCGACATAATCCACCGGCTTGCCCAGGCCCTCGTCGAAGCGCTGGGCGACGCGGAGGATGTTGGTGTTGTAAGCGCCGGCCAAGCCGCGGTCGGAGCTTATCACGACGACCATGACGCGGTTGACTTCGTCGCGTTGCGTCAAGAGCGGATGCAGCGGGACGGACTTGCTAGCCGCCTGGATGTTGACCAGGATTTCCCAGGCTTTTTCGGCGAAGGCGCGGCTGGCCAGCACACGCGCCTGCGCGCGCCGTACGCGGGAGGCGGAAACCGCTTCCAGGGCCCGCGTGATCTGCGTGATATTGCGGACACTGCGGATGCGGTTCTTGACTTCTCTAAGCGTGGGCATCTAGCGTCTCCCTTCTGCCAACGGCGGCGGCGCTAGGCCCAGGCTTCGTTAAAGGTCTTGACGGCCGTATCCAGTTTTGCCTCGATCTCGTCTTTGGCTTTCTCGTTGCGATTCTCGCGGATGAACTCGCCGGTATCCGAGAATTGTGTGCGGTAAGAGCGCAAAAAGGCTTCCTTCCAGGCCAGCATCCGTTCCACCGGCACTTCGTCGGTGAGTCCGCTCGTGCCGGCGTAGGTGAGCGCGACCTGGTCTTCGAGCGACAGGGTCTGATATTGGACTTGCTTGAAGAGCTCGGTCAAGCGCATGCCGCGATCAAGCTGCTGCTGCGTCGCCTTGTCCAGGTTGGAGCCGAATTGGGCAAAGGCCGCCAGATCGCGGAATTGCGCCATTTGCAGCTTGAGACCGCCGGCGACGTCCTTCATCACGCGGGTCTGGGCCGCGCTGCCGACGCGGCTGACGCTGATGCCGGTATTCAGCGCCGGGCGCAAGCCAGCGTTGAACAATTCCGATTCGAGGTAGATCTGGCCGTCGGTGATGGATATGACGTTGGTGGGGATGAAGGCGGATACGTCGCCGAGCAGGGTCTCGATCACCGGCAAGGCGGTCAAACTGCCGCCGCCGCGTTCGTCGCTTAGCTGCGCGGCGCGCTCCAGCAAGCGGCTGTGGAGATAGAAGACGTCGCCTGGAAACGCTTCGCGCCCGGGCGGGCGCCGCATCAGGAGCGAAACTTGCCGATAAGCGTTGGCGTGTTTGGAAAGGTCGTCGTAGATGACCAGCGCGTCCTTGCCATTCTCCATGAACCACTCGCCAATCGCGCAGCCGGCGTAGGGCGCCATGTATTGCAGAGCGGCCGCATCCGAGGCCGAGGCCACGACCAGCGTGGTGTACTCCATCGCGCCTTCGCGCTCCAGCGTTTCGCGGATACGCGCAACTTCGCCGCGGCGTTTGCCGATAGCGACATAGATGCAATACATGTCTTCGCCGTCCTGGTTGACGATCGTATCGAGCGCCAGGGCGGTCTTTCCGGTCTGACGGTCGCCGATGATTAGTTCGCGCTGACCGCGGCCGATGGGGATCATGGTGTCGATTGCCAGGATACCGGTCTGGACCGGGCGATCGACGCTGCGCCGTTCCATCACGCCGGGCGCGATGCGTTCGATATTGTAGTATTCGTCAAACTGGACGGGGCCGCGGCCGTCGATTGGCTCTCCCAGCGCGTTGACCACGCGGCCGACCATACCCATGCCCACTGGCACGGAAGCGATGCGCTCCAGCGCGCTTACGGTATCGCCTTCCTGAATGTCGTCGTAGGCGCCCATGATGATGACACCGACATTGTCTTTTTCCAGGTTAAAGGCGATGCCGGCGACGCCGTTCTCGAATTGCACCAATTCGTTGTAGCGCACGTTGTCCAGGCCGGAAACGCGGGCGATGCCATCGCCGACTTCTTCGACCTGGCCGACCTCAACCGATGTGAGCCCGCTCAGCTCGATATCTTTGATTTGCTCCAGAATCGATTCGTAAATGTTGTCTGCCATTCGCTGGCTCCTCGCGCTAGCTGTATTCAGTTGCTGACGAAATCAATCGCCCTTGCGGACGAAAAGTTGCGTTTCCGGCGTTGCTTCAGGCGACAAGCGGGCGGCGCGCGCCGGCCACCTAGCGTAACTGCCGCTATTGTAGCGTAGAAGCGAGCGCTTGTCCATTATTTCACAAACGGGATTTAGTCCGTTTTGGCGCGCCGAGGTGGCACAGGCATTTCTTCAAGAATTGACCGGATCTTGTTGAGAATCGCACGTTCGCGCTGTTTCAAGAATTGCGGGTAGTTATTTTGCCGCAAGAACCGCTGGGCAATGTCATCAATGAAGTGCCTGGACAAAATATCCTGAACGTTTTCTGCGTAGATGATAGACTCATCGCCAAGATAGTCACTAGGGGCTCTCTTCCCGATAGCTCGATTTGTCTGCGAGGAAATCAAAGTTCTATTTACTATTGTGTTTCGCGTACCCGAAGCAGTCAATCCAAACAGAGGCTCGGGGCGGGATTCCTGCAAGTACGCTTTCGGGAATATATGATGGTCGTCAAGCTGGGAAAATGTGATGCTTTCGTAGTTTCGGAAGTCCTTCGCGCCGTTTAGCGCCAGTAAGCACATTACGGCTTTGTATGCGATGTTGCTCGCCCGCTCAACCGACAGGATTGAGTACTCTTCTTCGTGCCTGAGGAGTTCATCATGCACCTCACTGAAGACCTCCGGATAATTGTTGCTCTCGCATTCCATGTAGCGAGAAAGCGCTACAAAGTCTCGCTGCGAAATCGTCTCCGTCGGTCCGGAATAACGAGCAATGAAAGTGGCCCCCCAATACCACCATTGAATGACTTTTGTAGCGCGCGCCCGCCTGTCGGCTGGCAGCGAATCGCGCTTCGCCAACAGCGCCCCCAACAAAGGAATCATCGTCTTGGAAGGCAACCACTTAGGATTGAAGACTCCAAAGCCGCCATCTTGTACAGATGTCAACCGTTTAAAGCCTTCGTTCAAGTAATGGACGGCTTCAAGCCAGTCCTCGTTAAACCCATCTACGGATAGGCGAATTAGAGCTTTCCCCTTAATTTCATCCCCGCGCTTCAACGCTATCATGCGCAATATAAATACCCCAAAGTCCGATTTATCGGCATCAAACTTTTGGAGGAAGTCACATTGTTCTAGCGCGTCGTTCCACAATTCATCCAGTTTGACTCCCTGCGGATATAGTCTGGCGGTAAGAAGATCAAAGACGGACAGAGATATTCCCGTGCTGTTAAGCTTCTCAAATACCGTGCATATTTCCTCCAACTGACGCATATTGCCGGGCTCTATCCTTGACAGCGACAGAACCGGTTGGCTGAATTGCCATACTCTGCTCAATTCCGCTTGCCAATTACCTTCCTTGGCCTGCATCCAAGTTTTCAGCTGTTCGACATCTTGCGACAAAAGCCAATTCGAGTACCTTGACTTCCAATCTGACCAATTCGACTGGTTGGCCACTTGACTAAGCGGCACAGTCAAGTTTTCGAATTGCCATGTACTAATTTCAAGCTCTTGACGTTTACAGCGCGACTTGCTCTTGTAGAAAATGGCTTCATCCACATCGCCATCGAAAAACTTCTTCAAGTTGATGAAAAATACGGTTGGCTGTTTTGATCTGCCTTTGAGTGGAATACCGGGAGCCATAAAGGCATAGTGAAGAGACGTGATTCTCTGTTGCCCGTCCAGCAACAGGCGGGAAGAAGCACCATTGAGCGCGGATTCGGCGAGCCTGCTGCCCTCAACGCTCCGTGTCAAGAATGGTGGTTCACGTGAGTCGATGTCCAGCAGGAGCAGTGAGCCAATAAAGTATCCGTTGAAGACTGATACCAGGAGTTCGCGAATATCCCCGGCTGTCCAAACGAAGGAGCGCTGAAATTGCGGAAGGGCGAGTTTCCCTTGCGCTGCTTCGTTGACCAGCGAAAATAGGCCTTCGTTACCTGGTGTAACTCTCAGCCGTTCTGACATCTCTACGCCTCCTTCGACGCGCCCAGGGCCTGCGACCGGCGGTAGGCCGCCCAGACGCCTTCTGAAAGCACCGTGCGCAGGCCGCCCTTCTCCATCTCATGCAGTGCGGCGGCGGTGGTGCCGCCCGGGCTGGTCACTTGATTGCGAAGCTGCGCCGGGTGCAAGCCCGAATGCTGAGCGAACTCGACCGAGCCAAGCAGGGTCTGGGTCACCAGCTTCTCGGCATCGCGGCGCGCAAATCCCATGTGGACGCCGGCGTCAATCAGCGCTTCCATGAACAGGAAGACGTAAGCGGGGCCCGAGCCTCCGAGCGCAGTCGCCATATCAAGAAAGCTCTCGTCGCCGGCGTAGATATGTTCGCCGAGGGCGCCGAGCAGCGTTTCGGCTTGTTTAAGCTGGTCGCCAGATACGTCAGGCGTTGCGGTCCAGACGGTAATCCCGCGCCCGATCTGCCCGGGCGTATTCGGCATTGAACGCACCACACGGCCATTCCGCAGGCTATCGGCGATGGTCTTCAGCTCGACCCCGGCTACGATACTGACGATTAGCTCCACCCGGTCAACTTGTCCGCTCAACTCCGACAAGACGGGGCCCATCACTTGCGGTTTGACCGACAGCACCAGCGAATCGGCCGACTTGGCGGCGGCGACGTTGTCGGTAGTGACGCAAATGCCGTAACGCTTGCGCAGCGTTTCGAGATGTTCGGCCCTTGGATCGGCGGCCGTGATGCCGTCCGGCGCCAGAACTTTCTGATGCAGCAAGCCTTTGATCATGGCTTCGCCCATGACGCCGGCGCCGATGAAAGAAACTGTGTTGCCCGTGAAAGTCATCTTCCCGCCTTAATTCTTTCGATCATCGTCAAAGTGACGGCTCAGCAAGTAAAAGGCCCGCATACGGCCTTCAAATTGATCGGATACGAAATCGGTCACGACGAAATCCGCGGCCAGCATTTTACTGAATACGTCACGAATGTGATAGCGCCATTGGCCGGCCAAGGGTCGATGGGCTGCTTCCAGCTCGCGGAAATCGGCCGGGATCTCCACCAGCGCGAATGATGAGCCGGGCACAGCAGTCATGGCGCGCGGGACGAGCCAGTCGCCGCCCCCGTCTGAGCGATTGACTATGGGAGCGCGAACGTCCAGGTATTGCCGCAGCGTCAGCTTGCTGCCTCGCCCGGCAGCGCGTGCGACGACTCGGCGATGCGCGACCCACCATTCCACAATCAGGCGGTCGGCGCGCAGGCTTTCTGGCTCGTCCAGCCCGAAATAGTTTGCCGAGAAGCGCTGGATGACGGCGCCCAATTTGCGAATGTTCAAGTGAGCATTGGCCGCCAGCAGGGGGTCAACCGTCCAGGTCACCAGCCGAATCGCTTGTTTCATGGCGATATCGCGCTGCGCCATTTTCAGGCGGTAGCCTATATTGCGTCCGCGGTAAGCCGGCAGCACCAGCATCCGCTTTGACATGATCAGCAGATTGGCCATCGCCGGGCGGGCGTCGCGATCGTCGACATCGATGTCGGTACCGACAAAGCCGATGACGAAGCCGACGAGGTCCTTCCCGTCATACGCGCCCAGGATGTGCCCGCCGTAATGCGAAATCGAGAAAAGCATGTGGCGCGGGACGAGATTGCTGGCGTCGATTCCCCAGTAGTGCTTCTGCAGTTCGACAGCTTGATCGTGCTGGGCGGTCGTCAGCAGGCGTTCGATACGGATAGCGTCCATAAAGTCCTGGCGGATTCTCATGCGCGCCGCGGGCCACGGCGGAGCGTATCGCGAAGCAGGCCGACGACGTGCCGGCGCTGCGGCAAGTATTCGAGAAGCGTCTCTTCAAAGCGGCGCGGCTGGAATCCAAAGTAGTCGTAGGCGTTGCCCAGGGGCGCGGTGCGATTGGCGGCGAGAATGTCCAGCCACTGACCGGTCATCAGCGAGCGCGGCAGCATGCGTGTGTAGACTTCCGTCAGCCAGCGCAAAAGGTAGGGCGGTATGGACACCAGAAGCCGCCGCATACCGGTGACCCGCATGATGGTGCGCATCATGTCGCGCAGCGATACATACTCAGCGCCGCCGATTTCCACCGTAGCGTCCACAAGTCGCAGAAGATTCATACTGCGGAATATCGCCTCAACCAAGTCATCAATATAGATCGGATGCAGCACCACTTCGCCGCCGCCGGGCATCAAAAAAAACAATGGATTGGCGCGGAGCATGCTGGCAATGTGATTAATAAAGGCGTCCTCCGGCGAATAGACGATACCGCTGCGGATCACGGTGAAAGCGACGCCGCTGTTGCGGATGACCTCCTCGACATCGCCTTTGACGCGATGCAAGGCATACGCCGAAGACGGCGCCGCGCCCAAATGGCTTAGGGTGATGATCCGCCCGACGCGGGCCGCGCGCGCCACAGCGGCCAATACCCGGGCGCCAGCCAGTTCGATCTCTTCAAGGTCTCTCCGCCGGCCCCACCAGAAGGCGTTCTCCAGATGGATGACGGTGTGACAACCGGAGACGGCGCGGAAAAATGCTTCTTCGTCAGCGACGCTGCCAGTAATGATTTCGGGCGCATGCGGATCGCCCGGATTCCAGGGCAAGCGGCGCAGGCGCGGTTCGGGCAGCAGGCAGCGCGCCGGCAAGGATTCCGTCATCAAGCGCCGCACCAAGCAGCGCCCGATGAGCCCGGTCGCGCCAGTGATCAGAATCATGCCTTACCCAAGACCTCGCGCGACGCAAAGCGCATCCAAAACCTTACAAACCGGATGTCGTATTATAAGGGCTAATGTACGCCCTGTAAAGCAACTGAAGCGGCCACAGAGTGTTACAATTGGTGTAGTGTGCCAGCAGGCGGCGAATGCCGCCATGGAGGATTGCTTGGACAGGAAGCGGATCGTCATCACCGGAATGGGCATCGTCTGCCCGACCGGGAACAAGGTCGACGAGGCCTGGACGAACACGGCCGCCGGCGTCAACGGCATCGGCTATATAACGCGCTACGACAGAGCGCTGACGCAGAATCAGCTGGCTGGCGAAGTCAAGAACTTTGATCCCGACAGGCTCTTCGGCCGCAAAGACGCCCGGCGAATGGATCGCGTGGCGCAGTTTGCCCTAGAGGCGAGCCGGCAGGCGATCGAGGACAGCGGCCTCGAGGTCACGGCGGACAATATGTACGAGATCGGCTGCGTCATCGGCTCGGGCGTGGGCGGTATCAATTCTTTCGTGGATGCGCAGCAGGGCATCGACGCGCGTGGACATCGGGGCATCAAGCCGCTGGCCATCCCCAAGATACTCAGCGATTCTTGCTCGGGCACCGTGTCAATGGTTTACAATTTGCGCGGGCCGAATCATTGCATCGTCACCGCTTGCGCCTCGGGCAATAATTCGATTGGCGAAGCCATGCACATCATTCGCCGGGGCGATGCCACGGCGATGGTGGCCGGCGCTTCGGAAGCGGCGATTGTGCCGCTGTGCGTCGCCGGCTTCAACAATATGACCGCCTTGAGCCGGAATGACGACCCCGCCACCGCCTCACGCCCGTTCGATCTCAATCGCGATGGATTTGTGCCGGGCGAGGGCGCGGGCATCCTCGTGCTGGAGGCGCTGGATCACGCGCTGGCGCGGGGCGCGCGCATCTATGCAGAACTGATGGGATACGGGCATACCTCGGACGCGCACCACATCACCGCGCCGATGGAAAGCGGGGAAGGCGCGGCCAAAGCGGTGGAATTCGCGCTGCGGGACGCCGGCCTGGAAGCGGAAGATATCGACTATATCAATGCGCATGGCACCAGCACGCCTCTGAACGATACCGCCGAAACCAACGCCCTGAAGCGCGCGCTGGGTGAAGTCGCCTACCAGATTCCGGTGAGCTCGACCAAATCGATGACGGGGCATCTGCTGGGCGGGGGCGCCGCCATCGAAGCTGTATTCAGCATTATGGCGATCCGCGAGAATTTCATCCCGCCAACGATCCACCTGGAGGAAGCGGATCCTAGCTGCGATCTGAACTACGTGCCCAATTGCGGAATCGAACATAATGTCCGCCACGTCATGTCTAACGCCTTCGGCTTTGGCGGGCACAATGCAGTCGTAGTTTTTGGCGAGTTCCGAGACAATGGCAACCTTCAGTAGCGGCGTCCAGAAGAATGACGAGACGGAGCGCCACGCCCACGTTGTTGGCTGGGGCATGGCGGCGCCGGCATCGGTCTTGACCAATGACGAGTTGTCTACATTTGTCGACACCAACGACGACTGGATATTCGCGCGTACTGGCATACGGCAGCGATACATCGCCGACGAAGGCGAGTCGACCGCGACCCTGGCGTACAAGGCGGCGCAGCAGGCGCTGGAAGTCGCCGACATTCTGCCTACTGATCTCGACCTCATCGTAGTCGCGACATCGACGCCGGAGAACATTTTCCCCAGCACGGCCAGCCTCGTCCAGGATTGGCTGAATGCGCACGAGGCGGGCGCTTTCGACCTCAGCGCGGCCTGCTCCGGCTTCGTATACGCGCTCAATATGGCGGCCGATTCCATCCGCGCCGGTTCGATTCAGGCGGCGCTGGTGATTGGCGCCGAGACCATGAGCCGCATTCTGGATTGGCAGGATCGCAGCACCTGCATTCTGTTCGGCGATGGCGCGGGAGCAGTGGTATTGCAGGCCAGCCCGGCGCCGGGCGGCGTGCTATCCAGCGTGTTGCGCTCGGACGGGGCCGGCAGCGACTTGCTCGCCATTCCCAGCGTCGGCAGCATAGACGCGGATGAATCGCGCGCCGGCGCGAACGGCGCCAAACTCTACAAGATGTATATGGCCGGCAGCGAAGTATTCCGTTTTGCCACGCGCGTCATTAGCGAGAGCATCGAGCAGACCTGCGCGGCGGCCGGCATTGAGACCAATGACATCGACCTGGTGATCCCGCATCAAGCCAATCGGCGCATCTTGCAGGCGGCCGCGCGCAAGCTGGGCCTTGATGCAGACAAGTTCATGAGCAATCTTGAGCGCTACGGCAATACTTCGGCGGCGTCGATTCCGATTGCGTTATGCGAGGCGATTGAGCAGCAGCGCATCCAGGACAAGGATCACATCGCCCTGGTGGGCTTCGGCGGCGGCTTGACCTGGGCCGCCATGTTAATCCGCTGGGGCGTGCCGCAGCCGAGCGCGCAGCAGGGTTCGATGCTCAATCGGCAGCGGCGCCACGTTCAGTACCGCATCGCCCGCTGGCGGTCGCGTTCACGGCGCTGGCGCCGGCGCGTCAACCGCAAGGTACGTGAAATCCGCGATTGAGCGCCGTTCCGCTTCACTCTCGATAGACAAAGGTTAGTCGGAATCCGCAGCCCCGAAGACCTGGCCGGCGTTTAGCGGCTGGGCGTCAACGTTGGCAGCGGCTCGGAGATATAGATATGGACCAGGCACGAGGCCTTAAGCGTATTCGTGATGTCATACACCATCAGGCGAAATTGGTATTCGCCGGACTCGTAGCCCGCCGGCACGAACAGGCTAAACTCTTCAGATTCGCGAACTTCTGAGGGTTGGTCGTCAATCAGTTGGAAGTTGCCGTTGGTGCTGGGGCCATTGATCTCGATCGAAGCGTACGAGAACTGATCTGTGAAGACCGTGCCGACCACTGGCACCGGCTGGAAAACGCGCATGCCATTGCCGGGGATGACCAGTTGCGCTTCCGGCGAATCGCAGCCAAGCGCGGGATCGGCCGGAATGATTGTGCCCACCGGCGTGGGCGTCGGCAAGGGGGTAGCCCGAAGCTGATTGCCGGTATCGATGGAACGCGGCAGCGCGACCGGATCAATGCCGAGGCTTTCGGCCGGCGCCGCCGGGACCGGCGTTTCAAAGACGCCGTCTTCCGCCCGGGTCTCCGCCAGCAGCGCCTCAATCCGGCGGTCGGCGAGGAGTTCCGGCACGACCACCAGTTGAATGCCGATGACGATGATCGCCAATTCCAGGAGCAAGACGATGAAGGTGACGGCGTTCATGCGCCGGTAGCGCGCCAGGTCGCGCTCGAGCTCGAAATAGGAGGAGCGGTATTCTTCTCCCTGCAACAGGAAGCGTCTGAGCGCAAAAAGGATGCCCGCAAGAATCAGAAAATAGATGCCGATGGCGATCTGATCAATGAGAGCGATTACAGCGGTCATGCCGGAAAGTTGTTTAGCACGCCCTTCAGGATGGTGGTGAGGCGCGGCACTATGATCTCGGCCGCCTCAAGAACCTCGAGGTGATTGGTTTCGAAGTCGCTATCGACGGCGTCAATTGCGACATTGGTCACGCCCGAGCAAGCCATGACGCGCATGCCGCCGTGGCGCGCCACCAGCACTTCGTGCACGGTCGACATGCCGACGGTATCCCCGCCCAGGATGCGGATCATGCGGATCTCGGCGGGCGTTTCAAAGGATGGCCCGGACAAGCCAAAGTAGACGCCGCTGTGCAGCGGAATGTCATGGGCGCGCGCCACCTCCAGCGCGCAACGACGCAAACGCCGGTCATAAGCCTGGGCGACGCCGACGAAGCGCTCGCCGAGTTCATCATCGTTGGGGCCCATGAGGGGATTGGCGCCGACCATGCCCGGCAAGCTGATATGGTCTTCCAGCAGCATCAGATCGCCGACCGCGTAAGCCGGGTTGACGCCGCCGGCGGCATTCGTCAGAATCACCGTGTCGATGCCGAGCTCTTTCATGACGCGAATCGGGAATGTGACTTGCGCCAGGCTGTAGCCTTCGTAGAAGTGAGCGCGCCCTTGCTGCGCGGCCACAACCTGCCCTTCCAGTTCGCCAATGACCAGATTGCCCTGATGGCCGTGAACAGTAGAGACCGGCCAGCCGGGGATATCTTCGTAGGGGACGACGGTTCGGTTCCCGAGCTCGTCAGCCAGGCCGCCCAAGCCCGAACCAAGGACCAGGCCAATCGTCGGTTGCAGATTCGCGCGCTCTCGTACGGTGTCCGCCGCGCGCGTAAATGCCTCGCGCTGGTTCAAGAGTCGCTCCCTTCTTTCTGCGTTCGGTAGGCGAACTTCGCGAGCGGCTCGATTCGCCGCGCACGTTAGGGTCATCTTATCACAAGTCGGCGTTCTCCGATATAATGAAGGCGTTGCTGGAACCGGCTCAACAGGGGTAAGGCGCTTGAACGACGTCCGAAGACAATTTCGCGCCGCGACAATTCTGATCTTGATCATTGTGCCAATCGGCATTGCCGGCTACATGGTCTTCGAGGGCAAATCCCTGTTCGAAGCCGTCTACTTGACCATCATCACCTTGACGACTATCGGCTACGGCGATGTTGTTCCAACGACTGAAATCGGGCGCGTATTTACGCTGGGATTGGTATTCGCCGGTTTGGGCGCGCTGGCATTCTTTTTGTCGTCATCGTTCGCGCTGCTATTCAGCCCGGACGCGATGGCGAGGCGGCGCAACTTTCGCTTGCGGCAGAAGATTAAACGGCTCACTAACCATTACATCCTTTGCGGTACGGGCGAGTTGGTCGACAAGACCATCGGCTACGTGTTGCATGGCGCCGAAATCCGCCGGGCGCAGCTACAGGATGCCTCGTATCGGCCAATCGGGTCGCTGCTGCGGCGGATAATCGGCCATCCCACTACCGGGCGCTTTACGGCCGCGCATCGCCTGGTCGGCAAGCTCTTCCATTTATTTCACAATCTAGTCGTCGAGCATACGACCCTGCTGGACCTGATTGTGGTGGTCACTGAAGACGAAGAATACGCGGAGCGCTTGCGCAGCGCCGGCATTCTGGTGATCGATGGCGACCCGACCGATGACGACTCGCTGCGGGCGGCCGGCGTCACCCGCGCCCGGGCGATCATGGTCATGCTGAATCAGGATACTGAAAGCTTGCTAACCGTTTTGACGGCGCGCAACCTGGACCCGCGTTTGTACATCACTGCGGCCGCGGTCGAAGAAGACTTGAAGCAAAAGATGATCAAGGCCGGCGCCAACGTGGTGCTGGCGCCCTACGAAGTCGCCTCGCAGTTTCTCAACAGCGCGACGCTGCGGCCGGCGGTCAACGATTTCTTCAATAGCATCTTGTTCGATCAGGAGACGCATCATCAGATCACGCAGTTGGAATTGGAAGACGACTCGCCCTGGATCGGCAAGCGCATTGGCGACTTGAGGTTGCGAGAGCAGTACAACGCCGGGATCATCGGCATCCGGCTAGAGGACGGCGACTTTGCGCACGCGCCGAGCGGCGGGCGGGTTCTGCGCGAGTATGAGATTCTGCTGGGCGTTGCGCCCGGGCCGATGATTCCGGTGTTGCAGAATCAGTGCCGCCCGGCCAGGCGGAGCGACATGCGCTTTACGACCTTCCAGCGGCTTGTGCCGCCACGTGAGAGCAAAAGCCTGGACAAGATCATGAGCTTGCCGGAGTGCATCGCCCAGATTGAGGGGATGTCCAAGCATTTCGTGATCTGTGGAAACGATCACATCATTCAGAGCGCGGTGCGCTTTCTGGATCCGTCACGGCCCTTTGTGCTGCTCACCAGCGACGCAACGCTGGCGGGGAGTTGGCTTCAGCGCGGCTTCTGCGTGATCCACGGCAACCCCACCAGCGAAGACGTCTTGAAGCTGGCCGGCGCCAACCGGGCGCAGGCGATCATGATTTCGATGCAAGATAAAGCCGCTGCTGTGCTGACCGTGCTTTCGGCGCGGAGCATCAGCAAGTCGCTGCTGATTTCGGTTACCGCCACCACGGACGATATGATCGAGAAACTGAAACGATCCGGCGCGGACCGCGTCGTCAGTCCCTTTCACGTCGCGGCGCAATTTGTGCTGCTGTCGACCACGCGGCCCGAGATCGCCAATTTTTTGCAGCACGTGCTTTATAATGAGATCACTGGACTGGAAACGGCCGAGTTGTACATGGAGAATGATTCGCCCTGGATCGGCCGCACCATCAGAGAATTGGCGCTTTCGATGCGCTATCACGCCGGAGTGGTTGGCATCAGGCTGGCCGATGGATTGGGCTTTGAATACGCGCCGCCGCTCGATTACGTGATTCAGCCCTATGAGGTGCTGATCGTCATCACGCCGATGCAGTACTTTGATGAGATGCGCGCCAAAGCCACGGGCGAGAAGAACAAACGCCCGGCAACGCTTCGCCTCAACATCGACGCCTCCTCGACCGGAGTCTGGTCGCGCGATATGATTCGCGAATTGATAGATCAGCAGGAAGGCGGCTAGCGGCCGCGGAATCTGACGCTGCCGGTCAAGCTCAGCAGTCGGCGCGCGTTCGGCGATTCCCCTTTGCGCAAGACGCAATCGCTATCCACATCCAGGTAAGTGATGGAAGTTGCGAAGCGCTCGGCGATCGCCGAAAAGCCGAAATGGCTGGGCATCTTGAGGATGTCGGGCCAATGCCGCTGTCCGATCAGAACCGGATGGCCGGAGCGACCGCGATAGCGCGGAATAAGAAATTCGCCCTCGCCTCGGGCGTATAGCGTCATAAGTTGATGGATTGTCTTCGGCTGGAGTTGGGCTTGATCGCCGGGCAGCACAAGCACGGCCGCAACATGTTCGGGCAAGGATTGCAGTCCCGTTCGCAAGGCTGACACAAAGCCGCCAGTCTTCCAGGCTGGGTTATGCTCGACCGTTGCGCCGAGATGCTGTATGGCCTGGCGGGCGGCGCTGGCGCCACGGCCGGTAATCACGCGAACGTGATCAATGCGTGAGCGAAAGACCTTTTCGGTAACAAGCGCCAGAGCCGCGCGTCCGCGTTCACCCCGCCGCAGAACTGCCGCCGGGCCGGCGCTGTGCGCGTCGGCGGCCGCGAGCACCAGCGCGCCGAGCGGGCGCTGCACTTCATGGACTGGTTCAGCGCCGCGCGCGGAACCCAACGCCACCGCGCTGATGCGCTTGCTCTGGAGGCTTAGGCGCGCGATCAGACGCGCGCGACCGCGCATGTAGCCGCGTTCCGGCGTCTGATTCAGATAGACCAGCACACGGGAGTCGTCCGGAATGCCGCGCATGCCCAGCTCTTCATCGCGCAGCACCTGCGCCAACCAGGGCGATTTCACCGGGCTATTTTCGGCGAATCCGTATTTGTCGATCATCGCGCCGGGGTTGTAGATGTGGTCCGCATTCAGGGGCTTTCCCAATGCGCTCAGCGAAGCAACAGACACGACCAACGAAGTTTCCGCTGGAATCCTGGGCTCGCCCGGGCGCGGCGCTTTGAATGGCAAATTCCGCGCGTCATCGGCCTCGACCAGCAAGATGTCAGAATCAACGCGATCAAGCAGTTGCTTCGTCCATTGGAGCGACGGTCCATAGACGCGGCCCGCGCGGATTTCATCGAAGAGCAAGACGAATTGTCTCTCATTAAGGGCTTGGGAAATGAGGGACGCGTCGGCATCCGCCGTCAGCGCGCCTGGGAAAAACCCCACCTGTTCTTCAGTCAAATGTGTCGTTGTGGTCGCGAGCACGCGCCATCCTGCCTCCGCCAATTCGTAGCCCAGGCTAACCAGCAAGGAGGTCTTGCCGCCGGCGCCGATAAAGGACACGACGTCGCCGCGATTCAGGTCAAATGCCTTTTCGAGTTTCATTAGTTCTCCGCAAGCCGCCGGGGCTTCGCAGGCCGTGACCGGCGATTCATCTTGCAATGATAACACGAATGCGGCGGAGCGGAGCTAGATTGCGCCGATTCCTTGCCGGCGCAGGGCCTTCACCACTTTCTCGGCGGTGAACGGTTGAGAGTCCACCCAAACGCCGGTTGCGTCAAAGATGGCGGCGGCAATCGCGGGCGCCAAAGGCAAGAATGGCATTTCCGCCATACCGCGCGCGCCCCAGGGCCCGATCGGATCGGGGTGCTCCAGAATCACTGATTTCACCTTGGGCGGCACATCAAGCGATGTGGGAATGAGGTAGGTAGAAAGGTAGGGATTCAAGATGCGGCCTTCCTTTGACACCAGATATTCCATCAGCGCGTAGCCCTGCGCTTGCGCGACCGCGCCTTCGATCTGCCCTTCCAACTGCTGCGGATTAATCACCTTGCCGACATCATTGGCGCAGACGACTTCCAGCAGGCGCGCCTGCCCGGTCTCAAGATCGACCTCGACCTCCACCGCTTCCGCGACGTAACCATAAGCGAAATTGGGATCGGCTTTGCCCGTCAGCGGATCAAAGGCGGTGGTTGGCGGCGGGCGATACATGAATTCGCCGGTAGCCGGCCGTTCCTCATCGTGCCATTTCTGCAAGGCGATATCGGCCGCGCCGCGGATGGCGTTTCCCGACATAAATGTGAGGCGCGAGGCCGAGGCGCTGCCGGCCGAGCCCGAGGTGGCGGTATCCGAGGCGACTAGCCGCACCTGGTCAAACTGAACGCCAACGGCATCGGCGGCCATCTGCATCAGAGCCGTATGCGCGCCCTGGCCAACCTCGGCCGCGGCGTGAAACAATATCACGCTTTCGATTTCGGCGCTGCCGCGCAGCTCAATGCCCGCCCAGCAATGCTCGGGGAAGCCGAAGCTGAAGCCGACATTTTTGAAGCCGCCGGCCAGGCCGCGGCCGCGCCGCTTGGTCGCGTCGGCGGGCTGCTGCGGGCGCTGCAGCGACCAGCCGGCGTCGGTTTCGCGCCACCAGGACTCGCGCCCGCAAGCCGCGAAGACCTGGGGCATGGTTACGCCTTTTGGGAAGGGCGTGTCGACCGATCCCAGGCTGCCCTCGCGAATCGTATTCAGCATCCGGATCTCGAGCGGGTCCATGCCGAGAGCCGCCGCCAGGCGATTCATTTGGCCTTCAGCCGCGAAGAGCGCCTGGGGCGCGCCGAAACCGCGAAACGCGCCCGATGGGATGTTATTGGTATAGACGGCGTAGGTGTCAATGTGGATGTTTGGCGTCTCGTAGGGGCCGCCGGCCGTAAGTTGGGCGTTGCCGAGCACCTTGTTCGAGGTGTAATTGTAGGCGCCGGCATCGCCGATGACTTCAGAGTAAATCGCGGTGATCAGGCCCGATTTGGTCGCGCCCCACTTCGCGCGCACTTTGATCGGATGGCGCTTGTGATGATAAAGAATCGACTCCTCGCGATTCCACTGGATCTTGATCGGCCGCCGCAGCATCCAGGTCGAGAGCGCCAGCACGATCTGCACTGACATATCCTCGCGCCCGCCGAAAGCGCCGCCGATGGCGGGATAGATCACGCGCACGGCGTCGGCTGGCAGGTTGAGGGCGTGGCAGATTTGTTCTTGATCTTCATGGGTCCATTGCCCGGCGACAATGACCGTGACCCGTTCTTCTTCATCTATGTAGGACAAACCGGCTTCCGGCTGCAGGTAGGCGTGCTCTTGCCAGGTGGTCTCGTATTCGCCTTCCACGACCACATCGGCAGCGGCCCAGCCGGCTGACATATCGCCCTTGCGGATGCGATACCGGGTGACGAGATTGCCAGGGCAGTCCGGATGCAGCTGCGGCGCGGTATCGGCCATGGCGTCGTCCGGGTCAAAAACGGCGGGCAAGTCTTGGTACTCGACCTGGATGAAGTCAAGCGCTTGCCGGGCGATGTCATCGGACTCGGCGACAACTGTGGCCACCATATCCATGTAGCAGCGGACGACATCAGTTCCGGCCTTTTCGCCGCCGGGCCCGCAGAGCACCGGCTGATCTCTGATAACCAGGCCATATTCGTTGATCGGCACATCGCGGCTGGTGAATACGCGGACTACGCCGGGCAGGGCTTCGGCTTCGCGCTTGTCGACGCGAAGCACGCGCGCGTGGGCGCGTTCGCTGAATTTCACGCGCATCCACAGCTGGCCGTCGATATTGATGTCGCCGGGGTATCTGGTCTCTCCAGTCACCTTGCCCATCGCGTCAATACGTTTGATGGATTCGCTGATGACCGCTTTGATTTCGCTCAAGCGCTTCGTATCCTTTTCCTAAAGATTCCTCGTT
>VXLV01000112.1 GCA_009841405.1 Chloroflexota bacterium | reverse complement strand
CTCACCGCGTAAGATCGTCGGCAGCGTCAGATGTGTATATCACCCAGCCCATAAAGAGGGAGGGGGAGTCTGAGAGATTAGTTCATCAGTAGATTTATGCTGCGTAAGCTGAATTACCTGACGGTTGAGTGGCCGCTGGAGCAGGGGCGGCTCTTTCCGCGCGCGGCGCCGCTGATCGTCGAGATCGGCTTCGGCAACGGCGACTTCCTGCTTCACCTGGCCGAGACGCGAGCGGACCACAACGTCATCGGCATCGAAATTTCCAGCCAGTCCATGAGCAAAGCCGAAGCCAAGATTGAGAAACGCGGGCTGCCCAATGTTCGCCCGATTCACTGCCGCGCGGAAACGGCGCTGGCGCACCTGCTGGAGCCGGAGACGGTAGCCGAGTTCCATATCAACTATCCCGATCCCTGGTTCAAGAAACGCCATCAGCGCCGCCGCTTGATTCAGCGCGCGACGGTCGACTTGCTCGCCAGCCGGCTGCGCGCGGGCGGCACGCTGCATCTGGCCACCGACATCCGCGAATACGCTGAGATGGCGCATGAGACCCTGGCGGATACACCCGGCCTGACGAATCAGTTTGAGACGCCCTGGGTCAGCGACATCGCGGGCCGCTTCCGCACGAAATACGAGCTCAAGGGCTACCGCGAAGGCCGGCGCGGGCACTTCTTCCGCTATCAGCGCAACGCCGCGCCCGTGACGCATCCGCCAGTCATCAAGGAGCTGGACATGCCCCACCTCTTCTTGCAGTCCGCCCTGTCCGCCGCCGAGATTGTCGCGCGCTTCGAAGCCACGCGCCGGCAAGCGGGCAACGCCCACATCGCCATCCTGCGCGCCTATGCCGACCCCAAGCGTGATACCGCCGTCTTCGAAGTCGTGGTCGAAGAGCCGACCATCGAGCAGCACGCCCTGCTGGCGCTGTCGCCGCGGGCGGAGGCGGGCGAGTACATGGTCCGGCTGAGCGCGGTCGGTCATGCGCGGGCGACGGCGGGCATGCACGGGGCGGTGGCGGCGGTCGGGGAGTGGGTGGCGGGTTTGGACGCGGGGTCGCGGGTGCTGGCGCGGAAGCTGCGGGGGTGAATGCACCACAGAGTCACAGAGGTCACAGAGAAAAACTTTTGTGCTATAATGCCGTCCAGAATGTAACTTACGGTAATTGAGAGATGACCTATGTCGGCAAATCGAAACTTGCACGCGGCCAACACTGCAAGAAACGACGAGTTTTACACGCAGCTTGTCGATATTGAAAATGAACTCCGTCACTACACCGAGCATTTTCGCGGGAAGGTCGTCTACTGTAACTGTGATGATCCTAGGGTAAGCAAGTTTTTCCATTACTTCGCCTACAACTTCCGCGTGCTCGGATTGAAGAAACTAGTCACTACCTGCTACAAGAATCAGCAACTGGATATGTTCAGTCAGCACGATGCGGAAAAGGCGATTTGGCTGGAATACGACGGAACTGAGAACGAGACCGGCGTTCCATCACTTGAAGACATCGGCATTCATTATCTTGAAGGTGATGGCGACTTTCAAAGCAGTGAATGTATCGAACTACTCAAGCAAGCCGATATCGTCGTGACAAATCCGCCATTCTCGCTTTTTCGAGTATATGTAAAGCAGTTAGTAGATTACGATAAGAAGTTTCTCATAATTGGGGCCAAGAACGCCATTACGTACAAAGATATTTTTCCGCTTATTAAAGCCAATAAACTGTGGATCGGATGTCGTCCAATGGCTGGAGGAATGCTGTTTGACGTGCCAGCTGAATTTGCGCAAGAGTTGGTAGAGACTAAGAGGGAAGGTAGTGCTTACAAGATTGTGGATGGAGTTGTTAAGGGCTGGTCTGCAAACACATGGTACACCAACCTTGAGCACAAGAAACGGAATGAGGAAGTGATCTTATACAAGCGTTACTCGCCAGACCAGTATCCTAAGTATGATAATTACGACGCTATTGAAGTGAGCAAGACTGTCAATATTCCTGTGGATTTCGATGGCGCAATGGGTGTGCCAATAACGTTTCTTGATAAGTACAACCCGGACCAATTTGAGATTGTCGGAATGGATCGACCACTCCTTAAACAACTGACTGGTCGGCAGAGTAGGTTCTGGCTCAACGGGAAAGAGATTTATGCGCGGATCGTAATTCGGCGGAAGGAGTTTGGAAAATGAGAGAATTAGACGACAGGTTGAAACGTTTGGCGAAAAACGCGAATAAGAGAGCAAGAAAACTGGGCAAGACAGAATGCGTTACGTTCCAAGAACTTTCTAGGCTTTGGGACGCAACGGTTTTCTGCTCTATTTGTGGAAGGTTCATTAGGGAGGAAGATGCCAGTTTAGATCATCGTATTCCGCTGACAGACGGCGGGCTAAACAGAATTGAAAACATATCGCTTGTTCATTATTGGTGCAATAACCTAAAAGGTGACAAAGATCTTATGGATGCAAACGAAGAAATTCTTGCAACTTATCCAATAGAGAAAACAGGTATTGCGTTCATTGATAATCTGATATTGGCTGTACTGGGTCCTTACGCCTCAGACCGTTTGACAAGGTCTGAGTTACCGGACGATTTCGGCGAGCTGTCATACATGGAACAGTTGAGAGCGCTCGACCCCGACAGGTTGATGAAGATCGAAGACGAGATTATGGGAACAATCAGGCACGGTACAGTAGTATATATTGGGGAACTCTACGGACGGCAACACTATTGGATTAGACCGCCCAATGCTAAGTTTGAGACGAAAGCGGTACGCGATTGGCTAATGCGCACATGAAGATTCAACAGCTAAACCTCACCATACGCGATCTCGTAGCTGGCTACTACGACGATGGAGATGACGGTGTGGTCGGCTATGGTGGCAAGCTGGATATTCGCCCGCCCTACCAGCGGGCGTTCATCTACGATATGAAAGAACGAAATGCCGTCATTGACTCGGTACTCAAAGGCTTCCCACTCAATGTCATGTATTGGTTCGACCGACCGGACGGCAGATATGAGATTATCGACGGCCAGCAGCGCACTATTTCGATAGCGCGCTATGTGGCGGAAAAACCGGGCTTCTCAGTTGACGGGCTGGGATTCGAAAATCAGCAGTCCGATGTAAAGGAACGGATTCTCAATTACAAGTTAATGGTTTATGTGTGCGGTGGTACGCCTAGCGAAAAGCTGGAGTGGTTTAAGATCATCAATATCGCTGGCAAACGGTTGACGAATCAAGAATTGCGCAACGCGATTTACTCGGGTCCATGGGTGTCCAACGCCAAGCGCTATTTCAGCAAGACAGGAGGCCCGGCGGTCGGCTTGGGCAGCGACTATATGAGCGGGTCGCCAATCCGCCAAGATTATCTTGAAACCGCCATCAAGTGGCGAAGCAACGCCGACGGTATGGACATTGAAGAGTACATGAGAATCCACCAGCACGATGAATGCGCAAAGCCACTTTGGGAGTATTTCCAGTTTGTGATGGAATGGGTGAAGAATACGTTCCCGAACACGATAGGTTTGCCAATGAAGGGCGTGGATTGGGGACTGCTTTACAACGAACATAAGGACAAGCCCCAAGACCCGGACGCAATAGCCAACGAAGCCGAGCATCTAGACGATGACGATGATGTGACCAAGAAGACAGGTATCTACCCTTATATTCTTACCCGCGACGAATCAAAATTAAGCATTCGCGCCTTTACAAAAGCCATGAAGCGCAAAGTCTATCGGAAACAGGACGGCATTTGCGCTATCTGCAAAGAGGACACTGAATTGTCAGCAATGGAAGCCGACCACATTACGCCGTGGATTGAAGGTGGCAAGACTGTCGAGGAGAATTGCCAAATGCTCTGCCGTATGTGCAACCGCGAGAAATCGTCTAAGTGACGGCACTCACCCACACCACCCTCCCCAACGGACTCACCATCCTCCTGCGCGAGGCGCACAGCGCGCCCGTCATCAGCTTCTGGCTCGCTTACCGCGTGGGCAGCCGCAACGAACCCACCGGCCAAACCGGCATCTCCCACTGGGTCGAGCACATGATGTTCAAGGGCACGGAGCAATTCCCGGCCGGCATGCTCGACCGCGAAATCGACCGCGCCGGCGGCCAGTGGAACGCCTTCACCTCCATGGACGCCACCAAATACTTCGAGACCCTGCCGGCTGACAAAATCGGCATCGCCATGCGCGCCGAAGCCGACCGCATGGTCAACGCGCAGTTCGACCCGGACGAGACCGAATCCGAGCGCACGGTCATCATCTCCGAGCGGCAGGGGGCGGAGAATCAGCCGACTTTCTGGCTGCAGGAAGGCGTGCGCGGCAGCGCCTTCCGCGTGCACGGCTATCATCACGAAATCATCGGCGATGAGGCTGACTTGCGCGCCATGACCCGCGACCAGCTCTACGCGCACTATCGCCGGCACTACTGCCCGGCCAATGCCGCCGTCATCGCGGTCGGCGCCTTTGATACTGAGGACATGCTGCGCGAGATCGAGGACCTGTTCGGCGCGATTCCGGGCAATGGCGCGCCTGAGCTCTTCGCGCGGGCGGAGCCGCCGCAGGCTGGCGAGCGCCGCGTCACTGTCGAGCGCCCGGGCCAGACCGCCTTCCTGGAAGTCTGCCACCATATCCCCGGCGCGGCGCATGAAGACTGGATACGGCTGCAGCTGCTGAACGCCATATTGAGCGGCTCGAGCGGCGCTTCGGACAACAAGACCAGCCGGCTGTATCAGGCGCTGGTCAAGACCGAGATTGCGGCCGGCGTCGGCGCCTGGCTGACACCCACAATCGACCCCTACTTGTACAGCGTCCTCATAACGCTGCGCGATGGGCGGACGGCTGACGAAGCCGAGGCGATTCTGCTGCGCGAGATCGAGCGCCTGCAAGCTGATGGCGTCAGCGAAGCCGAGCTGCGCAAAGCCCGCAAGCAAACGCGCGCCGCCTTCGCCTACCGCACGGAGAGCGTCACCGAGCAGGCCTACTGGCTGGCGCAGTCCTTCATCCTCGGCGATGTGAGCTGGTTCGACAACTACTCCGAGCGGCTGCTGGCGGTCAGCGCGGAAGATGTGCTGGATGTCGCGCGCCGCTACCTGCGGCCGCAGACGCGCGTCGTTGGCGCGCTCAACCCGACTGACCCGCAGCAGGAGGCGGACCCGGCATGAACGCGCGGCAAGCGAGCATCCCCAACAGCGACAATATCACGCGCTGCCGGCTGGTCAACGGGATCACTATCTTGGCTTACGAAAATCCGGCCGTGCAGTCGGTCAATGTCATGGGCTCGATTCACGCCGGCGGCATCTACGAGTCGCCCGCAAAAAACGGCCTGGCGTCGCTGGTTGGCGGCGCGTTGATGACCGGCACGGCGACGCGCGACTTCGACGGGATTCACGCCGCGCTGGAAGACATCGGCGCTGATTTGGGCTTCCGCGGGCACCGGCACAAGCTGGGTTTCTCCGGCAAGTCGCTGGCGGAAGACCTGCCGGTGCTGATCGAGGTCGCCAACGATGCCTTGCGCAATCCGGTCTTCCCCGACGAGCATGTCGAGCGTCTGCGAGGCGAGCGGCTGACCTGGCTGCAATACAGCAATTTCGACACGCGTTATCGCGCGTCGAAGGCGATGCGCGAGGCGCTCTACCCGCC
>VXLV01000124.1:170301-197687 GCA_009841405.1 Chloroflexota bacterium | reverse complement strand
CCCCCACAAGGTGGGAAGGGGCGCTAACCCTTCCCGGCTTCAGCAGGTAAAAAGCCACTTCCTCTTTATGGGATGCTCGCCATAGAGATGGCGAGACGGGTTTGGAGTGGGGGTTTCAAAATAGAGAGATCACAGAGATCACAGAGGTCACAGAGGAAAGAGCTATGGCTACGCCAACAGCATTATCTGCGCCGGAAATGACCATAGCGATATCAGCTGGCGCAGTGTATCATCCCTCTACAAGTCCTATCCGATTCCGCGAGGCGCCAGCGTCGACTATGACTGAGCACGGTCTGGCTAGAGCGACAGCCTTCGACTATTATTACCCAAACTGCATAGACCGGTCTGGGTGATTCGCGCTGGCAAAGAACTTCCACGCTACGTAAGGCGAAGATGGAGGCGCAGAGCGAAAGGCTCAGCGCCTTTTTTTGTTTGCGACTGTTTGAGACGGGGAGTGCCCTGATTATGATGCGAGGCATACGCGGCGCCACGACCGCAAAATCCAATTCGCGCGAGGCCATCCTGGCGGCGACGCAAGAGTTGCTGCAAACCATGATCGAGCGCAACGGTATCGTCGAAGAGGACGTCGCCAGCGTCCTCTTCACGACTACGCCCGAATTGGACGAGACCTTCCCGGCGACCGCGGCGCGCATGATGGGCTGGACGCGCGCGGCCCTGCTCGGCTTCCAGGAAGCCAACATCACCGGCGGCTTGCCCCTCTGCATCCGCGTCATGATTCATTGGAATACCGCAAAGTCCATCGACGAAATTCAACACGTCTTTATTCGCGGCGCCGCGATGTTGCGGCCCGATTTAGCGCAGGACAGAGAGACTGGAGACGACTGATGAAAGCTGGCTTCCGCGCGCGCCATTTGGCTGTCGTCGGCCTGGGGCTGATGGGCGGCTCGCTGGCGCTGGCAATGCGCGAGCACGCCGATCATATCGCCGGCGTCGACCGCGACCCGCGGGCGCGCGACTACGCCCTGGCGCGCGGCATGGTCGACTGTGCCACCGGCGATCTCTACGAAGCCGTCAACCCCGCCGATGTCGTGATTCTGGCGGCGCCGGTGCGCGTCATCGTGGACATGCTGAAAATGCAGATCGGCGGCTACCTACGCTCCAACACCCTGGTCATCGACATCGGCAGCACCAAACAAGATATCGTGGATGCCATGGCCAGTTTGCCGATCGGTGTCAACGCGGTCGGCGGTCATCCCATGACTGGCAAGGAAAACGGCGGCATTGAAGAATCGGACCGCTCGCTCTACGCCAATCGGCCCTTCGTGCTTTGCCCCTCGCGAAGGACGACGCCGGCGGCCCGGCTGCACGCCTTGTCATTCGTCGAGACCCTTGGCGCGCTGCCGATTGAAATGGACGCTGAACGCCATGACCAGATCGTAGCCGGCATCAGCCACTTGCCTTACCTGCTGAGCGCCACGCTGGTGGCTACGGTGGCGCGGCAAGCGGAGAGCGACCCGGCCTACTGGGAGCTGGCCGCCGGCGGCTTCCGTGATACAACCCGTCTGGCCGCCAGCGATGTTACGATGATGGGCGATATCCTGAGCACGAATACGCAGGCGGTCGCGACTTTGCTGGCCCAATTTCGCATGCAACTGGCCATGCTCGAGACCCTGCTGATCGCGGGCGACGACCAACAGCTTAGCGAATCGCTGCAGCCCCTGCGGCATGCGCGGAAGGAATGGGCGCGGAATTATGAAAACGGCCGTTAGACATCAGCAATTCTCGCTGCGCCCCGGCGGCGCCTTGCGCGGAACAATAAGCGTGCCGGGCGACAAGTCGATTTCGCACCGCGCGGTCATGCTGGCCGCCATCGCGCAAGGCACATCAAAGATCCGCAATTGGCTGGCAGCCGGCGATACCGAAGCCACCCTGGGCGCCATGCGCGACCTGGGCGCGCGTATCAAGCGCCACGACGCCTCAAACTTGACGATTGAGGGCGGTCCGCTGCGTCCGGCGCCCGGCCCGCTGAACCTGAAAAACGCCGGCACCGGCATCCGCTTGCTGGCCGGCATCATGGCGGGCCAGCCCTTCGCCAGCGTGCTTGATGGCAGCGAGCAGCTGCGCCGCCGTCCGATGAGGCGAATCACGGAACCGCTGCAGCTGCTGGGCGCGGACATCCAGGCGACCGACGGCTGCTGCCCCCTTACCATCCGCCCGGCGCCTCTGAAAGGCGCGCGCTACGACATGCCGGTGGCAAGCGGCCAAGTCAAGAGCGCCCTGCTGCTGGCCGGCCTCTTCGCCGATTCGCCAACGACCGTGATCCAGCCCGGGCCCGCCCGCGATCACACCGAGCGCATGCTGCGCGCAATGGGCGCGAAGATCATCGAGGAAGACGAAGCCGGCAACTGCCTGACCGTACATCCCACGGCCCGGCTCGAGCCGCTTGACATCACCGTGCCGGGCGATCTCTCGTCGGCCGCTTTTCTGCTGGTCGCCGGATTGCTCGTTCCCGGCAGCGACTTGACGATCACCGGCGTCAACTTGAATCCCACCCGCACCGGCCTGCTGGATGCGCTGCAGGAAATGGGCGCGGATTTCGCTATCAGCAACCAATCAACGCAAGCCGGCGAGCCGGTCGGCGATATTCAGGTGAAATCGAGCGCGCTTAGCGGCGTCGAAATCGGTGGTGAAACAGTCGTGCGCATGATCGACGAGTTCCCGATACTGATGGCAGCGGCGACGCAGGCCGAAGGCGAGACCATCGTCCGCGACGCGCGCGAACTGCGCGTCAAGGAGACCGACCGCATCGCCGTCATGGCGGGGGAGCTGCGCAAGCTGGGCGCCGTCATCGACGAACGCGAAGACGGCTTCCGCATCGTTGGCCCGCAGCGATTAGCCGGCGGGCAAGCCGACGGGCATGACGACCATCGCATCGCCATGAGCTTGACTATCGCCGGGCTGATCGCGGCCGAAGGGGCAATTGTTACGGACGCCGCCTGCGCCGCTGACAGTTTTCCCGGCTTCGCCGAGACGCTTATCGGCTGCGGCGCGCTGCTGCTGCCGGAGTAGCCGATGCGAGAGAACTGACGGGGTTAAACGTGACGACGAAACGCGTAGGCGTAATCGGCTTTCCGGTGGAGCACAGCCTCAGCCCGATCATGCACAATGCCGCTTTTGCGGCGCTAGGCATGAGCGACTGGTATTATGACGCTATGTCCATCCCGCCTGATATTTTGCGGCTGGGCCTGCGCGAGCCCAAGAACCACGGCTATGTCGGCATCAATGTGACCGTGCCGCACAAGGAAGCGATCATGGAATACGTCCGGCCCGACGAAGTAGCGCGGGCGATCGGCGCGGTGAATACCGTAGACTTCCGCAATAATCTGGGCACGAACACCGACGCCGCCGGCCTCATCGCTGACTTGCGCGCCAATGATGTGCCTATCCGCGGCCAGCGGGTGCTGGTCCTGGGCGCGGGCGGGGCGGCGCGGGCCGCGGTTTACGGTCTGCTGCGCGCGGGCGCCAGCGTCGCGGTCGTCAACCGCACCAAGTCACGCGCTGACAAACTCGTGGCGCAGTTGCGCGCCTCGGCGCGATTAACTGGCGCGGCGGTGATGACCCTGGATCAGGCGGCCGACTGGGGCATGACCTTGATCGTCAATTGCACCTCGGTCGGCTTGCATCCTCATATCCAGCAGTCGCCCTGGATTCACGGCCTGCCCTTTCCCGAAGGCGTCACGGTGTACGACATGGTCTATCGCCCGGCCAACACCGCCCTGATGCAGCAATGCGTGGCGCATGGCGGCCGCGCCATCGGCGGCCTGGGCATGCTCGCGCGGCAAGGCGCTATCGCCTTCGAGCTCTGGACTGGCGTCGTGCCGCCAGTTGAGGTGATGATTGGCGCCCTGCAAACGGCGCTGGAAACTGCGAACGAGGACTGAAGGCTCATGCCAATTCGATTCTTCACCGCCGGCGAAAGCCACGGCCCCGGACTGACCGCCATCCTGGAGGGCATGCCGGCCGGTTTGCCCTTGACCGGCGAAGACATCAATCGCGATCTGCGCCGGCGTCAGAAGGGCTACGGCTCCGGCGGGCGCATGCAAATCGAGAAGGACCGCATCGTCATCACCGCCGGCGTCATGAACGGCTTGACCACCGGCGCGCCAATCGCCCTGCAAGTGCAGAATCGCGATTTCAAAAGCTGGAAAGAACGCGATATCACGCCCGTCACCACGCCCCGGCCCGGCCACGCCGATTTGACCGGCGCGGTTAAATACGGCTATCGCGAATTACGCCTCTCGCTGGAGCGGGCCAGCGCGCGCGAAACCACCATGCGCGTCGCCATCGGCGCTATCTGCAAAGCCTATCTGCGCCAATTCGGCATCGCTATCGACGGCTATGTCTCGCAACTCGGCAATGTCATCGCCGACCTGGACGAGATGTCGCTGGACGAACGGATCGCGCGCAACGAAGACAACGATGTGCGCTGCCCCGATGCCGCGGCCGCGGAGAAAATGCACGCGCTCATCCGCCAGGTGAAGATCGACAAGGACACGCTCGGCGGCGTCTTTGAGGTTGTCGCGCGCGGCCTGCCGCCCGGCTTGGGCTCGCATGTGCATTTCGACCGCAAGCTGGACGGCCGGCTGGTCGGCGCTATGGTCAGCATTCAAGCCATGAAAGGCGCCGAGATCGGCAGCGGCTTCGCGAATGCCGGCAAGCGCGGCTCGCAAGTGCACGACGAAATTGTGGTTGACGACGCCGGCCGGCTCTCGCGCGCGACCAATCGCGCCGGCGGGCTGGAGGGCGGCATCACTACCGGCGAGCCTGTCGTCGTGCGCGTCGCCATGAAACCCATCTCCACCATGTTGCGCGGCGCCGGCTCGGTTGACTTGGCCACCGGCGCGCCCAACCCCACCGTTTACGAGCGCAGCGATTTCTGCGCCTTGCCGCGCGCGGTCCCCGTAGGCGAGGCGATGATGGCGATTGTGCTGACCGAGGCCCTGATGGAAAAGCTGGGCGGCGACAGCCTCGACGAAATGAAGCCGCGCTTCGCCGCACTGCGCCGCAATCGGCTGGAAGACTTGCCGATGGACAATGTCGACTGGCGCTTCGGATATGAAGTATGAACACGTCCCCGAACATCGTCATCACCGGCTTCATGGGCACGGGCAAGAGCACCGTCGCCGAGATCGTCGCGCGCAAGCTCAATCGCCCCTTCGTCGACATGGACCAGGAGATCGAAACCCGCGCCGGCTTTAGCATTCCACAGATTTTCCGGCGCCAGGGCGAGGCGGTCTTCCGCGACCTGGAGCGGCAGCTCGTGCATGAACTGGCGCTGCGACACGGCCTGATCATCGCCACCGGCGGCGGCGCCCTGGTTGACGCGGACAATCGCGCGATGATGGGCCAGCACGGCATCGTCATCTGCCTCAACGCCAGCAAAGCCGAGATTCGCGCGCGCTTGTCGGAGAATCAGGATCGCCCGCTGGCCGCCGACTGGGAGCGGCACTTCGACGCCCGGCGCGGCGCTTACGCCAGCATCCGTCATCAAATCATGACTACCGGCAGGGCGCCGGCTGATGTCGCCGCGGACATTCTGGCTTTGGCCGACGGCGCGCTCTACGTGCGGACGCCCGATGGCGGCGGTTATCCGATTCAGATTGGCAGCGGCTTGCTGCGGCGCGTCGCGGCTGACCCGGAAGCGGCCGGACTGGCCGGGCATGTCGTTGTAGTAACAAACGATACGATAGCGCCAGTTTATGGCGAAGCGCTGGCGACCGCGTTGCCCAATGCCAACTTGATTGTCGCGCCCGATGGCGAGGCGCACAAGAACCTGGATACGGTCCGCGGACTTTACGACGACTTGCTTGCGCTGGGCGCGGACCGCCGGACGACCCTGGTCGCCTTGGGCGGCGGCGTCATCGGCGATATGGCCGGTTATGCCGCAGCGACGTATATGCGCGGCATCCCGCTGATTCAGATCCCCACAACCCTGCTGTCGATGGTGGATTCCAGCGTTGGCGGCAAGGTCGGCGTCGACATGCCGCAAGGCAAGAATCTCATCGGCGCATTCAAGCAGCCCCGGTGTGTCATCATCGATACCGATGTCCTGGCGACCTTGCCCGAATTGCAGTGGCGCTGCGGCATGGCCGAGGTCGTCAAACACGGGCTGATCGCGCAGCCGGCGCTGCTCGATCCCGACCTGTGGCAGCCGGAAGAAGCGGCTTATCTGGTGCGGCATGCGGTGCAGGTCAAAATCGATGTCGTCGAGATCGACCCTTATGAAAACGGCATCCGCGCTCACCTCAACCTGGGGCATACCTTTGGCCACGCTATCGAGAAGTCGACCAGTTACGCCGTGCCGCATGGTGAAGCCGTCGCCATCGGCATGATGAAGGCGGCGCTGCTGTCGCGGAATCTCGGTTTAATCGATGACGGCCTGGTGGCGCGGATTCAGAAGACCCTGTGGCAAATCGGCTTGCCTACCGACATCGCTCTGGATCCCTACCGCTGGTACGATGCGATGGCCACCGACAAGAAGTGGCGATCGGGCGTATCGCGCCTGGTTGTCCTCAAGGGCTTGGGCCAGGCGGCGATGGTGGAAGGCTTGGCGCGCGAAGATATTATTGCGGTTTTGTAATCGAAGGTTAACACAGCAATGTCCAAATCAATACTGCTCTTGCACGGTCCGAATCTCAACTTGCTCGGCGCGCGGCAGCCGGAGGTCTACGGCAGCATGACGCTGGACGCCATCAACGCCGCGGTGGAGCGACGCGTCGCCGCCTTCGGCGTCGAGCTGCGCAGCGCCCAGTCGAATCATGAAGGCGAGCTGGTTGACCGGCTGCATGAAGCGCGATGCTGGGCCGACGGCGTGGTCTTTAATCCCGGCGCCTACACGCATACTTCTGTTGTGCTGCGCGACGCCATCACGGCGATTGAGCTGCCGGTTATCGAAGTGCATCTCTCCAATATCCACGGGCGCGAAGGCTTCCGCCACAAGTCGCTCTTGGCGGGCGTCTGCCTGGGCCAGGTGGCCGGCTTTGGCTGGCACAGTTACGTCCTGGCGGCCGACGCCCTCCTGCGCCAATGGGAATATCTGCGCGATTAGCTGGTCAGAATCCATGAAGACTTGGCGCAGTTCGTTGGTTAAGTCGCCAATATCAATTGGACGGGCGCGCCAAGTATAATTCGCCTGTGGCGCACGGTTGGGCGGGTGAATCATGCTGTCAGCGGCGGATATCCTCAAAGATGTGGAAACGCAGCGCGTACAATTCGTAGCGTTGTGGTTCACCGATATCACCGGCTTGGTGAAGAGCGTGATGATTCCCGCCGGCGAACTGGCGAACGTTTTTGAAAACGGCTCGCATTTTGACGGCTCGGCCATCGAGGGATTCGCGCGTGTCGCCGAGAGCGACATGGTGCTTACGCCGGATGAATCGAGCTATGTCATCCTGCCCTGGACTGAGGGCGACGAAAAAACCGCCCGACTGGTTTGTTCCATTCACACGCAAGACGGCGAGCCCTTTATCGGCGACCCTCGCAGTCTGCTCGTCAAGGCGCTTGATCAAGCGCGGGAAATGAACCTGCGCTTCAAGACGGGCATGGAGTTGGAGTACTTCCTGTTTCCTTTAGACGCCGCCGGGATGCCTGTGGTGGCGGCGCGAAACGACATCGCCGGCTACTTTGACATCCCGGACGACCCCATCCGCTCCATGGGCCGCAAAATGCTCTTGGCCCTGGGCGCCCTGGGCATCAAGGTCGATTCGACCCACTCCGAGACCGGGCAGGGCCAGCACGAAATCGACTTCCAATACGACGACGCCTTGCGCTCGGCCGACAATATCCTGACGGCGCGCGTCGCGCTCAAGACCATCGCGCGCAAATTCGGCTATTACTGCACCTTTATGCCGCGGCCTCATGCTGATCTGCCCGGCTCCGGCATGCACACGCACCAGAGCATGCACGACTTGCAGAGCGGCGCCAATGTCTTCGCCGACGGCGAAAGCGAATACGGCCTGTCGCAGACGGCGGCCTACTTCCTGGCCGGCCAGCTTGAGCACGCTCGCGCCATGTGCGCTGTGCTGGCGCCTTTGGTCAATTCGTATAAGCGCCTGGGCGCCAGCTTCGAAGCGCCGGTGAACGTCACCTGGGCGCATGTGAACCGCAGCGCCTTAATCCGCGTGCCCAGCACCGCGCCCGGCAAGGAATATCACACGCGCCTGGAGTTGCGCTGTCCCGACCCCACCGCCAACCCTTATCTGGCGATGGCGGTCATGCTGCAAGCCGGGCTCGATGGCATCGTGCACAAAATGGAATTGCCTGACCCCATGGAAGAAACGCTGCTGCAAAGCATGCCGGACCGGCGGCGCCAGATTAAAGTGCTGCCGCAATCCCTCGAAGAAGCTCTCGACGCGCTAAGCGAGGACGACGTGATTCTGTCGGCGCTCGGTCCTTACGTCAGCGACCGCTATATCGCCGCCAAGCGCCAGGAGTGCGATGAATACGCCCGCCAGGTGACGGACTGGGAAGTCCAGCGCTACCTCAATCGCTTTTGACGATCAGCTCGTGGACGCGCCGCACAGCCGCGCGCGCTTCGCTGGGTGGGACGGCAATTGTGAAGCTGCAATTCGACGCGCCCAGCGCCAGCCCCAAAATCTCGACGCCCTGCAGGCAGCCCAGAAGTTGCGCTTGCAGCCGCGGCGCGCGCTGTAGATTGCTGCCGATGGCAGTGACCAGTGCGACGGTCTGGATCCGCCAGGGCATCTTCTGCGGGTATTCCGCCATCTTGGCTTCCAGGGCGCGCTGCAAGCGGTCGACGCCGTCGATGCCGATGCTGGTCGGGATCACCAGGCAGATGAAGCTGCTCGTCGCCGACTGCGACGCGATCATGACTTCAGAGCGCATGCCCAGGGTCTTGAACAAGGTATTGCCAACCAGACGCGTCACGCCGGCCAGGGACCCGCTCGCCGGACGCCGCAACGACAAGCCATGAACGGAGGTGACCGCCTTGATGGCTGGCGCGCTGTCATTCTCCGCGGCTGACACCAATGTGCCGGTCTGCGCCGGCAGGGCGATATTCTTGATGCGAATCGGCAGTCGGCGCGCGGCCAGCGGCGCGATCATCCGCGAATGGAGCAGGCGCGCGCCAAAATAGGCCAGGTCCGCCGCTTCGGCGTAGCTGAGACGCGCGATAACCCTGGCGCCGGCATATTCGTGCGGGTCGGCCGACATCATGCCGTCGACGCCAGTCCAGATCCAAAGTTCATCCGCATCGAGTAGGGCGCTGAGCGCGGATGCCGTGAAATCCGTGCCGCCACGCCCCAGCGTCGTCGTTTCCCCGGCGGGCGTCGCGCCGATAAAGCCAGTCACGACCGGGATCATGTCGCTGCGCAGCAAAGGCAGCAGCGTGTCCTCGACCCGCTGTCTCGTCAGCGCGAGGTCGGGATGGGCGTTGCCAAAGGCGTCGTCGGTGACCAGGATGTCCGCGCCGTCAACCGCGGAGCAGCGAATCTCATACTGCCGCAGCAGCGCCGCGACGATGCGCGCTGACAGCCGCTCGCCCGCGGCCAATACGGCATCGCTGTACGCCGGCGACAATTCTTCATTGAGGCTCTGCGCGATCGATCGGCAGTGGTCAAGCACGTCCGAAAGCAAGCGGTCGATTTCGGCTTGCAGCGTATCGCGATCCGGGCGCTCCAGCGGCAGTTGCTCGATTATGGCGAGGTGCCGACTGCGCAGGTTGGCGGCGATCCGGCGATAACCGCGTTGATTGGCGATGCGCGCCAGCTGGGCCGCTTCAAAGAGCATATCGGTCACGCCGTCAAGGGCCGACACGACAACCAGGATCTGATCCCAATTGCCCGTCTCATTGGCGACTGTGCCCAAGACTTGCTTGAGCGCGACAGCCGTGCCCAGCGACGAACCGCCGAATTTCATGACCAGCGTAGACATGTTGGCGTTTCAGCGCCTCCGAACCTAGAGTGCGCGCAGCTTCGGCCGAAGCGAAAACTTGTGCCCGCATCACACTCATTCTAGCAACATCAGCGCCAAACGCACAAATCTCGCGTCCAGAGCCAGATGCCCGAGTATGACTCTTGCGCAGCTTGTGGCGGCCCTTGGAAACGCCAATGCTTCCGCCATTACAAATGGTGTTCAGATTGAAAAGCCAAGTCGCCTAAGATTTGCTTGAAGGAAAACAGTCCGTTACATTACGTTCTCAACATTGACGTCTCAATTCGATTTCTGATCCCTTACTGTTATGGAGAACGGACATGAACGCGAGAATACTAATCCTGGTTTGCCTGTTGGCGCTATTCATCGCCGCGCCGGCCCATGCCGCCGACATCATCCTCGACGGCGCTTGTACCCTGCATGACGCCATCACCGCCGCCAACACCGACGCGCCCGCCGGCAACTGCCCGGCTGGCAGCGGCGCCGACACGATCCGGGCGGTATGGGAAACCCGAGACATACAGTTGACTGCGCCGCTGCCGCCAATCAATTCGGCCATAACTATTGTGATGCACGATCCTTATGTCCTGAAGTTGCTGGGCCCGTTTCGCCCCGCGCCGCCTGCTCCCCGTCCCTTTTATGTCGCCAGCGGCGGGCGCCTTACGCTCCGCAACGTGCATATCTGTTGCGTTGGGGCGGAATATGGCGGGGCAGTACTGGTAGAACGAGGCGGCCGTCTTGATTTCATCGGAAGGAGCCTTGGTACCCACGCGTCGACCTGCGGCGGCGCGATATATAACGAAGGCATGGTGAACCTGACGGGCGTTAGTGTCATCGAGTCCTGGTTGGTCGGCCAGCCGGCGATATACAACCGGGGAAACTTGAATCTATCAAGTGTCCGGTTCATTTCAGCCCACAGAATTGACGAAGTGCACACAACGCCCAAGGTATTCAATGATGGCGGCACTGTGTCACTCAGCGGCACCGATCCGACTTCTGTTACTAATGCCGGAACCTGCGCCCCAATTGGCTCGGCTGCGGCGGCGGTCAGCCGACCAGCGCCCGAATGCAAGCTCGATCCCCATCTCGAACCCGGCGACCGCGCCATCCGCAGCGGCGGCAGCTACAGCAACCTGCGCGCGGAAGCCGGGCTCAGCGGCGAGCGCGTCGGCCGCATCGAGGGCGGCGCTGTCGTCGATGTCATCGAGGGCCCTGTCGAAGCTGGCGGCTACAACTGGTATCGCGTGACCGCCGCCGCCGACGAGCTCGAAGGCTGGATCGCGGAAGCGCCCGCCCGCAGCTTCAACTGCGCCTATTACTTCGTTGGCTTCGACGGCGAGTTACCGCCGGCCGCGCCCGATCCGATTCCCGAGCGGCAAGAATGCGCTGAGGCTGAGCCGCTGGCAGTCGGCGCTTGGGCATTAATCGCCGGCATGACGAACATCAACTACCGCGCCGAGCCCGGCCTCGCCGGCGCGCGCAGCGGCAGCCTGGCGCCGGGCACGGTGCTGGAATTGCTGGACGGCCCGGAAGACGCTGACGGCTACGAGTGGTGGCAAGTTCGCAATGTGGTCCAGGGCATTGAGGGCTGGCTGGCGCAGGGCGGCGTGATGAGCAGCGGCGAGTGCCTGCGCTGGCTGCTGCACTTAGAGACTGAAGAAGACGCGATGGACGACGAGTCGGACATGGACGAGTCAGCTGATGAGACTCTGGACGAAGCTGAAGACGATACCGAGCCGGAGGAATCAGCCGACGAGGATAGCGACGATTCGGACGAATCTTCAGAGTAAATCCCGAGAAACGAAATTGTGAAGGAGACACGACATGAACGCGAGAATACTGATACTCGCCTGCTTGCTGGCGCTATTCATCGCCGCGCCGGCCCATGCCGCAGACATCATCCTCGACGGCGCTTGTACCCTGCATGACGCCATCACCGCCGCCAACACCGACGCGCCTGCCGGCCACTGCCCGGCCGGCAGCGGCGCCGACACGATCCGGGCGGTGTGGGAGACCCGAGAGATTGAGTTGCTCACATCACTGCCGCCGATAACGTCGCCAATTTCCATCGTTATGGCTGATCCACATTTCGTATACATACGGGACCCAGGGCGTTATTGCCCGCTCCGTCCGCGCGCCTTCTATGTCGCCAGTGGTGGTCACTTGCAACTCCACCGGGTCATTGTAACCTGCCGTGCGGCGGATTACGGCGGGGTTTTGCTCGTAAGGCGTGGGGGCCGTGCCGACCTTGTTAATTCCAAGATAACCCGTTCCACGGCGGCCTGCGGAAGCGCGATATACAACGAAGGCACAGTGAACCTCACTGGTGTTCAAACCATAGGCATAAGCGGCGAGGGTAACGGAACAGCGATTTACAACAGGGGAAACCTGACTCTCACAAGTAGCTGGTTCACAGTGTCATCCACAATCCTCAACGATGGCGGTAACGTTTCTCTCATCGACACCGATCTTCTCTCGGGAATAGGAGGCCATCCAATTATTGAAGGTGGCACATGCGCGCCACTCACCGGGGCCGCAGTCCCCGTGCCCGCGCCCGAATGCAAGCTCGAGCCGCAGCTGCAAGCCGGCGACCGCGCCATCCGCGGCGGCGGCAGCTACAGCAACCTGCGCGCCGAGGCCGGCCTCAGCGGCGACCGCGTCGGCCGCATCGAAGCTGGCGCTGTCGTCGATGTCATCGAGGGCCCGGTCGACGCCGACGGCTACAACTGGTATCGCGTGACGGCGGATGGCGATCTTGAAGGCTGGGTCGCCGAAGCGCCCGCCCGCAGCTTCAACTGCGCCTATTACTTCGTGGGCTTTGACGGCGAGTTGCCGCCCGCCGCGCCGGATCCGATACCCGAGCGGCAGGCCTGCGACATGGCCGAGCCGCTGGCAGTCGGCGCTTGGGCAGTCATCGCCGGCAAGACGAACATCAACTACCGCGCCGAGCCCGGACTCGCCGGCACGCGCAGCGGCACATTGGCGCCGGGCACGGTTCTGGAAGTGCTGGACGGCCCGGAAGAGGCTGACGGCTACGATTGGTGGCAAGTTCGCAATCTGGTCCTGGGTATTGAGGGCTGGCTGGCGCAGGGCGGCGTGTTGAGCAGCGGGGATTGTCTGCGCTGGCTGCTGCCGCTGGCGACTGAAGACGCGATGGACGATGAGTCCGAAATGGATGAATCAGGCGAAGACATGATGGATGAGGAAAGCGCCGAGTCCGAGGAAGCGATGGACGACAGCAGCGACGATTCGGAAGAATCTTCAGAGTAGATTCAAGAAACAGAAACATGAAGGAGATGTGACATGAACGCGAGAATACTGATCCTGGTTTGCCTGCTGGCGCTCTTCATCGCCGCGCCCGCCCATGCCGCCGACATCATCCTGGACGGCGCCTGTACGCTACACGACGCCATCACCGCCGCCAACACAGACGCGCCTGCGGGCAACTGCCCCGCCGGGAGCGGCGCCGACACGATTCGTGCGGTGTGGGAAACCCGAGAAATCAAGTTGACTGCGCCGCTGCCGCCAATCACTTCGACCATTTCAATCGTTATGCACGATCCTTATGACCTAAAGTTGCTGGGCCCGTTTCCGCCCGCGCCGCCTGCGCCACGTCCCTTTTATGTCGCCAGCGGCGGGCGCCTTACGCTCCGTAACGTGCACATTTGTTGTACTGGTGCGACATATGGCGGGGCGGTTTTGGTTGAACGAGGCGGCCGTCTTGATTTTATCCAAAGCAGTCTCAAAACCGCCAAGTCGACCTGCGGCGGCGCGATATATAACGAAGGCATGGTGAACCTGACGCAGGTTCCCATCATAAGCTCCTGGCTGGTTGGCCAACCGGCGATATATAACCGGGGAAACTTGAATCTCTCAGGTGTCCGGTACATTACCGCCCACATAAATGACGAAGTGCACACAACGCCAAAGGTATTCAATGATGGTGGCACTGTGTCACTCAGCGGCACCGATCCGACATCGGTTACTAACGCCGGAACCTGCGCGCCGATTGGCTCGGCAGCGGCGGCGGTTAGCAGACCCGCGCCCGAATGCAAGCTTGAGCCGCAACTGCAACCGGGCGACCGGGCCATCCGCAGCGGCCGCTCGTACAGCAACCTGCGCGCGGAAGCCGGCATCAGCGGCGAGCGCGTCGGCCGCATTGAAGCCGGCGCTGTCGTCGATGTCATCGAGGGCCCTGTCGACGCTGACGGCTACAACTGGTATCGAGTGACCGGCGCTGGCGACGAACTCGAAGGCTGGGTCGCGGAAGCGCCCGCGCGCAGCTTCAACTGCGCCTACTACTTCGTTGGCTTCGATGGCGAATTGCCGCCGGCTGCGCCGGATCCGATTCCCGACCGGCAGGCCTGCGATCTTGCCGAGCCGCTGGCCGTTGGCGGCTGGGCATTAATCGCCGGCAAGACCAATATCAACTACCGCGCTGAAGCCGGCCTCGCTGGCGCGCGCAGCGGCACGTTAGCGCCGGGCACGGTTCTCGAATTGCTGGACGGCCCGGAAGACGCGGACGGCTACGAGTGGTGGCAAGTTCGCAATGTGGTCGCAGGCATAGAGGGCTGGTTGGCGCAGGGCGGTCAGGTCAGCAGCGGCGAGTGCCTGCGCTGGCTCTTGCCCTTAGCGACTGACGAAGACATCGAAGCCGAGTCGGACATGGACGAATCAGCCGGCGAGATGATGGATGAAGACGAAGACGAAACCGAGCCGGAGGCATCAGCCGACGAGGATTCCGGCGCGTCCTCATCGTAGATCCGGTCGGCTGCAGACGCTAATTCAAGGAAATTCAGCATTCGCAATTGACCGGGCGAATCGCCGCGCGTGCATATTGCGGATGCTCTCTTTTTCGAGTAGCATGAAAGGCGCTTCAATCTGGCAATCAGCGGCGCCGGCGCGGAATCCAAGAGCAGCAGTTCCACTCCAGGCCGCTAACCCGGCAAAGGCGTATCCATAATGGCGATTCCAGCGATAGAGCAGCGCGAGCTGGTGGCGGGCGTGCGATTTCAAAAGATCGGCAAGCTCTACCATTTTGATTACAGCGCCTATCCCGAGCTCAAGCAGGGCGACTATGTTATCGTGGACACGCGCCGCGGCCGACAGATGGGGCAGATTATGGGCTTCACCGAGCCGGACGCGCAGCGCGATGTGCGGCGCATCCTGCGGCCCGCGACGCCGCGCGATATGGTGTTGCGGCAGCACTGGGAAGCCCAGCAAGACGAAGCGCTTGAGATTTGCCGCGAAGCCGCCGACAGTCTGCGCCGCCTCTCCGAGGTCAAGTTTGTAGCCGCGCAATACAATTACGACGGCAGCGCCATCACCTTTCTCTTCAGCGCCGAGCAGAAAATCGACGCCACAGTTTTGCAGAAGCGCCTGCAACGCCGCTTCGAGGCCCGCGTCGATATGCGTCAAATCGGCCCCCGTGATGTGGCCAAGCTACTGGGCGGCTTTGGCGCTTGCGGCATCACCCGTTGCTGCAGCACCTTCCTGACCGACTTCAGCCCCATATCAATCAAGATGGCCAAGGCGCAGGGCATTTCCTTGAATCCGTCGGAAATCACCGGCATGTGCGGACGGCTGCGCTGCTGCCTTGTGTTTGAGTATGAGCAATATGTCGAGGCGCGCAAAAAATTGCCCCGCCGCAACAAGCGCGTCGGCACGCCCCACGGCGAAGGCCGCGTTTTGGACCAGCTGCCGCTAATGGACGCGGTACTGGTTGATGTCGACGACGCCGGGCGCAAAGTCGTTGAGCGCGAAGATATCATCCCGCTGGAAGAATTCCGCAAGCTGGCTGAAAAGGCGCAATCTCCCTGCGAAAAACACGGCGACGGCAGCTGCGACTGCGGGATGCCGCCCGGGCAGCGCCAAGCCGACAAAGTCAATGCGGAGCATGCGCCCGGCGAGAATGCGCTCGCCGAGAAATCGCCCGCCAAGGATGCGCCCCGACGCGGTGACGCCCGGCGCTCGCGCGGCAAACCCGGCGACGGTCGCGGGCGCTCGGGTCGCCGGCGCGGCAGACGGCGCGGCGGACGGCGCGGTGGTCGCAAGACCGATTCCGGCGCTGGCGAAAGCAAGTCATGAGCGCGAACAGCGATCAGCCTAACGGAAGAATCGGCCGCGTCCTGGGCGTCTTCGCGCATCCGGATGATCCCGAATTCTTCGCTGGCGGCACCTTTGCCAAGTGGGCGCAAGACGGCGCGGATATTACTTTCGTGATCGCAACCAGCGGCGACAAAGGCAGCGCCGACCCGGATATGACCCACGAGCGCCTGGCCGAAATGCGCGAAAACGAAGAGCGCGAAGCCGCCGCCGCCTTGGGCGTGAAGGACGTCGTCTTCTTGCGCTACAAAGACGGCGAGTTGTTCCCGACCCTGGAATTGCGCCGCGATATCACACGGCTGATTCGGCTGAAGAAACCGGATGTCGTGGTCACCCTCGATCCGACCGTATTCTGGCGCGGCACGCGCGGCATCAATCATCCTGACCATCGCGCCATCGGCGCCGCCACGCTGGAAGCGGTCTTCCCGACCGCGCGCGACCGCCTGAATTTCATCGAGCATGAACGGGACGAGGGCCTCGAAACGCACAAGGTGAGCACCGTGTACATCGCCGGCGCCGCCGAGCCGACGCTGACGGTCGATGTAACTGACGCCGTCGAACGCCAGATAGAATCGCTGCGGGCGCACAAGAGCCAAATCTCCGATATGGACAGAATGGCTGAGCGCATCCGCGAACGCTCGCTGGATCCGAATTCGCCGCCGGAATACCCGCGGCGGATCGAAAAGTTTCGCGTCATAACGATGGGATAGCGCACAATGACAATAGACTTCCTGGCCGACGCAGAAGCCCTGCGCGCTGAATTGATCGAACGCCGGCGGGATTTCCACCGCCACCCCGAATTGGCGTTCCAGGAGCATCGCACCGCCGGCATCGTCGCCGACGAGCTCAACCAACTGGGTTTGGAAGTGCAGACCGGAGTCGGAAAGACCGGCGTCGTCGGCATTCTCGAAGGCGCGTCCGACGGGCCAACTGTCCTCTACCGCGCCGACATGGATGCCTTGCCCATACAGGAAGAGAACAGCGCGGACTACGTATCGCGCGCGCCCGGCGTGATGCACGCTTGCGGCCACGACGGCCATACCGCCATCGCGCTCGGCATCGCCAAGCTGCTCTCGAAGCGCCGCGATGATCTCCGCGGGCGGGTCAAGTTCGTTTTCCAGCCGGCGGAAGAAGTTGGCGGCGGCGCCAAGTCGATGATCGCCGACGGCGTCCTGGAAACGCCGGCGCCCGACTTCACTTTGGGCATCCACCTTTGGAACGACCTGGAAGCAGGCGTGATAAGCGTCGTTTCCGGGCCGACCATGTCCGGCGCCGGCATGTTCGAAATCACCGTCACCGGTAAGGGCGGGCACGGCGCCATGCCGCATCAAACGGCCGATCCCATCGTTTGCAGCGCCCAGATGATCCTCGCCCTGCAGACTATCGTCAGCCGCAATGTGAATCCGCTTGATATGGTCGTGATCTCTATCGGTAAACTGGAGGCAGGCAGCGCCCGCAATATCATCCCGCAGACGGCCACATTCAGCGGCTCGTTCAGACTGTTTCGCGAAGAAACGCGCGAGCTGGTCAGAACGCGCATTCGCGACGTGGCCGAGGGCGTCGCCAGCGCGATGGGCTGCCGCGCCGATGTCGACTTCGGCATGGGGATTGGCGCGGTAATCAACGACGCCGAAGTCTCCAGTCGCGCGCGTGAAGTATTCGCTCGCTACGAGGGGGCCGTGTCAGTCGTCGATGAGCCCTGGATGGCCTCGGAAGACGTCGGCCTGCTGATGCAGCGCAATCCCAGCGCCTATTTGCTGGTCGGCTCCGCCAATCACGAACGCGGTCTGGATTATCCGCATCATCATCCGCAATTTGACATTGACGAAGACGCGCTGCCGCTCAGCGTGGGCGTAATGTCTGCGCTAATCGCGGACTACCTGGGAGCCTAAGCCCGGATGACTGACTCAGCGCCGCTTCAGTGGCTGGCGTCAAATGGCTGGATTGTGCTTTCGGGCCGCGCCGACGCTTTGAGCGAAATCCGCGCCCAAGCCTTGAGCCGGCACAACGCCAGCGGCGCCATCGCCTATATTTCGCTCGCGGATGACCTCGCCGACGCGCTGATGGACGATATGGCGGAATTGGGCGCCGCCAGCGGATACCTTGTCGACCTTGAAGGGCAAGACAATAACGAGATCTACGAACGCTTGAGCGGCGCGGCGATGATTGTGATCGACGCCGCCGGGCAGAGCGACCACTTGCTGCGGCTGCTGCGGCGAACGGCCATCCATGCGCTGAAAGAAGCGCTGAACCGGGGCGCGCTGCTCTTCCTTGAAGGCGCGGCGGCTGCCATCGCCGGCGAATTCAGCTTGAGCGCTGACGGGCGGTTGCAATCGGGACTGAATCTTTTGCAGAATGCGCTGGTTGCGGACGATGTCAGCAGCCCGGCCGGTGACGCCGCGCTGCGGAAGGCGCGTACCGAACTGCCGGACGCGATCTTTCTGGGTTTGCCGGCTGGCGCCGCGCTGGCGCTGGGTCCGGACGGGCAGGTTGAAACCTGGGGCGAGCGCCAGGCAGCGATCAGCCTCGCCGACCCAACGCGCGCCAATCCTGCGCTTGCCAGCTTGACGGTCACTGAAAACTGAGCCGGCCGCGGCTATTGTCAACGAATTGGGACTTCCGAGAAGACTTATGCCAATAACGATTTTGATCGGCGCTCAATGGGGCGATGAAGGCAAGGGCCGTGTAGTGGATTGGCTGGCGGGATCGGCCGACATCGTCGCCCGATACGCCGGCGGCGACAATGCCGGCCACACGGTCGCGCTCAACGGCAAGGTGTACAAATTGCACCTGGTGCCCTCTGGCATCTTGCACAGTCAAGTTGTATCCATCATGGGCAATGGCATGGTGATCAATCCGGTTAATCTCGTGCGGGAAATGGCGGCGCTTCGCGAGATTGGCGTGGACATTACGCCGCAGCGTCTGGTGATCAGTTCGCGCGCGCATATCATCACGCCGGCGCATATCGCCCTCGATTCAGCCAACGAAGATGCTTTGGGCGAGGAAAAGATCGGCACGACCTTGCGCGGCATCGGCCCGGCCTACCTGGACAAGACCGGGCGCGCCGGCATCCGCACCGGCGATATGCTGCTCGATGTCGAAGAATTCACCGAGCGGCTGGTCGGCGCGATTGAATCGACGAACGAAGTTTTGCGGCGGCAAGGGCGGGAAACACTGGATCCGCGCGCGGCGGCGCAGAGCTATCTGGACGCTGCAGCCGTCTTGCGTCCCTACATCAAAGACACGTCGGTCTACCTGCATCAAGCGCTGCGCTCCGGCAAGACCGTTCTCTGCGAAGGCGCGCAGGGCACCTTGCTCGATATTGACCATGGCAGCTACCCCTTCGTGACCAGCTCGTCGCCGACCGCCGGCGGCGCGCTCACTGGCTTGGGCGTCGGGCCGCTATTCGTGCAAAAGGTGCTGGGCGTCGCCAAGGCCTTCAGCACCCGCGTCGGCGGCGGGCCCATGCCTACCGAACTCGGCGGCGAAGTCGCGCAACACTTGCGCGGCAGCGGCGCCAACTTCTGGGACGAATTCGGCACCACCACCGGACGCCCGCGGCGCTGCGGCTGGCTGGATATCGTGATGCTGCGCTACGCCGTCAGCGTCAACGGCTTCAGCGAAATGATGCTGACCAAGCTGGATATCTTGTCCGGACTGGACGTGCTGAAGCTGGCGGTCGCCTACAAGATCGACGGCCAACGCTACGATTATCCGCCCGTCACGAACGAATTGTTGCAGCGCGCCGAACCGATATACGAAACGCTGCCCGGCTGGCGCGAAGACATCAGCGGCTGCCGCGAATTCTCCCAGCTGCCGCTTGCCGCCCAACGCTACGTCGAGCGGGTGGCGGAGCTCTGTGCTGTGCCCATCAACAGCGTCAGCGTCGGCCCCGAACGCGACCAACTGGTGGAGAAATCCTTGCGCTAGTCCAGGCGATTCCGTATCCGTGCCCGGTTGCCACGCTGCTTCACTTCAGAATACTCCTCTGTGTCTCTGTGTCTCTGTGTCTCTGTGTCTCTGTGTCTCTGTGTCTCTGTGGCAATTTTTGTGTGCCGAGTTCGCCTCTGCCAGCATGTCCAGGCAACGCAAAACTGTCCTGTAGCCACGCGTCTTGCATCAGCCCGCGATGACCAGTAGAATGGTACACGAAGACTTGGCTGAGGGAGAATCTGCATGAAAGCGCTTGGGGCAATTGTTGTAGTCTTGGTCGTGCTGTTGGCTGGCGGCGCCATTACGTCCAACTTGCTTTCATCGGATTTGGCCATCCAGCAAACTACCGACCCCAGCGGCGATTTCCTGACCGCTACGCCCGACCAGGCGGTCGCATTCATCCTCGTCACCGGCTTCATCATCTTCAATGTGCTGGGCGCCGGCTTGACCCTGATGATCGTCTTCTGGCTGCTGAACCGTCACGTGACCGCGGCTCGTCAGGCGCCGAGCCCCGACGCCGCCTAAGCTAGCGGCAGCGCTGCCCCGCGCCCATGACCGATAAACCAGCCCGCGCTCGACCTCCCGGAATCCGCGTCGTCGTTGGAATCGCGCTGCTCGCGTTGATTACGTTTGCTGCGATCCTCACGGCGTTGCGCGCCAACCCAGCGCCAAGCCCCGGCGGCGTCAACGCCAACTCATACGCCGACGAAGTCGCCAGCGCCCTCGCCAACGCCGACAGCGAACTCGGCGGCGACCTGGTCTATGAATTGGAGTGCAACCTCTGTCACCTGCGCGGAGACGGCAGCCAGTCGCCCTTGTTCTACGGCCTCGCCGATATCGCGGCCGAGCGCCGACCGCCGCTCTCCGCCGAGCAATACCTCTACGAAGCGACGTTATATCCCGGCCTGCACCTGGTCGAAGGCTACTCCAACTCCATGCCCGACACTTACGCCGACCGACTCACGCAGCAGGAAGTCGGCCACATCATCGCCTTTATGCTGACGTTTACGGATGCGTAGCGCGGCCGGCCACAGGCCCGCGATTGGCCGGGACCGCCTGCTGTCATGAGCCTGGATACCTTCGCTATATCGGCGCTGGTCGACGAACTGAGCGGGACGATCGCCGGTGGGCGCGTGCAGGACACTATTGACGTCGACGAGACGGCCATCGGGCTGGAGGTCTACGCAGGCGGCAAACGCCGCTACCTGGTCCTCAGCGCCGACGCGAGCTTCCCGCGCGTCCACTTGTCCGCCGCCAAACTGCGCCGCGGCGCAGCGCAGCCGACGCAGCTGGGCTTGCTCTTCCGCCGCCACGTTGAGGGCAAGCGCATCATCCGCGTCAGCCAGCCGCCCTGGGAGCGGCTGCTGCGAATCAAGATCGAAGGCGAGCTGGAAATCTTCGCCGAAATCATGCCCCGGCGGGCCAACATCCTGCTCGTGCGCGATGGGATTATCCTGGACTGTTTGAATCGCGTGGGGCCGGACGATAATCGCTACCGCTTGAGCTTGCCCAATCACGGCTATGTACCGCCGCCGCCGATGCGCGATCAACTGGATCCGGCGGCCTTGAACCCGCTGGATCTGACGCGCCTGCTGGGCAGCGCTGACAAACCGACCACACAAATCCGCCGGCTGCTTCCGGGCGCAATACTCGGCTTGAGCCCGCTGCTGGCCAAGGAGATCGCCTTTCGCGCCGCCGGCGATGCCCGCGCCACGGTGTCCGACGTCGACGGTGACGCGCTCTACGCGTCGTTTCGTGAGTTGGCGTGTCCGCTCCTGGGTCGCCAGTGGCAGCCAGGCATCGGCGTCATTGACGGCGTCGCGACTGACGTCAGTGTCTTCCCGCTGCGCCACATCGAGTGGCAAGCCTGCGCGTCCATAAGCGAGGCGATCGCGCATTATGCCGGCGCGATCAGCGGGCCCGACGCCTATCGCGCCGCCAAGCAACCGGTCCAGGCCGCGCTGGACGAAGCCAAAGCCAAACTGCGTGCGAAGGCGGCAGCGCTCGAACGTAACCTCAAAGACCAAGCCGACCTGGAATTGCTGCGGCAATCCGGCGAACTGATCCTGGCCTATCAATACGCGATTGAAACCGAGCAGACCGAGCTGCGCGCGCAGTACGATCTGGACGCGCCGGCCCTGGTTATCCGCCTCAATCCCGATCGCAGCCCACTGGAAAACGCGCAAGCCTACTTTCGCCGCTATGACAAAGCCAAGAGCGCCGCGGCGGCGCTGCCTGCGCTAGTCGCCGAAACGCGCCTGGAGCTGAAGCTGCTTGAGCAGTTGGAGAGCGACTTGCAAAATGCCGCTAACTGGCCCGAGATCGACGATGTCAGGCAAATCTTGCAGGCGCGCGGTCACTGGCCGGGCAAGCCGGTCCGACGCATGGGCGGCGGTGGACGCCGCGGTCCGCTTCGCGTCGTCAGCCGCGATGGCTATGTCATCTGGGTGGGGCGCACGAGCCGGCAGAATGAAGACGTGACCTTCAAGAAAGCCAATCCGCAAGATATCTGGCTGCACGCGCGTGACGTTCCCGGCGCCCATGTCATCATTCGCAACGACGGCCGCCGCATCAAAGCCGCGTTGATCGCGGAAGCCGCCGCCGTGGCCGCCTGGTACAGCAAACGGCGCGAGGACTCCAGCGTGCAGGTGGACTACACGCGCGTCAAATACGTCAAAGCGATCAAGGGCGCCGGGCCTGGCATGGTGACCTACCGCAACGAAAGCTCGCTCTTCGTCCGCCCGCAGGACGAGAGCGTTCTTGCTTGAAGCCAGCGCCTCTACGGCTACGCCTCACCCGACCCTTGGCCCGCAGCCAGAACGCGCCGCGCCGCCTCAAGGACCTGCTGAACCGAAATGTCGCGCACGCAGGGATGATAATCCAAATCATCGTCCCGCCAATCCAGGATGCGGCAGGGCCGGCAGCCGATTTCCGATGTGACGACCTCGTGACGCCGCCGGTCGCCCCAGGGCGCGAATTCCGCCGGGTCGGCCGGACCAAAGAGCGCGACAGTCGGCGTGGATACGGCCGCCGCCAGGTGCAGCGCGCCGCTGTCCGGCCCCAAGACCGCGCGTGAGCGCGCATACAGCGCCGCCAGCTGGCCGACGCTGGTTTCGCCGGCGATTCGGACGGCCCCCGATGACATGCCCGCGGCAATCTCGGCGATTAACGCTTCTTCCGATCGTGTCCCGGTGAAGACGATGATCGCGCCGAACTCAGCCGCAATTTGATCGCCAACCCGCGCCCAGCTATCCGCGCGCCAGAGTTTGCTCGCCGCGCCCGACCCCGGGTGGATGCAGACGATGGGCTTGCCGGCGTCGACTTGCCAGCTCTTAATCAGCGCGTTGGCGTACGCGCGATCCGCCGCCTGCAAGGGATATTCAAGTTTGGCATCGGCTGCGTCCAGATCGCCGGCCCAGGGCGATACCAGCCGCAGATTCTGCTCGACAGCGTGGCCGAACTCCAACCTCACTACTTCGGTCAGGAACGGCGCGACATTCGCAAGGTCATAGCCAATCCGCCGCGGGATGCCGGCCAAATGCGCCACAAGCGCGCCCCACCAGTGATCCGGTCGCATGATGATGGCCGCGCCGTAGCCGATGCTGCGCAGACGCTGAGCAGTTTGGATGGCCAGGCGCCAGGGATCAAGCGCCGAGGATGAAGCGCGCTGAAAGCCGGGGAAGGGAAGCGTCAGCACGTGATCGATCTCGTCGTAAGCGGCCAGTGTCTCCGCCGCCCATTCGCCGCACAGCGCATGGATACTCAGCGCGGGATGGCTGCGCTTGAGCGCCTGGATCGCGGGAGTCGACAGCAGTACATCGCCCAAATGGTCGGGCCGCACGATCAGCAGCCGTTCACAATCGGAGCGCGCCTGCGAAACGGGAAGTCGGGCGATGCCGGCCAGCATCTGATCGCGCAGCCGCTGCTTGGGGCCGGCGTGCCGCAACCGGGCCGCCTGTCTCTGGTTGCGCTTGACCAGCTCGGTTCTATTCACCGGTCAGGCTCTCATATACGCGCAGCAAGGCCGGCATCAGCGCGCGCCAGTCGTAATGCTTGCCGACCGCCGCCAGCGCCTGCGCGCCCAGCTTGTGGCGGCGCTCGTCATCCCGCAGCAGGGCGACGGCGGCCCGCGCGAAGTCGTCGGCATCGTCCGCGATTGATAACGCGTCGCGCGCCTCGCTGTTCAGGCCGGCCGCTCCGATAGAAGTCGACAGCACCGCGCAGCCCGCCGCCATCGCCTGGAGAATCTTCAGGCGCGTGCCGCTGCCCATACGCAGTGGCACGACAAAAAGCGCGGCATCGTGCAGATATGGCAGCACAGATTCCACCCAGCCGGTCAGCGTGACGCGCGGGTCCTGCGCAAGCGCGCTCAAGCGGGGCGCGGGATTCCTCCCGACGATGCTCAGGCGCGCGGCGGGTTCCTCTTCCCAGACGCGCGGCAGCACTGTCTTGCACAGCCATTCTGCGGCGTCGACATTGGGTCGATAGTCCATCTTGCCGCTGAACACGATATGCCGCGTCGAGCGCGCAATCCCTGTCGGCGGGCGATAGTCGGCTGCCTCAACGCCATTCGGCATGACCGTGATCGGCGCGCCATCGTAGTGCTGCAGCAAGTCTCGGTCTTCGCTGCTGACGGCGATGACGGCGTCAACGCTGCGGCAGACCGCGGCTTCAAAGCGCGCCAACCGCCGCGCTTGCGCCGACGAGTAGAGCGCCGCCGGCAGGCGCTTGACCTGCCCGGCATCGACGCGGGCGATAACGCGCTGCAAGTCGGCTTCCGCATTCAGCGCGTCGTAGACCACTTTGGCGCCGCCCTTCTTCGCCAGTATCAAATTCAGATAGCCGCCCAGCTCAATGCCGGAGAACTGCACAATGTCGAATGACTCCGCGCCCAGGCGTCGCCGCAGCGCGCGCGCGTAGTCGGCGCTGGCCAGTCGGGATTCCAAATCCGCCCGGGAACTGGTCAGCAGCGTGCTCAGGCGTTGGGCGCGCCCTCTGGTTGGCAGCGGTACGGTTTGAACTGCGGCGCAGGTATCAGCAAGCGTACCGCCTGGCTGTTCAGCCGGGCTGGAGCGGAAGCTGAGCAGGCTGACTTCATTACCGGCCGCGCGCAGCCCGCGGATGATTCCCATGTTGCGCAGGGCCGCGCCCGACTCGCTGGGGTAGGGCAGATCTGGCGTGAGCAGCAGTATCTTCATCGCTCGCCTAGTTTAGCGCGCGCTCATAGCCGTCGAGCGCGACGCGGGCGGTATCGCTCCAGCGGAAGCCGGCCGCCCGCCGCAACGCCGCCTGCTCTTGCCGCTGGCGCCATTGGCTGTCCGTCAGCGCGCGCGCCAGCGCCTCGACCATCGAGCCGATGTCGTGCGGGTCAACCAGCAGGCCGACATCGCCAACGATCTCCGGCAATGACGCGACGCGGCTCACGATCGGCGTTGTGCCACAGGCCATTGCTTCCAGCGCGGTCAAGCCAAAGCCCTCGTAGAATGATGGCGTAATCAGAGCCAGGGCGCGGCTGTATAGCGCCGGCAACTGCGCGTCCGCGACGGACTCTCTGATGAGAAGATCGGCGCTGACGCCAACCGCGTCCAGATCGCTCATCAGCTGGTCATAGTGCCAGCCAGGCCGGCCGGCGATGACCAGCTTGGGCGCATCGGGATACTCGAGTTTTAGTTCGCGATAAGCGCGCGCCAAGCCGACGAGATTCTTGCGCGGCTCCAGCGTGCCCACAAACAGCAGATAGCAGTCGGGCAAATCCAGCGCGCGCAGCGCCGGCTCGCAAGCGGCCTTGCCCTGCGGTGTAAAGCGCGCATCGACGCCCAGCATGTGCACACTGATATCGTCCGCAGGCACAGCCAGAATATCGATCAGATCGCGCTTGGTCGCCTCGCTGTCGGCCAGAATATGATCCGCGCGCCGCAAGGAGGTCTGGATTTGGCCGTTGTAATAACGGCGGCTTTCGGCAGTGATATACTCTGGATAGTGGATGAAACTGAGGTCATGCACGGTGATCACATGCCGGCGGCCGCCCCGCAGCGGCGCGATGAAGTCGGGGCTGTGCAGCAGGTCGAAGCGGCGCCGCGCCAGTTCCAGCGAGAGCGCCGCCCGCTCCAGGGGATGATGCGGCGGCGTCCAGGCGCTTACGCTCTGAAATCGCGCGGACAAGCGCCGGCGCGATTTGCGGCTCTGCACGATTGTGAAAGTATGCGGTGGTTGCAGCTGCTCGAAGGCGCTGATGAGTCCCCTGATGTATCGGCTGATGCCGCCAACACGATAATGAGTGAGCCGGGCGTCAATTCCGATATGTGCCATAGCGCGAGTATAGCGGTATCATTTTGCGCATGCTAGCTGGAAAGGGACGGGCGCTTTGTCCGCGCCGTAAAAAGGGAATCGCTCAATGAATCGTTTCGATGTGCTGACCTTTGGCGAATCCATGCTGCGCTTGACGCCACCGGGATTCTTGCGGATCGAGCAGACGCGGTCCTTCGACATTTGGGTGGGCGGCACGGAGTCGAATACGGCCGTCGGTCTGGCGCGGCTAGGCATGAATGTCGCCTGGCTGTCGCGCTTGCCGCGCTCACCGCTCGGCCGCTACATCAGCAATCGCATCGCCCAGTATGGCGTGGATGTCAGCCAGGTGGTCTGGGCCGATGATGAACGCCTGGGTATCTACTTTCACGAAAAGGCGCAAGACCCGCGCGCCAGCGAAATCATCTACGACCGGCGCGACTCCGCCATCAGCCGCATGAAACCGGCGGATCTGCCCGGCGGCTTGTTCGAGGCGGGCGTGTCGCAACTGCTGCACGTCACTGGCATTACGCTGGCGATCAGCGACACAGCGCGCGATACCGTGCTTGAAGCGCAGCGCCGCGCCAAAGCCGCCGGCTGGCGACTCAGCTTTGATACCAACTATCGCAGCAAGCTCTGGACGGGCGCGGGGGCCGCCGCCGGCTGCGACCCGGCCTTGGCGCTGGCGGATGTGATATTCTGCCCGCTGGGCGACTACCAGGTGATGTACGGACCTGCCGACGCGGATGAGGCGCTGGCGGCGCTGGGCGCCCGCTACCGGCAAGCGCTGATCGTCATGACCATGGGCGTAGACGGGGCGCTGGCGCGGACGCCCGCCGGCGAGACCCGGCGCCAGCCGGCCATTCTCGCGGGCGAGGTCGGGCGGATCGGCGGCGGCGACGCTTTCGCGGCCGGCTTTCTCTACGCCTGGCTGCGGCAAGACAATGTCGCCGAAGCGCTGAAATGGGGCGTGGCCATGTCCGCGCTGAAATACACCATTCCCGGGGATTTGCCCCTGGTCGATCGCGATGCGGTCGCTGCCCTGGCTGCCGGCGCCGGCGGGGGCGGGGGGGGCCCCCGCGCCCGCCCCCCCCCCCCCCGACACCCGCGCGTAAATAGCGTGTACACCAAAACGAGGACCACACCAAAGA
>VXLV01000124.1:0-170291 GCA_009841405.1 Chloroflexota bacterium | reverse complement strand
TGTTTTATTCATTGATCCTCTTAATCACACTCATCAAAATTTTATTCCTCCTGTGTGGGGGGTCCGGGGGGGTGCGCCCACAAAACCTAACTGGAACAGTGGGCGAGCCAAGGCTCGCCCTTACGCCAAAATCTCTGTGTTCTCTGTGTTCTCTGTGTTTAATTCTTTTGTACGACTTACATGCGAATACTGCTGTGCCATATTGGCAAATCCTCTCTTGACAGATTCGCTCTCTGCCCCCGCCGATTGCCATATAGCGCGCCGCCGCTCAATCCTCTATAATCCAGCGTTTATATGTCCTTTCAGCCTTTCGTTTGCGCATGAAGTCAAAAATTAAGAAACGCCATCCCTTCGTCCGGCTGCTCAACTATGCCTCGGTCTACAAGCGCCGCGTGGCTTGGGCGACCAGCTTCTCGATCCTGGGCAAGTTATTCGACATCATGCCGCCCGTCCTCATCGGCATGGCGGTGGACATCGTAGTCGAACGCCAAAACTCCCTGCTGGGCCGCTGGGGCGTGACGGACCTGTCGCTGCAGCTGATTATCCTCGGCGTCGTCACGTTCATCGTCTGGCTGCTGGAGTCGGTCTTCGGCTATCTCCAGCGCGTTTACTGGCGCAATCTCGCCCAGTCCATGCAGCACGATCTGCGCGTCGAAGCCTACGATCACGTTCAGCGCCTTGAGTTGGCGTACTTCGAAGACCAGAGCACCGGCGGCTTGATGTCCGTGCTGAACGACGACATCAACCAACTGGAGCGCTTTCTGGATATCGGCGCCAACGATGTGATTCAGATTTTGACTACCGTAGTCGCCATCGGCGGCATCTTCGTCTTCATCGCGCCAAGCGTCGCCTGGATGGCGGCTGTGCCCATCCCCTTCATCATCTGGGGTTCGCTGAAGTTCCAGCGGTTGCTGGCGCCGCTATACCTGTCCGTGCGCGAGCAGGTCAGCGTCATTAACCATCATCTGTCCAACAGCCTCAGCGGCATCGCCACCATCAAAAGCTTTACCGCCGAAGACTTTGAAGCCGAGCGCCTGCGCTTCGAGAGCAACGAATATCTCGAGCGCAATCGCCGCGCCATCCGCTGGGGCTCGGCCTTTACGCCCCTGATCCGCATGGTGATCGTCACCGGCTTCATCGCCATTACTGTCGCCGGCGGCAAGCTGGCGCTTGACGGCCTGCTCGAGATCGGCGCCTACAGCGTGCTCATCTTCATGACGCAGCGCCTGCTTTGGCCGCTGACCCGGCTGGGCGAAACCTTCGATCTCTACCAGCGCGCCATGGCCTCCACCATTCGCATTCTTGATCTGCTTGGCATCAAGTCAACTATCATCGACGGCGACCTTGACCTGCCCACCGCGCAGGTCCGCGGGGAAATGCGTTTGGACCATGTGGAGTTCGCCTATAGCGACGGCCGCCAAGTGATTCGCAATCTCACGCTGGATATTCCGGCGGGCGACACCATCGCCATTGTCGGGGCCACCGGCGCCGGCAAAAGCACCGTCATAAAACTGCTGCTGCGCTACTACGATGTTACGGCCGGTCGTGTGCTGCTCGATGGCTATGACTTGCGCGAGCTTCGGCAAGAAGATATTCGCCGGGCCATTGGCCTGGTGAGCCAGGATGTCTTTTTGTTCCACGGCACGGTTCACGAGAATATCGCGTATGGCGACCCGGACGCCCCTATGGACCTCATCATCGAAGCGGCAAAGGTGGCCGAGGCGCATGAGTTCATCATGCAACTGCCGCAAGGCTACGAAACCGTGGTCGGCGAACGCGGGCAGAAGCTCTCCGGCGGGCAGCGCCAGCGCCTCTCCATCGCGCGCGCGGTGTTGACCGACCCGCCAATCCTGATCCTCGATGAAGCGACCTCATCGGTCGACAACGAAACCGAAGCCGCGATTCAGCGCTCGCTGGAGCGCATCGTCATCGGCCGCACAACCATCGTCATCGCCCATCGCCTCTCCACCGTGCGCAACGCCGATATGATCTACGTGCTGCAAGACGGCCAACTGCTGGAGAGCGGTCATCACCAGGATCTCTTGCTCCTGGACGGGCTCTACGCGTCGCTGTGGCGCGTGCAGACGGGCGAGTTGGTGCTGGCCGGGTCGACGCACTAGCGCGCTTGCGCCAGCAGCTGGTCGACCACAACCATATTCTGCACGGCATCGGTCGGGGCGAATCGTGGCGCGCGCTCGTTGAGCAGCGCATCGGCGAAGTCTTCCGCCATTAACTGATAGTGGTCGCTGGCCGGGATGACATGCTCGCTGTATTCGTCGCCGCGCCAATGCCGTACCAGCGTATCGCCGGACGTGTCCGGCACAAAGCTGGTCGGCACGACGATCATGCCTTCCGTGCCTTTGAGCGTGTATGTATGCTGCCGATACGCGCGCAAGCCGCAGTCGAAATGGCCGATCACGCCGGAGGGAAACTCAAGTGTCCCGGCCAGCGCCTCATCCACACCAGTGCTGGCGCCGATGCGCGCGCCGGCCGTGATGCGCGCTGGTTCCTCGCCGGTCATGAAGCGCATCAGATTGACGCAATAGCAGCCGACATCCATGAGCGCGCCGCCGGCCAAGGGCTTGCTCAAGCGGATATTGGCCTCGTCGCTGATGGGGAAGGTGAAACTGCTGTTGATGATCTGCAAGTCGCCAATGTCGCCGGCCGCTACGATCTCCTTGACCTTGGCGTGCTGCGGGTGGAAGCGGTACATGAATGCTTCCGCCAGCAACACATCATGCGCGGCAAAGGCGTCCACGATGCGTTGCGCTTCGGCCGCGTCGCTGGCGAAGGGCTTCTCACACAAAGTCGGCACGCCGGCCTCGGCGCATTTGACGCTCCACTCGGCGTGCATGCTATTGGGCAGCGGGATGTAAATTGCGTCAATTTCTTCATCCGCGATCAACGCTTCGTAGCTGCCCAGGGCGCGCGGAATGTTCTGCTCGGCGGCGAAGGCTTGCGCGCGCTCAAGCGAGCGGCTGGCTACGGCCGCCACAACGCCGTTATACGAAGCGTGAATGGCCGGTATCACGCGCCGGCCGATATTCGCTGTGCTCAGAATTCCCCAGCGTACTTTCTCAGTCATCTTTCGCTCCTCTAACTTAGAAACTCGTGCGGGCGAGCTACAACGCTCGTACGGGCATTAAACCAAGTTCGTACGGACATTCAACCAAGTTCGTACGGGCGAGCCGGTGGCTCGCCCATACAAGGTTCCTCTGTGCCCTCTGTGCCTCTGTGGTTAATCATCTTGTAAGGTAATCGCCGATATTCGAAAGTCCTTGCACCCGCTTACTCACAGCCAAGTCTCGACGATTCTAGCGAGTTCTCCGCTCGCTTTCAAAGCCGACAACGCGCTATCGACCAATTTCCAGGCGTCCGAAGGGTCCAGCCGCGCCGCGATCACGTAGGGATCGTGTGTGACGAACGAAACATTGGCGCGCCAGTCGCTTTGTGTTTTCGCGTACAAGCGATATGAAGTCGCATCGACCAGCGCGCCCTCCGCCTGACCGAAACGCAGCGCGTCCAAGGCGTAGGCAGGCAGCTCATAAGGCCGCTTCTCGATGCGCATGCCGGCGCGCTCCCAAGCCCGGATCTGGCTGTCGGCGCTGCTGGCGTACTCGTAGGCGATCGGCGCGCCAGCGAGCGCTTCAGGCTCTAGCGACGCGCTTGCCTCGCTGACCAGCACCAGTCCGTTGTTGTAATAGGGCTGCGAGTAACGAACATCGTCCCGTCGGGCCGGCTCGACCCGCAGCGCCGAAATCAACAGATCGACTTTGCCTGCGATTAGCGAATCGTAGAGGCCGTTGAAGCTAATGCTCACGAAGCGCGCCGACAGGCCGATCTCACGCGCCAGCGCAATCCCCAGGTCGATATCCAGGCCGCGCGACTCGCCGCCCTCATCGAACGCGAAGGGCGGGAAGCTCGCGTCCACGCCGATGACGATCTCGCCGGCCGGGAAGGCGACGGCCGGGTCGAGCGGCTGATAATGCCGCAGCGAGGCGGCGACCAGAAACAACAGCGGCAGCGCCACGGTCAAAGCGCGCGTGACCTGGAGGCGGCGCTTCATGCGTCGGCTTGCGGCGGCGGCAGCCAGGGCGTCTCGCTCCGCGCCCAGCCGCGCGCGTAATCTTGCAGCGCGTAATAAATCGGCTTGGGAGCGAAGTCGGCGCTGACCAAAGTAAAGTTATCCGGATAACTGTAGACATCGGCCGGATAGCGCAGCGCCCAGACGCAAAGATGCTCCAGCCAGTCCCAGTGCCGCTCGACATATTCAAAGGCGCGCAGGGTATAGTTCGCGCGCTGCGACGGACGGACCGCCTGCGTCCAGCGCGGATGGTCGTTCCAGCCGCTCTCGGTGATATAGACCCTTTTGTGGCCGTCGCCCGCGGCCAGCATGATCGCGCGCTGCAACTCGCTGCGGCGAAAGTTCAGCTGGTCGGGCGCGGGTTCAGCTTCCGGCGGCTCGCGGAAGCCATAGCTATGAATCGCCAGGGCGTCGAAGAATTCGCTCGCGCCCAGATCATACATTTCTTGCAAGAAGTCCAGTTCATTCAGGCCGGCGGCGCTGCCCCGGGGCTCAAGCGTCGGCGCCAGCGCGCCCGCCAGCACCTTCGCCTGTGGATTCGCCCGCTTGATCGGCCCGTAACTCGCTTCCAGGAGGCGGACGTAGCGCGCCGGATCCGCCGGCTGATAGCCCCATTCGAAGCTAAGATTTGGCTCGTTCCAGACGATGAGATGGTCGACCGGACCGGCGTAACGCTCGGCGAAGGCGGCGGCGTATGCGGCGAAGGCCGGGAAGAGATCTTCTGTCAGGTGATTCAGCGCTTTTGTCTTGCGGTCGCGCGCCCAATCCGGCACCAGCCCCAGCCGGGCGATGACGCGCAGACCCTGCATTTGGGCGTGGCGCACGATGCGATCGGCCAAAGACCAACTGTATCGGCCCGGCTCGCGCTCGACATAAGCCCAGGGGAAAAACTGCACGATCGTGGACGCGCCCAGCTCGCGCGCCAGCTCAAGCGACCGCAGTATCGCCTGCTCTTCCACTTCGTTTTCCAACAAGGTATGCACGCAGACTTGCGGTTTCTCCGTCTCGACGGACAGTCGTTCCGCCGGCAGGTAATCGGTCGCCGGCTCGCGCCTGCTCAAAATTAGCAGCGCTGCCAGGACAAGCGCCGCCAGCACGACCGCGCGCGCTCGTGTCAGTCTGACATCCGCCTTTTCTATCCGCCGCGACATTCGATGTGACAAGGCCCTCTGAATCGGTTACAATGGCGGCTTGAGTGGCGCTCACTATAACGGCTGGGGCGGCGGTCAAGCAAGATGGCAGCCAGGCGGAAATTGGAGTCGCAGGCGATGCAGAGTCACACCGAGCGCAGCAACAACTCTCTGTGCCCTCTGTGTCTCTGTGGTGAATCAAGCCAAATGAAACACGCTCAGGATCGTATCGCCCCAATTTTGACCTGCGCGCCAACCAAATCGGCGAGGGATGAGCGCAAGTGACGCAGCGAATCATCGCGATGTGGTCGGGACCTCGCAACATCTCCACCGCGCTGATGCGGTCCTGGGCCAGCCGCAGCGATACGCGCGTCATCGACGAGCCATTCTACGCGCATTACCTGCAAGAAACCGGATATGATCATCCCGGCGCGCGCGATATCATCGCCGCCTACGAAACCGACCCGCAGCGGGTAATCGACCAGCTGCTGACGAGCGACAATGGCAAAGCGATCTATTATCAGAAACACATGACGCAGCACATGCTTGAACATATCGACCGCACCTGGCTCGGCGAAATATCCAATTGCTTCCTCATTCGCGACCCGCGCCGGATGCTGCTTTCGTTTGCCAAGGTTATTCCGGAGCCGCGGCTGGACCAGACCGGCTTGCCGCAGCAGGTCGAGCTCTTCAACTTCGTGCGGCAAGCCACCGGCTCTACGCCGCCGGTCATCGCCGCGCACGATGTGCAGCGGAATCCCGAAGCGACCTTGCGCCGGCTCTGCGCCGCGCTCGATGTCGCCTTCGACCCGGCGATGCTGCGCTGGCCGCCCGGCCGCCACGCCAGTGACGGCATCTGGGCCGAGCACTGGTACGCCAGCGTGGAGAGATCGACCAGCTTCGCGCCCTACCAGCCAGACGATACGCCGGCGCCGGAGAATATGCGCGCGCTGCTGGATGAATGCCAGGACCTCTACGCGCAGATCGCGCCATACCGAATCGGGCAGGCTGACTGATGAAGCAAACATTTAATCCCAAAAACAAGGACTTGCTGATCAATATCAATGGCGAACTCTACCACCGCGATGTGGCTGGCATCAGCCCTTTCGACTCGGCAGTGCAAGGCGGCGACGCCGTCTGGGAAGGGCTGCGTCTCTATCAGGGGCGCATCTTCAAGCTGATCCCGCATCTGGACCGCCTGCGAGATTCGGCCCTGGCCATGGCCTTCACCGAGATCCCCTCGCACGATGAAATCATCGCCGAGATTAGCAAGACCCTCGCCGCCAACCAAATGACCGACGGCGTCCACATCCGATTGACCTTGAGCCGCGGCCGCAAATATACGAGCGGCATGGATACGCGGCTGAACACCAGCGGGCCGACATTGATCGCGCTGGCCGAGCACAAACCGCCAGTCTACGACAAGAGCGGCATCCGGCTGATTACCTCGGGCATCCGCCGCATCCCGCCCGACTGCGTCGATCAGAACATCCACTCCTGCAATCTGATCAACTCGATCCTCGCCAAGATTCAGGCCAACGCCGCTGACGTAGACGACGCGCTTATGCTTGACTATAGGGGTTACGTTGCCGAGACCAACGCCACGCATATATTCATCGTGCGGGAGGGCGTCGTCATGACACCCGACACCGGTTCCTGCCCGGAAGGCATCACGCGCGCCGCCGTGCTGGAAATCTGCGCCGAGAACAGCATTCCCTGGCAGGTGAAGGACATATCGCTGACCGAAGTCTATCGCGCCGATGAGATGTTCTGCACCGGCACCATGGGCGAGCTGGCGCCAGTTGTCGAGCTCGACGGCCGGCCGATTGGCCGTGGCGGCGCCGGCGCAATGACGCTGCGATTGAGCGAACTCTTCCGCGAACGCACGCGGGTGGAAGGCTATCAGGTGGTGGAATTCGCCCCCGCCGGTTAAACTTGAATGGTTGCGCACTAGACCGATAGGAGAAATCTCGTATGTCAGATCTTTCATTTGTGGGTCAACCAACGCCGATGATCGACGGTCCCGCCAAGGTAACCGGCAACCTGAAATACACTGGCGACTTGAAGCTGGCCGGCATGCTGCACGCGCGCTTCGTCTTAAGCACTTACGCGCATGCCGCCGTTCGCGGCATTGACGCGGACGCCGCGCTGGCCGTCCCCGGTGTGCAGTCCGTTTTGACCGCCGCTGATCTGCCAGAAGTCACGCCCTCGTCGCGCGCCAAACTCATGCTCGCCCGCGACCGCGTGATTTTCGTCGGGCAGCCGGTCGCGCTGGTGCTGGCGGATTCGCCCGCCGCCGCAGCCGACGGCGCCGAACTGGTCGAAGTTGACTACGACCCGCTCGAGGCGGTGACGTCCATGGACGCGGCTGTGGCCGAGGGCGCGCCCGTCATCTGGCCCAAGGGCATCCCGACCGGCGCCGAAGACGAAGCCGCACACGGCGCCGATACTGGCGGCGATTCCGAAGAAGACGAAGGCGAAGCCTCCAACATCGCCGGCCGCACGCACATGGAAAAGGGCGATGTCGCGGCCGCCTTTGCCGCGGCCGATGTCGTCGTGCAACGCACATTCGAGACGCCAATGGTGCATCAGAGCTCAATCGAGACGCAGGGCTGGGTGGTGCAGCCCAACCCGCTAACCGGCGGCGTGACCATGTGGGGCAGCCTGCAATCCCCCTTCGGCGCGCGCATGGATGTCGCCGACGCGCTCGGCGTGCCCGAATCGGACGTCACCATTTACGGCATGCCGGTCGGCGGCGCCTTCGGCGCCAAGTTTGGCCTCTACGAGCCCCTGGTCGCCTTGGTCGCGGTCACAGTCGGCCGCCCGGTCAGCTTGATTCTGACCCGCGGCGAAGAGCTGCTGACCACCAATCCGGCGCCCGGGCTGCGCATCGCGGCCAAGCTTGGCTTCAAGAGCGATGGCAGCTTGCTGGCCATGCAGTCGACTGTAACCGCCGACACCGGTGTCTACCCCAGCGGACTGGGTGGCTTCGCCGCAATGCAGTTCGCCAGCTTCTATCGCTGCGGGAATTATGTGCTGGAGTCGATCAATGTCGTAACCAACAAACAGTCGGTTGGCGCTTACCGCGCGCCGACTTCGCCTACTGCATTCATGGCGGTTGAGACCCTCTTTGACGAAGCCGCGGCTAAACTGAACATCGACCCGGTGGAGCTGCGCTTGAAGAACGCCGCCCGCGCCGGCGACCCCGCCCCTGATGGCGGCGACTTTCCCGTCATCGGCATGGTCGAGACGCTTGAAGCCGCCCGCGAACACCCGCTCTGGCGAAACCGCGAAGAATCCCGCGAGCAAGGCCGCGGCGTCGGAATCGCAATCGGTGGCTGGATGGGCGGCCTGGAACCGGGCGCCTCCGTCTGCAAGCTCAACCGCGACGGCGTGCTGCAAGTGCAGATCGGCACGGCTGACCTCTCCGGTACGCCCACCTCGTTCGCGCTGCTGGCGGCCGAGGCTTACGGCGTCTCGCCTGACAAGGTGCGCTTCGTCTACAGCGACACCGACAGCGCGCCCTACGGCGGCGGCGTCGGTGGCAGCAAAACGCTTTATACCCTGGGCAACGCGGTCATCCGCGCCGCCCAAGACGCCCGGCGACAGACGCTCGCCATCGCCGCGGAAGAATTTGAGGTGTCCGCGGAAGATCTGGAAATCGTCAGCGGCCGCGTGCAAGTGCGCGGCTTCCCGGACCGCTCGATCGGCTTGGGCGATATCGCCGGCAAAGGCATGACCTTCGGCGGCAAGTACGAACCGGTGCAGGGCAACGGCAGCCAGGCGGTCACCGATCGCGCGCCGTCCTTCTGCGCCCAAATCGCCGAAGTCGAAGTTGATGAAGAAACCGGCGATGTCAACCTGCTCAATCTGGCGGTGGTGCAAGACGTCGGCCGCGCCATCAATCCGCTGGCTGTCGAAGGCCAGATGCAAGGCGGCGCAGTGCAGGGCGTCGGCTGGGCGCTCTACGAAGAGATGCGCTACGATGACGACGGGCAGCTGCTGTCCGGCTCCTGGATGGATTACGCTATGCCCGACGCCGTGCAAGCCGCGCCCATCCAAACGCAGATCGTCGAAGTGCCGTCCATCAGCGGCCCATTTGGCGCGCGCGGAGTCGGCGAGCCGCCGGTCATCCCGACTGTCGCCGCTATCGCCAACGCCGTCGCCCACGCCACCGGCGTCCGACTGGCCCAAACGCCGATGACCCCGCCGCGCGTCTTGGCCGCCCTGAAAAAGCGCGAGAATGGCAGATAGCTTGCCATAGTCCTCGCTACGTTTTGTGCTTGTAGGGGCGACCCTGTGGGTCGCCCACAATCCCACAAATACCAACCGTTGGTTGGGACGATTTTATGGATCGCCCTCCCGGACACACTGTAGGTTAAGATTCTGGCGGCAGCGACTTAATTTGGTCGTGGGAGAAGAGAAACGGACACCTGGTTGCGGTTGTGAACTGCCCACGCAGTCAATCAAATGTTTGAATCATAGCCCACTCTTCATGTAGCGAGCCTTCTTGTCCGGCCATCCTCACCCATGCTGCGCATGTAACCTCTCCGCTCGCAGCATCAATTCGGACAGCGGTATCTCCAAAGCGCCTGCAAAGATCAGTATTGTTCTCACAGTAGGCGACTTTACGCCTCTCTCAATCTGACTGACATAAGTCACGTGATAGCCGGCCTTAAAGCTCAAAGCCTCCTGGGACAGTCCCAATTCCTTCCGCCGCTCCCTTATCGCCTGCCCTAGCGCTTGACCAAAATCTCCCATGCATTAGTCTATGGAAAAGAACATTTGCCATTCCATAGACTATCGGTCTATAATCAATGAATGCCGGAGATTACAATACGCGCCTTGCCCTTCCTGCTGGGGAACAATTAGAGAAACCGTCCTGCCTGAAATTCCGGCTGTCACTTGTCCGTATTGCTGTGTCGATCCTAAGATTGCATTTGCATGAAATGCCGTGTTCTGACAATCGCGCTTTTATTCATCTTGTGGTGGACGCTGATATGGCTTCATCACAGGCTGAAGCTGGTCGAGGTACAGGTCGCGGAAATCCACGCCTTGACCACTGCACTCGTTGAATGGGAAGGCGGACGTATAGAACGGTAAATCTCAATTTGATCGCGGCTGGCTTTTTCGTCCCGCCCTGTGGCGCTTTGGTACATAAGCTTGAGATCTTGCATTGCTTTCAGGGAACTACTTCAGCAGTATCAAGTTAGTCGTGCGAAGATCTGGCTCGCCAGACGCGCTCCCCTTCCCTAGCTTGCTGGATGCTCGCCATAGAGATGGCGAGAAGGGGCCGGGGGATGGCGTAAAACTGTGGCGCATCAACATTCTCATGACTTGCTTGGAACGACTTCCGTGCTCCTGCGGTGAAAGATCAGCTTCCAACTCTGCAAGCATCGTAACTCCCTGATATTCATCAATCCGCGCCGTATGAATGCGTAAGGCGAACGAGAGCTACAGACTGTGGTGATCGATAGAGCCTTGAGTCAAGCGCTCCCTGGCCCGCGCCGCGTCACAGCCGACCGCCGTCAACCGACAGCACTTGTCCAGTGATCCAGCCGGCATAGTCCGACGCGAAAAAGAGCACGCCATGCGCGATGTCTTCCGGCGCGCCGAGCCGCTTCAGCGCGAATCGCGCTACCAGCGCGCGCTGGCCCTCCTCGCCGTAGGACTCGAACTGGCGGATGGAGTTGGGGTTGGACAGGACGAAACCCGGCGCGATATTGTTCACGGTGATGCCCCAGGCGCCCAGCTCATGCGCGAGCTGCCGCGTCAAGCCGATCTGCGCCGCCTTGGACGCGGCGTAAGCCTGGATCCCGGTCAGGCTGACGCCAAGCCCGGCCCCGCTGGAGATGTTGACGATCCGGCCGTAGCGCTGCGCTTTCATGCTCGGCGCTGCCGCCTGCGCGAAGTAAAACGCGCCGCGCGCATTAACTTCGAAGATGCTGTCCCAGTCCGCTTCGCTGATCTCTTCCAGCGGCCGCCCGACCTGGCCCAGCACGCCGCCGGCGTTGTTGACCAGGATCTGGACAGCCCCGTCCTGCGCCACGACCTCAGCGACGAACTCACGAACCGCCGCCCGATCCCGTACATCGACGACTCGGACACGACATTCGCCGTCCAGCCGTTGGCAGAGCCGCTGGGTATCCTGCAATTCGTCTTCAATCACATCACAAGCCCAGACCGACGCGCCCCGCTCGGCGAAGGCCCGGGCGATGGCGCGCCCGAAGCCGTGCGCCGCGCCGGTGACGATGGCGGTTTTGCCGTCAAATCGGATTTTCATAAGTATGCCGCTTTCAGTTCGTCTAGGTTGGCCAGGCGCTGCTCGCGCGCGCCGTCTTCGATCTCGCGAATCATGCCCATCCAGCCGCGCGTCAGCGGCATCTCGACTCCGATGGCCGCGGCCTGCGCCAACAGCGGCTCGTACATGACCACCTCGGTCTCCCGTTTGCGCACCGCCAGGTCGCGCCAGATGCCGCTATGCGTCTTGGCCGACAGCTTGTTGAACGCTGACAGCGCGTCAAGCGACTCATGAATTCCGTCACCGTACTCGGCCAGGAATACCTTGGGCTCAAATCCGTTAAAGCCGTAGGCCTCAATGCCCAGCCGGTCGGCCAACTGCAAGACCTCCTGCGCCGCGCGGACATATAGTCGCCGATAGCGGTGGTCCGCTAGCGCTTCGGCGATGGATTGGTGCGTGAGCGCCGAAACGAAGAGCATCGCGCCGTAGGCTTCTTTGCCCCAGAGGTAGCCGAGAATATTGCCGGTCATCTGCGCATTCTCGTCGAAGTCGCGCAAAATCGCGTGCATTCGCTGGAGCCGCTCGCTGATGACGCCATCCAGTTCGCCGATGACGACCGCCCCGCGCCCACCGAAGAGGATCTCGCCAGGCGCATGATAGTCGGCGCTGAAGTTGATGAAGCTGCCCACGGTCCGCTCGGCGCCGATGATGTCCCGGATGATCAGCTCGTTCAGGCCGTTCTGGACCGACACGACAAATCCCTCATCAGCCAGGAATGGCGCAAGCGCCAGTGTCGCTTCGCGCGTATGCTGTGACTTTGTGCAGAGCAGAATCGTCTCGAATTGTCCCCGCACATCCGCGGGTAGGCTTGCGCTCGCCTCAAGCGAAAACTCGTCTACCGGCCCGGTGATCGTCAGGCCGGCCGAATTAATCGCCGCGACATGTTCCTCGACGACGTCGACGAAGTGGATATCGTGTCCGCTGCGAATCAAATAAGCGCCCAGCGTTCCGCCGATGGCGCCGGCCCCCCAAATCAAGATTGTCATCAGCCCCAGTCTCCTTCGAGCAGGGCGCAAGTCTCCGCCACAGCTACTTGCCATATCGCCAGCATGTCCGCGTCCGGACGTTGATAGTAGCCGCCCATGTTGCCGTCAACCAGCTGCTCGCGCGTCTGCTGTGGTGTGAGCAGCGGCAGCTTGTCGAGGTCGGTCTGCGCTTTCCGCTCGGCCGGCAGCGTCACGCCGTCCAGCCGCGTCCAGGGATAATTTTCCATCCAGGAGGCGTGCGAGCCGATCGGATCGATTTCCAGCACCTTGGCCCAGGTCTTGGGCGCGTTGTACCAGTTGTGCCATTTGACGGTGCTGTCGGGGTTGTCCATCATCCATTCGCGCAGCATGCCCTGGGCCGGGGCGTTGCCGCCGTGTCCGTTGACCAGCAGAATTCGCCGGAAGCCGGCGCGGCGAATGCTGTCCAGCACATCGCGAATCATCGCCAAATAGGTCTGGACGCGCAGCGTGACGGTGCCGGGGAAGGCCGTCCATTGCTGCGCCAGCCCATAAGGCAGGGCGGGATACACCGGCACGCCTGCCAATTCGCCCGCCTCTTCCGCCAGCCGCGCCGAAAGTATCGTGTCCACGCTCAAGCTGAGGTAGGCGTGCTGCTCGGTGCTGCCGGTCGGCAATATGCAGCGGTCGTCGCTTTCGAGGTATTGCTCCACTTGCATCCAGTTCATTTGGGAAATCAGCATAGTCAGCCGGCTTTCTCCTAATGTGTCGATTTGACATCAGCGAATTGATCGCGAGCTCACACGCCCCATTCCGCCCGCGCCGATTCCATATCGCGCCGCTCTTCGCCGTAGTGCCCGCTGCCGCCGCGTTTCCAACGCTCATCAACCGGATCCGCGGCCGGCTGAAAACGCACATCGCAGCTCAGCCGGAAGCGGTTGGTGAGATTGGTGGTGGACGCGTGCATGGTGTGCATCCCGAAGGTGATCACATCGCCGGCATAGTAGTCGCCGCCTTGCCACTGCCCGCCGAAGCGCTCGACAATCTGCATCGGGTCGCGCTCAAACCAGCCGCTGATGCCATCGCGGTCGACATCCATGCGGCCGTAGGTGTCGCGGATGCGCGCGAAGCTGTCGAGCTTGTGGGAGCCGCGGCAGATCGCCAGCGTGCCCTGCCTGATGGTCAGATCGCCAAATGGAATCCATACGGTGAAGAGATTGCTGGAACCGCGGCCCATGTAAACATAATCAAAGTGCGCGCCGGTGTATTCTTCGTTGCCGACTGCGCGCAGCCACTTGAACGGGAAGGTCAGCGCCGGCTCGCCGAAGAGCCGCTCGAAGAGCGCGAAGAGGGCGGGGCTCTCCAGCACGTCCAGGACGGCCGGGTGGTGGGCGATGCCGCTGCCGCCCATCATGCGGACGTTGCGTCCGCCCTGTGGCATGACGCCTTCCAGCACCGGCGCGTCAGGCAGCAAGACTTGCTGTTCGCGCATGTGATTTAGCACCACTTCGCGAGCGGCCAGGACCGCCTCCCGCTCGATCAGCCCGCGCACGAGCAAATAGCCGTCGTCGTCCAGACGCCGCCACAGCCCCCGCGCATCGCCAAGGGCGTCGTTGCTCTCCCGCAGCGGGCTGAGTTCGCCGCTGGGAAACTCAAGATCGCGATACCCGAATCTTACCTTCATGGTCTCTTCCGCGTAGTGAGAAAGTGCAATTTAGTCGCGCAAATGCTTATCACAAAGAGCATAGAAGTTGTTCCAACAAAGTAATGAGAATTCAGAAATGAAGTCGATTGTAGGGGCGACACTGTGTGTCGCCCAAAACCTCACAGTTTTCCGGTGGGCGATTCACAGACTCGCCCCTACCAGTTGCCATTTTTTCGCATGACAAACTTGGAACTACATCTATACCGCTTGCAGTGCGATTCAATGATATTATATGCAAAGCCAAGTATCGCCAAGTTTGCGATGCGCCTGTGCCCGCGACGGACTCCGTGTCAGCCGCTTCCGCCAGGTGAGAAAAGCGAGACGCCGATGACAAAAGAAATCTTGCGCTATGGTGAGTTGTCCGAAAATGAAGTCAAGTTCTACAACGCGTTCGGCTACCTTGCTCTGCCGGGCTTGATCAGCCGAAACGCGGCGGAGCGCCTGTCGCAGGATGTGCTACAGGTGATGGAGGGGCTCGGCGTTTCGCGCGCGGACTTGTCCCGGGCCAGCAGCTCAAAGGACAAGCTGCGTCAGAGCAGCCAATACCTGGCCGGCAGCGCGCTGGAGCGCCTGATTCACAGCGAGCGCCTGCTGCGAATCGCCTCGCGGCTGATGGGCGGGTCGTCCACTCTCTACCTGCCGTTCACGGCCGTCAAGAGCGGGGGTGGCGGCGGCCGCTTCCATTTCCACCAGGACAATCAATACACGCGCTTTGACGGGCCGGGCATCAACATCTGGTTCGCCCTGGGCGAGATGTCGCCCGAAAATGGCTGCCTGCAAGTCGCCCCGGCCACCCACCTGCAGGGCACATTCGACCCGGTGGAAAGCGAAGACCGTGACGGCCATCGCACCGTGGCGGTAGAGCCGGAGGACTTCTTGCCGATTCGCATGATGCCCGGCGACGCAATCGCCTTTACCCGCTTGACCCTGCATGGCTCCGGCGCCAACAGCAGCGACCAGCCGCGCCTGGGCTACGCCGTGCAATTCCATCGCGACGATGTGCGCGCAACCCGTGACGGCGTGGACATCGGCCTGTTAAAAGAGAAGCCGCGTTTCAACATCCGGCCGGTAGACCGCATTTCACCGGCGAATGAATAGATTGCGCAGCGTGCGGTTCCGCTTGCATTTGGCCGCTGATCGCGTCAAACTCCTGGCTTGAGCCTGGCGCCGTCCTGATCAAAGGCAGTTGAGACTCCCACGCGAATTACGCAAAGGATAGTTGATGAATCAGCAAGTTCTCATACAAATCGACCCGCGCGCGATGATCCGCCCGTGCCGCAAGATCACCGGTATCTCGGCCATATTGCTGCCTTTCACAGAGGCACTCGAAATAGACTGGAATGGGCTGGCGGATCATGTCCGGCGCACGGCGGAAGCGGGTTTGACGCCGGCCGTAAATATGGATACCGGCTTCGCCAATTTGATCAGCGAGGAGCAGCGCCAGCAAGTGTTGCGTTTGACCCAGGAAGTGTTGGGCGGCGCTGGCTACGTGGCTGGCGCCTTTGTGGCTGATGAGCCCGGCGACGGCTTCAACGCCGACGCCTACTTCCAACAAGTCGAGAGCATCCAGCGATTTGGCGGGACGCCCATCGTCTTCCAGTCGTATGGGCTGACGGGGCAGGCGGGCGCCGATATCGTGCGCGCTTACGAGACAGTCGCCGCGCGCACGGACGGCTTCATCGCCTTTGAGCTGGGACAGATGTTCGCGCCCTTTGGCGCCATCTATGACCTTGAGACCTATGCCGGATTGATGGAGATTCCCGCTTGCATAGGCGCCAAACACTCGTCGCTCAGCCGGCAGTTGGAATGGGAGCGAATCCGCCTGCGCGACAGCGCGCGGCCCGACTTCAAAGTCTTCACCGGCAATGACCTGGCGGTGGACATGGTTATCTACGGCAGCGATTACCTGCTGGGGCTGAGCACCTTCGCGCCCGATCTTTTCGCTCGGCGCGATGCCATGTGGCTTGCGGGCGATCCGGCCTTTTACGAGCTGAACGACTTGCTGCAATATCTCGGATTCCTGGCCTTCCGGCCGCCTGTGCCCGCATACAAGCATTCAGCGGCGCAATTCCTGAAGCTGCGCGGCTGGATCAAGTCCGACCAGACGCATCGCGATTCTCCGCGCCGCCCCGAAAGCGATGTCGCGATCCTGCGCGATATCGCCGAGCGCCTCGGCGTATTGCATGAGGGCTAGCCAATGGCAATCCGGCGGGTGGCGCAACTGCGCAGCTATGAACAGTTCACGGACTACTGCGAGGCAGTGGGCGCATCCCTTCCGGTTGATGCTGTGGCCCTGGATGGTGAAGAATCGCCGCTGGCTCGCTCGTACGTCTACCGCGACAGGCAGCTGACGAATCGCTTTGCGATCCTGCCGATGGAAGGCTGGGACGGGACTGCGGACGGCCATCCCTCGGACTTGACTCGCCGGCGCTGGCAGCGTTTCGGCCGCAGCGGCGCCAAGCTGATTTGGGGCGGGGAAGCGGTCGCTGTGCGGCACGACGGCCGCGCCAACGCGCGCCAACTGGTGATCAACGACGATACCGCCGGCAGCCTGTCAAGCTTGCGCCGCGCGCTGGCGGATGCGCATGCCGAGCGCTTTGGCGCCGCCGACGATCTGCTCATCGGCTTGCAACTGACGCACTCGGGCCGCTTCTGCCGGCCGAACAGCGCGCGGTTGGAACCGCTGGCGCTGTATCGTCATCCCATACTGGACGAAAAGTTCGGGTTGGCCGACGACGCCTGTGTCATGACCGATGAAGACATTGGGCGGCTGATCGATGACTTTGGGCGGGCGGCGGCCCTGGCGCAACAAGCCGGTTACGACTTCGTCGATATCAAGCACTGTCACGGTTATCTGGGGCATGAGTTCTTGAGCGCGGTGGACCGGCCGGGCCGCTATGGCGGGAGCTTCGAGAACCGGACGCGCTTCCTGCGGGAGACTGTGGCGAAGACGCGCAGCGCGGCGCCCGGGCTGGATATCGGCGTGCGCTTGAGCGCCCTGGACTGGGCGCCCTTCCGCCCAGGGCCGGACAGCGTTGGCGAGCCGGCGCCATTTCCCGGTCCGCGATACCCCTACGCATTCGGCGGCGATGGTACGGGAACCGGCTGTGACCTGGAAGAGCCCGCGCGCTTTCTGGCGCTTTTGCGCGAGCTGGGCATTCGACTGGTTTGCATTACGGCGGGCAGCCCTTACTACAATTTTCATATTCAGCGGCCGGCGATCTTCCCGCCCTCCGATGGTTACGCGCTGCCGGAAGACCCCCTCGTTGGCGTGGCGCGCCAGATCAATATCACCGCCGCGTTGAAGGCCGCTTTTCCCGACCTGACGATAGTGGGTTCGGGCTACTCCTACTTGCAAGACTGGCTACCCAACGTAGCGCAGGCCACCGTGCGCGCGGGGATGACCGATTTTGTCGGCTTGGGGCGGATGGCGCTCAGCTACCCCGATTTGCCGGCCGATCTGCTGGCGGCCCGGCCCTTGCAGCGCAAGCGAATCTGCCGCACCTTCAGCGACTGCACAACGGCGCCGCGCAACGGCATGGTATCCGGCTGCTACCCGCTGGATGACTTCTACAAATCGCGGGACGAATTCACGCGGCTGGCGGCGATCAAGAAAGAGACGGCCCACTAAGGCCATTCCCACGCTGCGCTTGCATTTGCGCGAACGCCATCAGTAAGTCGGCTGTAGGGGCGACTCTGTGAGTCTCCCGCGCCTGTGTAGGTCGTAATGCAACGGGCGAGCCACCGGCTCGCCCCTACAACATTCGACAGGTTTTGGGGTTCATGAATTTGCGTGAGCAGAGTTGACTCGCGCACGGCTGTGGTAAGAATTCCGCGCCAATCAGATCCAGGCGTATTCGTTGGGCTTGAAGTTGACCATGTTGCCGTGATAGTAGGGCACGGTCGCGCGTTCCGGCTCGGCCAGGGCATCCAGCCGCGCATGATCTTCGTCATTGATTTCGACGCCGATCGCGCCGAGATTGTCGTCGAGGTGCGCCAGCGTGCGCGGGCCGATGATTGGGCTGGTGATGCCGGGCTTGCTGTTCACCCAGGCGAGCGCCACCTGGCTGGCGCTGCAGCCTTTCTCCTGCGCGATGGCCTGCACCAGCTCGAGCACGCCAAAGCCGAGATCGGTGAAGTGCTGGTCGCGCCGGCGAATGTTCGCCGCGCCGCGCCCGGAATCACGACCGAAACGGCTTTCGCCCGGGATTGGCTCGCCGCGCTTGTACCGGCCGGCCAGGAAACCGCGCGCCAGCGGCGACCAGGGAATGATAGCCAGGCCGTAGCTTTGCGCCATCGGGATCATCTCGCGCTCGATGCTGCGGTCGAGCAAATGGTAGGGCGGCTGCTCGCTGACGAAGCGGTTCAGCCCCAGTTCCTTGGCGACCCAGAAGGACTCCATAACGCGCCAGGACGGGAAAGTGCTGGTCCCGATATAGCGGACTTTGCCCGCGCGGATCAGGTCGTCGAGCGCGCGCAGCGTTTCGTCTATGGGAATCTCCGGGTTAGGACGATGCAACTGATAGAGGTCGATGTAGTCGGTCTGCAGGCGCTTAAGCGAGGCGTCGCACTGCTGGATGATATGGCGGCGGTTGTTGCCAGCGGCCAGGATGTCATCCTCGTCCATGCGGCCGTGGACTTTGGTGGCGAGAACGATGCGGTTGCGTTTGCCATTGCGCTTGAGCGCCCGTCCTACGACGATTTCGCTGCCGCCAGCCCCGTAGACGTTGGCGGTATCGAGGAAATTGACGCCGGCGTCGATGGCGCGGTCAATCATGTCGAAGGACTCGGCTTCCGGCGTTGGCGAGCCGAAGTTCATGCAGCCGAGACAGAGTTCGCTGACCATTACGCCAGTGCGGCCCAGTGATCGATATTCCATAATCTGCTCCCCTGATGCGAACAATTAGACGCCTATTGTAACCCGTCTCGCGCTACGATGAATCGGCAATCCGGCTTGGGGGGCGCGGCAATTCGAGGATCTACGCCAGTGAAATCAGAGTGAAATCGAATACAGTGTGCGCGTAGAGCGCAGAGAAACACAGATGTGATATGCACATGACGCGTTCAAAATCGTTATTGCGCTGCCAACTACCAGCGACGATTCTAAATCTGCGCAGCAAACTTGCAAAACCAGTTTCGGAAGCATTCTATCTCTGTGTACTCTGCGCTCTCTGTAGTTCAAAACAGTTTTCTGGCTGATTTCCCGCGCAATACGTTAAGATGGTTGGGTGTTTATATGCAAGGAAAGGGCGGAAACATGCGACACTACGGGACGACGGCTGACGGCGAAGCGGTCGAGGAATACACGCTGCGCAACAGGACCGGCATGGAAGTCAAGCTGATCACTTATGGCGGAATCCTGACGTCGATCAGCGTACCGGACCGCAAGGGGGACTTTGCCAATGTCGCGCTGGGATTTGACCGCCTGACGAAGTATGAAGCGGAGCATCCTTATTTCGGCGCCATCACTGGCCGTTACGCCAATCGCATCGCCGGCGGCAAGTTCAATCTGGACGGGGTCGCGTATGAGCTCTTCAAGCAAGATGGACGCAGCGCCTTGCACGGCGGCGAAGTCGGCTTCGACAAGCGGATTTGGGCGGCGCGCGAAATCGCGAATGACGTGGAACTTGCCTACCGGAGCCGCGATGCCGAAGAAGGTTATCCCGGCAATCTCGATGTCACTGTGCGCTACAGTCTCAACCAGGACAGTGTTCTGCGTATCGAGTACTCGGCCGCAACGGACGCGCCCACTGTGCTCAATCTGACCAATCACAGCTACTTTAATCTAATGGGCGAGGGCGAAGGCGCGATTGACGATCACATCTTGACGCTGAACGCCGATAGCTACACGCCGACGGACGCAAATCAGATTCCCACCGGCGAGATCGCGCCGGTCGTTGGCACGCCTTTCGACTTTCGCATTCCCAAGGCGATCGGCCCGGGCCAGCGCTCTGCTGACCCGCAGATCCTCATGGCCAAGGGTTATGACCACAATTTCGTCTTGAACCGCGCAGGACTATTGGAAGGGGAGTTAGGCTTTGCCGCCCGTGTCTACGAACCACGTTCCGGCAGAAACATGGAGGTATGGACGACCGAGCCCGGCGTGCAGTTTTACGCCGGCAACATGCTCGAAACGACCCTGGTCGGGGCGAGCGGGCGGCTCTATCGTCAGAGCCACGGACTGTGCCTGGAGACGCAGCATTTCCCGAACTCGCCCAATCAACCCGACTTCCCGTCAACCGTGTTGCGGCCGGGCGAGCGCTTCGGATCGACCACCGAGTACCGCTTCTCGACGGATTAGCGGACTAGTCATGCGCGGTGAGGCCGAAGGCGTCGCGCGAGTGTTCGCCAATGCCTGTCGCAAAGTTGCTCCACGATAGCATATCATGGTGGCGCTCAAGTAGAATAATCGCCCGGGGCATGCTGCCCAGTTGCCATAGAGATTAGCGGCTCATTTGGTGGGTTTTCAGCGCTTTCGTTTACGGATATTTGGTACACTTCGGATACTACGGACATTTGGACGAGCGAGGCACGACATGGAAGCAATCGACGCCATCATCGTTGGAGCGGGCGGGCGTGGCAATGCCTACGGCGAATTCGCGCTTGACCATCCGCAGGAGATGCGGGTTGTGGGCGTGGCCGAGCCCGATGCGTTTCGTCGCGAGCGCTTCGTCGGCCGCCATGACATCGCGCCCGATATGGTCTTTCACGACTGGCAAACCCTGCTCACAGCGGGCGACAAGAAAGCGGCGACGATCATCAACTGCACGATGGACCGTTTTCATTTCGAGTCGACGATGAAGATGCTCGAGCTCGGCTATGATGTGCTGCTGGAAAAGCCGATGACGCCGGTTCTGGAGGAGAATATCCGTCTGGTGCGGCAGGCGGAAGCCAAAGGCCGCGTGCTGCAAATCTGTCATGTGCTTCGCTACACGCCCTTCTGGCAGACCTTGCGAGATGTCGTTCAGTCGGGCGCGCTCGGACGCGTCATCAGCGTTACGCACAGCGAGAACCTGACCTACTACCACATGGCGCATAGTTTCGTGCGCGGCAACTGGCGTAAGCAGGACACCTCCGGCCCCATGATCTTGTGCAAGTGCTGTCATGACTTTGATGTGCTATTGTGGATTCTGCAGCAGAAAGTCGCGCGCCTTAGTTCCTTTGGCAGCCTGGCGCATTTTCGGCCTGAATTCGCGCCGGAGGGCGCGACGCAACGCTGCACAGATGGCTGCCCAGCGGCGGACAGCTGCAAGTACGAAGCGACCAAGCTCTACGTCCGCGATGACGACGGCTGGCCGCAGAACGCCGTCGCCTACGCCGCATCGCGGGAGCAGCGGTTGGAAGCGCTGAAAACGGGCTGGTACGGACGCTGCGTCTATTTCTGCGACAACGACGTGGTGGATCACCAGACTGTCAGCATGGAGATGGAAGACGGCGCGACGGTGACGCTGGTGATGAACGGGCAGAGCGATGAGGAATGCCGCACGATGCGTTGGGACGGGACCAAGGCGACGCTCTATGGCAAGTTCTCGTCACGCGGCGATGAGATTCGACTGCATCATCACCTTACCGGCGAGATCGAACAGGTTCCGGTAAACGCCCGCGACCGCAGCGGCCACGGCGGCGGCGACTACGGCATCGTTCGCAGCTTCATCAATACCATTCAGGGTCGGCCGGACGACAGCGTTACAACGGCGCGTGAAAGCCTGGAGAGTCATCTGCTGGCCTTCGCGGCCGAGGAGGCGCGGTTGCAGCAGACGGTAATCGACATGAACGAATATCGAGCGCGGACTGCGCCGTGAGCATAGGCGCCGAACCAAAATAACGCCAAGACATCTGAGCACCCCCGACAGGATTCGAACCTGTGCGCCTGGTTCCGGAAACCAGCGCTCTATCCCCTGAGCTACGGGGGCTCTGCCTATGTTGATTCTAACCGAGCGGAGTGCGAGCGGCAAGGGCTCAATGGGTTAGCTGAACGCGCGCCGCATCCAGCGCAGCCAATTCACTGCCATGCGCGGCCGTACTTGATATAATCGCAGTTTGGCGGGGCGCGTCCTACCGAAAACGAAAGCGCGGCGTCGCGATGATTATGTTCCGGCGAATGCTTTGGCGGATATCGCCGCCTCTTGTGATGCTCTTTCTGGCCGGCTGCAATGCGCTTGTGGCCGGCGACCCAGTGGCGACCATTGATGCAGATCTCACCATGTATGCCGCAGAGAGCGATATGATTCGCTCAGCCGCGACCGCCGAGAGCAATATGGCGCGGGAGACCGTAATCGCCGCCAGCACGCGCGTCGCCGAATTGTCGCTGGTGAATGCGGCGCTTGGCGCTACGTTGCGGGCGAATTACACGGGCACGCCTGAAGTCGTGGCGGTCGTCGTCAATGCGGAAGACATGGGAAGCTCACGCGATGTCGGCATGATGGACGACGCGAGCGGCGGCCAGTCGCAAACAGGAGATATGACGGTGACAGACCTTGCCACAGCCGCCAGCCTTGATGCGAACAGCGGCTGCGCCAGCGGAAGCGTGCGACAGTTCAGTCCCAACGTTCCCGAGATCTATGTAACCGCGCGCGTCACAGACTTGCGCGCGGGCGCCGATTTCCAAGTTGTTTGGTTCCGCGACGATTCACTGATTTACGAAGTGGGCTGGCGGCCCACATACTCGAAGTCCTTCGAGTGCATCTGGTTCTACGCGACGCCGGAGGACTTCGCATTCGCGCCCGGCGCTTATTCGGCGACCATGACTGTAGACGGCCTGGAGCTGGGCAGCGCCAGCTTTGAAATCCTGACCAATTGACCGGAGACTGACGCATTGCAATCCCATTGTCGCAGGCGAGCCTTCTTGCTAGCGCTCGCATTCGTAGTGCTTTACGGTGGCGTTCAGGCCCAGGAAGCAAGCCAGTCGGATAATGCCGGCCGCTCGCGGGCATCGGCGTCAGCTGCCGCTGTCGCGGAAACGCGGTCGTCAACAGCGGCCGTCGGTGACCTGGCGTCCATTAAGCCGGTCGAGCACAATGTGCTGCACCGCCCGATTGAATTGTCCGATGGCTTGACGCACTGGGTCGACCGGAGTTACCCCTATGGCAGCACGCAGCAGGGGGCGCGGCCCGTGCATTTGGGTGTCGAATTTGTGAATCCCCGCGGAACGCCGGTCTATGCCGCCAAGTCCGGCGTGGTAGTTTTCGCCGGCGCGGACGACGAGATCCTGGTGGGTCCGCAGCTTGACTACTACGGGCAAGTCGTCATCGTGGCGCATCCAATTGAGTCCTTAGCCGGGCGACAACTATTCACCGTGTACGGGCATCTCGACGAGACTAGCGTAGCTGTCGGGCAAGCTGTGGAGGATTTGACCTTACTCGGTCATATCGGTTCGAGCGGCGTCGCCCTGGGACCGCATTTGCACTTCGAGACGCGCGTCGATGACCCCTATGATTTTCGCATGACGCGAAACCCCGAGCTGTGGCTGCAACATTACATCGATAATGGCATGATAATAGGCCGGATACGCGACGAGGAAGGCGCGCCTGTGCTCGGCAAACGGGTTTCCGTGCGCTCAAACGACTTCAACCGCGATGTATACAGCTACGAAGGCCGGGTCGTAAACTCCGATCCAGTTTGGGACGAGGACTTCACGGTGGGCGACTTGCCGGCCGGCGACTATCAAGTGGTGGTTTTGGATGAGGTCGGCAAGATTGCGTTCGCCCGCGAGGTCGCGGTAGAGCCGTACCGCACGACATTCGTCGACATTGTCCTCGCTAACGCCTTGGCGGCTGCGACTCCTCAACGGTAGATGCGATAGTCGACAGTGATCGGGCCGTTGCGCATGACGCTGGTCACTTGCATGACGCCGCGATGCCCGTCCGCCGTTACCAGAGTGAATACGCGGTTTGCGAGCTGGTCAGCGCTGGCGATGGCGCTATTGAGGGTCGTGGCGCTGACCGCGTCGTAATGCGTCTGGTCCAAGGTTGAGAATTGGTCGATTGCGGCGAAGGCGGCGCTGCCCAGCGCGGCCAGATCGTTGCCCGTCCAGGACAGATCAGCGTTGCCGTCGCCATCCAGATCGATTGACCCGGCAGCGGTGGTCCAGGTTCCGCTCGCCAAAACCGGGCGGTCCGCCATATAGGTGAACACAAAGTCTTGATTGTTCGCTTCGCCGTCGCCTTCGTAGACTTGCTGGTTGAGATCTGCGACGATGACAATCGATTGGGGGCCTGAAGGTCCGCTGAGGTTGGGATGGAGCTGCGTGGCGGTTCGCTGCCGGGCGTCCAGGCCGGCCAGATTGACGCCCGCGAATTGGCCGCCCGGCTGAAATGTGGCGGCGACGGCGAAGGGGCCGGCCGGGCTCAAACCCTGGTTGAGAATTGTGACGCTTAAGGCGGTTGCCTGGCCAATGGTCAGTCGATTGGGCCCTGCTTCCAGCACCAGCAAGTCAGGTTCTTGCGGTGGCGGGGGCGTATCGGTAGGCGCTGGCGTCGGCGTCGCCGGCGGCTGAATGATCGGCACGAGGTTGCGGTCGCCGAACACATCAACCAGGTACGCCGCCATCCAGCCCCACTGGCCGCGATAGTCGATGACCAGCCAGCTATAGTCGCTGGTCGCGCCGAGGACGCGCGCTTGTGTGCCCTCGATAACTTGACCGATGACGTCGTACTCAGTGCCGGGGCCGCTGCGGACATTTTGGACGCGGCTCCGGGTTCTCAGGTGGTAGCCGGTGGGGGTAGCCGTTGGCAATGGCGTCGCGGTGGGCGGCGCGAGTGTCGGCGCCCGTTCCGTCGCCTGCTCTGTTGTCTGTTCCGGGGCTGCGACCAGGGGCCGGTCGGGATAGCGGGCGACGACATTGGCGACGCCGTGTTCATTCGACCGCGCGACAATTGCATTGTTGCTGATTTCGCCCGGCGGCAGATTGGCCGGGTTCAGCTCCCCCTGTACGCCAGCGAACGCGCCGGTGGCCGACAAGGCGCTGTAGATGTCGCCTCCTCGCGCGGCGGCCGCGGCGACCAACTGGATGGCGTCGTAGCTGGCCGCGGCCGAGGCATCGGGAAGTCGCCCAAACGCGCGGGCATAAGCCCAGGTGAATTCCCGGCTGGCCGGGTCCGCTAGCGTATGCGACCAGGTGGACAGGCTGATGATGCCGGGCAGCGATTCTGTCGGCGCGCGCTCCGCAAATTCCGGCTCATGCGCGCGGCTGTAGACGACCTCGCCCGCATAACCGGCATTGCGGAGCTGGACGACGGCTTGAGCAGCCAGATGGGGCGCGCCGAAGATGGCGACCGCGTCCGGCGCTGACGGCGACGCTGCCACCTGCCGCAGGTTCGGCCGCGATAGATCGAAGGCGAGCGGCGACGGGGCCAAACCATGGGCATACAAAGCATTGGCAAAGGAAATCAGACTTGTCGTGCTGGCTGTGTCCAGGTGGATCGTGGCGATGGACTGAATGGCCAGCGCATTCGCCAGGTAATCAGCAAGAGCGCTGAATTGCGCGCTTTCCGCCGCGCGGCTGCGATACATGCGGCCCGATTGGTCCGAAAGCAAGGCTGAATCGCCGGCCGCCGGCGTGAAAACCGGCGCCTGTATTTCCTGCAGGAGCGCGATATTGCGGCGGAATATCTCATCGTCTTCGGGCCCGATCACAGCGAATACGCTGGCCTGCTTCATATTGGCCGTGGCGATCTCCATGTTGTCCGGCGGGGTGTCCACCACGGCCAGCCGAAAGACAGTGCCGTCGGCGCCGATGACGCCGCCAGCGTCATTGATGTGATCCGTTGCAAGGCGCGCGCCCGCGAGCATCGATCCGGCAGGATAGTCAATCACGCCGACTCGCAACTCGTATTGCGCGCTGGCTCGCTGGCCGCGGAGCCCGACGGCGCAGGCCAGCGCAAGCGCGATCCAGACCGTACATCTAGGCAGTGCGATCACGTCAGTTTCCAGACAGTTGCTTGCTAGCTTGCATTCAGTATACAGACAAGTCTCTGGCGCGCAAAGCGGCCGGCGCGTTGCCCACTTGATTTCCCTACAGTCGCTGACTATACTCGCGTCTACTCAATCCCGATTCTGCAGCTCATTGGCCCGCGAACCGCATGCAGCGCGAACGCATAACCGACAAGATTATGGTTTTCCGCAGCGCCCAATACGCGCAGGTAACGGCCGGTCTGGTGCTGACCAGCGAAGGCGCGGTGCTCATCGACACGATGCTCTATCCTGATGAGACCTTGCGCATTCGCCGTTACGTCGAGTCCGGGCTGCGGACCAACGTGCGCTACCTAATCAATACGCATTTTCATGCGGATCACACGACGGGGGCCTGTTTTTTCCCGGAGGCGCAGGTCGTTTCGCATCGTCTGTGCGCGGAGATCCTGGCGACCCGCGGCCGCGAAAGCCTGGAGCGGATGAAGCAAGACTCGCCGGAATTCGCGCCGGTTGAGGTCGTCATACCAAACATTACTTTTGAAAGCCGCATGTCATTCGAGTTGGGGGAGTTCCGTTTCTCGCTGCGCTCTAGCCCCGGCCATAGTCCGGATTCCATAGTTTGCCTGGTCCAGGGCGAAGACGTCCTCTTTGCGGCAGATACGGTGATGCCGATTCCCTACTTCGTCGACGGCAGCTTCGACGACCTGGAACACTCGCTGAGCCTGCTGTTGGACCAAGAATATGAGAACATTGTGCAAGGTCACGGCGATATCATATTGCGCGGTGAAGCGCCCGAGAAGATCGCCAGCGACCTGGAATATCTTCGCCGTCTTTGGGAGGAAGTCGAGAAGGCGATGGCAACTGAATTGGAGAACATCGAGGACGCGATACCTTTGGCGGCATGCGGCAAGAGCCAGGTGCTCTTGAACGGCGCCGTTCAAGAGCTGCATCGCCACAACATAAGGGCGCTGGTTCATGGCGGCCGCTCCGGCTCGCGCTTGGCGGCGGATCGACACGCATCCCACGATTATGAAGGAAACACGCAATGGCAACAGAAGAATCTTATCTGACCCGCGAAGGCGAAGATGCGCTGCGCCGCGAACTGCGCCAGCTCGTTGAGACTCGTCGACCGGCTTTGGCGCGCAAGCTGAAGGACGCGGTGGCGCAGGGCGACCTCAAGGAAAACGCTGACTATCATGACGCCAAGGAGCAGCTCGGCTTCGTTGAGGGACGCGTGCAGCATATCGAATCCGTGTTAATGAACGCAATCATTGTGGACAGCGCCGGGCCCAGCGATGTGGTGCGCGTCGGCTCTACGGTGGTTATTCAGGAAGTCGGCAGCGGCGAAGATGAAGAATACAAGATTGTCGGCAGCGCCGAGGCAAACCCGCGCGAGCGCAAGATCTCACAGAAGAGCCCAATTGGCTCGGCACTGTTGGGGAAGAAGACCGGCAAACGCGTTTCGGTGACCACGCCCGACGGCGAAATCAAATTCAAGATTGTCGAAATCCGCTAGCGCTCAGCGACCGCGCGCGATGATCCGAGGCGCACGCGGCCGCGCTCTATCTCGGGCGTTTACGAGTAGGGCATAAAGTTTCCGGTACCGCCAAAAGGATCTTCCTCTTCGTCTTCCGGGCGTTTCGGCGCTGGCTGGCCGGCTGATGAAGCGGGCCGCGGCGCGCTCATGCTTCCGCCAGGAGGCGGCGAGGGCGACGTTGTTTCCGAAGGCGGGCCGAATTGCATCTCCGCGTATTCATTGAAGGGTGAATTGGCGGGCGCGGGATATCCGCTCGCCGGCATGCTTGACGGCACAGTCTGCTTGTGCCAGGCCAGGATCTCGATTTGCAGCGACTCGATGCCGCTGTTGGGCGTTCCGCCGCCGTAGTTGCAGACCACAGATTTGACGCGCGCCTGAATGTGAATGGCGCCGCTGTCCAAGACCAGGCGCGCGCCGGGTTCCGCCGCGACGATGTCGGCGCCGGCGTTACTGACGCGGCTGGCGACGGCAGCGTGAAGAGCTGGGTCGTGCAAGGCGGCGGGCGCGGCAAAGACCTTGGTCAGCGTTTCCTGCGAGGCCATGTCAAAGCCCCAAAACTCTACCGATTGCAACTCATTGCCGACTTGGGTCGCGCCGGAAACGCCGCATTCGCCGAGAAACTGGCCGCCCGCATCCGGCGGCAATTCAATGGCGAAGGAATCATCCAGATTATTGCCTTTGACGTAAGTTGACAGGGCGCGCAAAACCGGAACGCCATACTGGGGATGGATGGCGCCGCTTTCTTCCGTTTCGTCCGCGCCCCAGGTCGCAGCCGGCGCCTCGCTGTAGGCTTGCAGCGGCTGTTCGCTTGGCAGCGCCGCGGCGTCGGCTGACGGCGGGCTCGCCTTCGCCAATTGCTCGCGCCCGCGTCGGTTCGATGCCTTGGCGTTGCCGGCCGGCAAGATCACGCGCCCGGCGATGACCAGCAGCGGGATCGCCAGCGCTACCGCCGCCAGGGAGGCTGCCACTTGCAAGGTACTGCCGACGACGCCGGGGTCTTGCGGCGCCAGCGCGCCGGTCAGATTCGCGTAGCCAGGGATATCCATCAGCGCTTCCAGCGCAGCGCGCTCGGCGGCGGGAACGCCCGCATTGCTCGCCAAGCCCTCTACTACGGCCTGCGGGTTGGGGATTTGCTGCAAGACGAGCAAGGCGTTGCTATCGTCATAGTGCACTTCCTGGGAGTGCCCGACCGCAATCATGCGCACCCACTGACGAATCGCGTCTCGGCTCATATGGCGGGGCGAGGCGCCAGTGAATTCTGTCGGGATGATCACGTAAGCCGTCGCCAATCCCAGCACCATGCCCATAAGGACGAGCATGACCGTCATACGCTGCGGGCCGGACGCCATCAAGCTTTGGATGCGCGAAGCGGTGGCATTCCCGGTGGGGCCCGGGAGCGAATTGGCGGCGCCAGCGCCATTGGCATCGCCTGAATCGGATGCGCCGGACGATTGCGCGCGATTGGAAATTCGACCTTGGAGGCTCATGAACAGCGCCCTTTCGAGTCTCAACTATACATACCTGCAATGCAGTATACGATAGTAAAGAAACCGCCACAAACGCCTTGCGCGCCAACTTATTGAGTGATGTCGGATTTGCCGGCTGCCGAAGGGCGAGCGCCCTCAAGCTCAGACGACGGCGGGTTCCTTTTCGCCCAGGCCGCGCGGCGGAGGATCCACCGGCTTCAAGTTCCTGGGCAGTCTCCAGGTTGTGTAATCGCAATCGGGGTAGCGGCTGCAGCCGAAGAATACGCGACCCTTGCGCGTGCGCCGCTCGACGATTTCGCCCTGGCTCTCTGCGCCGCAGTCGGGACAGAGCAGTCCCTTGCGCTGCAAGAAGCGCTCGGTATGTTTGCAGTCGGGGTAGTTCGAGCAGCCTATGAACTTGCCGTAGCGCGAGTGCTTGACAACCAGGTCGCCGTCGGTACATGTTGGGCACTTGCGCCCAACCTTCTCGGCGACATCGCGCCGCGGCATATTTTCGCGCGCGTTCGCGAGGCGCTTCTCAAAGGGCTGATAGAATTCGCCCAGCATGGGCCGCCAATCCAGCTTGCCTTTTGACACTTCGTCAAGCTGGTCTTCCATTTTGGCGGTGAAAGCGTAGTCCATCTCCTCCTGGAAGAATTCGGTGAGCAGCTCGCAGACTACGCGCCCGGTCTTGGTGGGATGCAGGCGTCTTTCGACTTGGGTGACATAATCGCGCGTTTGAATCACGGTTACGGTAGGCGCGTACGTGCTGGGCCTGCCGATGCCCAGTTCTTCAAGTTGGCGAATCAAGCTCGCTTCGTTGTATCGGGACGGCGGTTGGGTGAAGTGCTGCTCCGGGATGATATCGCGGCGCTCAAGCCATTCCCCCTTCGCCAGGTCTGGGAAGCGCTGCTGCTGCTCGTCTCGGCCGCCGCCACTGTTGTCGGCCGCATTCTTTCGGACGGCGAGGTGGCCGGCGAACTTCAGTTTGCTGCCCGAGGCGCGGAAGAGGTAGGGCATGTCGTCTTGGCGACGGCCGGCTCGGACTTCGATGCGCAGCGTGTCGTAGACGGCCGGGGCCATCTGGCTGGCGACAAATCGATTCCAGATCATGGTGTAGATCTGCAGCTGCGCGCGGTCCAGGCGGCCCGCAAGCGACGCGGGCGTTCTTTCGACGCTGGTGGGGCGAATCGCTTCGTGCGCTTCCTGGGCGCCCTTGGCGCGGGTCTTGTACGTTGGCGGCTTGCCCGGCACGAATTCGGGACCGTAGGTCGCCTTCACGAAATTCCGCGCCTGGGTCTGGGCGTCCTTGGACACTTGAACGCTGTCGGTGCGCATATACGTGATGAGACCGACCGAACTGCCTTGGCCAAGATCGATGCCCTCGTAGAGCTGCTGCGCGAGGCGCATGGTGCGGCTGGCGCCGAAACTGCGGCTGTTGGAAGCGGCCTGCTGCAAGGTGCTGGTGGTGAAGGGCGGCGGCGGTTTGCTCTGGCGCGTGCCGCGCTTGACGGCGGCCACCTGGAACAGGCTCTGGCGCAGCGCCGCGACGTGCGGTTCGACCGTGGCTTCGCTGTCGAGTACGGGCGGGTCGGCGCCTTTTGTGTCAAATGTAACTTTGATATCGTCGATTTGCGCGAGGCTGGCGGTAAAGCGGCCGCCGTCTCCGCTTTTGCTCTTCTTCGCCAGGGCCGCGTCAATCGTCCAGTATTCACGCGGCTTGAAGGCGGCGATCTCGTCCTCGCGTTCCACGACTAGTCGCAAGGCGATGCTTTGGACGCGGCCGGCCGACAGCCCGTTGCGAACTTTAGACCAGAGCAGTTGCGATACCTGGTAGCCGACCAGCCGGTCGAGAATCCGCCGCGCCTGTTGGGCGTTCACCAGGTCGGCGTTGATTTGTCGCGGATGGGCGAAAGCCTCGGCTACGGCGCCGTCCGTGATCTCGTGGAATACCACACGCTTGATTCGCGCGGTCGGCATTTCCGCCGCCGCGACCAGATGCCAGGCGATGGCCTCGCCCTCGCGGTCGGGGTCGGTCGCCAGATAGATCTCTTCTGCGACTTCGGCCGCCGCCTTGAGTTCTTTGACAACCGCGCGCTTTTCATTGGGCACACGATACTCGGGTTCGAAGTCATTCTCGACGTCAACGGACAGCCGGCTTTTGAGCAGGTCGCGAACATGGCCGACCGAGGACAAGACGGTGTAGCCTTTGCCAAGGAAGCCGCCGATGCTGCGCGCTTTGGCGGGTGACTCAACAATAACGAGGCGGTCAATTCTGGCGCGTCTGCCCGGGTTGCGGCCGTTTGATTTTGCGGCGGATTTGGAGCGCTTCTTTTTCCTGGCTTTCGGCTTTGATTTCTTGCGTTTCGGACGTTCTATCTTTTCCGGTTTCGGGACGCTCTCATGCGCGGCTGTTGCGCCCATCCGAAACAGCTTTGTACCGCATTCGGCGCAGCGTCCGCGCGTACCGGGCGTGCCGGTCTTGGTGTAGACGGGCTCAGAAGAATCGATATTTCGTTTTGTTCTGCATTTTACACAGTAAGCCTGCAGCGTTTCTACATTGCTGTCTGCCATGTTTGGTCCTCGTGAGCAGCTCGACAGTGTTAAAGATAATCCGCGTTGCCGTTTTCGCGCAGGTAATCGACGACCTGCTTTACGTCCTGGGTGCGTTCCTTGTGGCAGATCAGCAGCACATCGTCGGTATCCACGACGACCATGTCTTCGACGCCGATGGCCACGGTCAGGCGATCGCTGAACACCAGCGTATCACGCGTGTCAAGGATCACGCGAATGTCGCTCGCCTCGCCTTTGATGCAATTGCCGAAGTTGTCTTGCGGCAGGATGTCGTAAAGCGACGCCCAGGAACCGACATCGCTCCAGCCAATGTCAGACGGGATAACGACGATATTGTCCGATTTCTCCATGACAGCGAAGTCGATCGACAATTTCGGCATCGTCTCCCAAATGTCGTTTAATTTGGCTTCGTAGTCTGGCGTATCGGCGGCGTTCTGCAGGTAGGCGCAGAGGGCGAAAATTGCCGGCTGATAACGCTCCAGGTCGCGCATGGCGCGGTCAACCCGCCAGATGAACATGCCCGAGTTCCAGCTGTAGCGCCCCGAAGCCAGAAACTGGGTCGCGCGAACGATATCGGGTTTCTCGGTAAATCGCTTGGAGTGATAGACGGCAAAGTCCTTGTATTCGCCCAGGGGCGCGCCTTGCTCGATGTACCCGTAGCCGGTGGCGGGATAAGACGGATCGATGCCGAGGGTAACGATGTAGCCCTCCTGCGCGACTTGCCAGGCGGCTTCCAGTACGCGGCAGAATTTCGGCTGCTGAGCGATATGGTGGTCGGCGGTCAAAATTGCGACAGTCGCGTCGGGATCTCGCTTTTGGATCGTGGCCAGGGCCAGCGCCAGGGCCGGCGCCGTATTTTTTGCGTAGGGCTCGACAATGAAGTTATCGCGCGGCACTTGCGGCGCTTCCGCGCGCAGGTCCTCCACCAGTTCGCGACCGGTTACAACGAAGGTGTCTTCCGGCGGAAAGATGGACTGAATCTGTTCGACGCTGGTGCGAAACATGGATTCCTGGTTGATCAAGGGCAGCATCTGTTTCGGCGTTTTGGCGCGGCTCATCGGCCACAGCCTGGTGCCGTGCCCGCCCGCGGCAATCAACGCGTAGTATCGATCCATTCCGTTGGCTCGCTGTCTTCGGCAATTAACGCGCCCGGCAGTATTGCATAGGTCCGGCGCTCTCGGCAAGTCCTTTTAGCTCCAGCATGGTCAGTGTACTGGTGACGGTGGCGGTGGGCAATTCGGTTTGGCGAACGATGAGATCGACGTGCACGGGATCGGCGCTCAACTGCTGCAAGACGGCTTGTTCGGCGTCGTTGGCCGGCTGGATTTCTTGCGCTCGGCTGCGCGTTTCCACCTCCAAATGCGTCACCTGCAATTCATCCAGAATGTCTTCGACGCCGGCGACCAGCTTGGCGCCCTCTTGAATCAAGATATTCCCGCCGCCGCCGGACAGGCTGAAGATATTGTGCGGCACGGCGAAGACATCGCGGCCTTGGTCAATCGCGTGGGACACGGTGTTGAGCGCGCCGCTCTTTATTGGCGCCTCAGCGACAAGCACGCCCAGCGACAGGCCGCTGATGATACGGTTTCGCTGAGGGAAGTTCTTGCCCAAGGGGGCGGACGTCAAGGGCATCTCGGTGATGATGGCGCCCTGTGCTGCGATGTCTTTCGCCAGGTCAGCGTTTTCGCGCGGGTAAACTCTGTCGATTCCGGTCGCCACTACGGCGATGGTATTGCCGCCGGCTTCGAGCGCGCCTCGGTGGGCGGCCGCGTCAATGCCATGCGCCATGCCCGAGATGATCGTCACGCCTTGCCGCGCCAGCTGACTCGACAATTGATAGGCGACGTCCATTCCGTAGCGGCTGGCTTTGCGCGTGCCGACGATCGCCAGGGCGCTCTCGTTGCCGAGCGCTTGCGCGCCGCGACGATACAGCAGGATTGGCCGGTCAGGCAAGGAGCGCAGCAGCCGCGGATAGGTCTCGTCTTCCAGGGTGATCAGCGACGCGCCGGCTTGCATGACGCGATCCATCTCATGCGCTACATCTATCTTTCGGCGGGCGGCGCAGAATTGACTCAATAGCGCTGGCGGCAGACTGAGCCGCATGACGCTCGCGTCGCTTTCGCGCCAGAGTTCCTCAGCTGACCCGAAATTCGTCAGTAATCTGGACAGTTTGGCGATGCCAAAATTCGGGATCAGGTGCAGTCCCAGCCAGAATTGTTGATGCTCGTTTGTCGGCATAGGGGCCCATTAATGCTGCGACAATGCGTTCAGCATATCAGCCTTGGGAGATTGCTGTCAAGTTTGCGGCGATGCGGCTCACTCCGGGAGCAAGCCAGCGGGCAAGGACATCGTGATCACCCGAGTGTCGAAGTCGATGCTCACGATTGTTTCATCGTGCGCGGGCAGGAGCAGTTCGCCATGCGCCGGGCTTTCGACGATATAGACGTCGTTTGCGCCGGTCTCCAGCACTTCTTTTACCTGGCCGATTTCCTTGTTGTCGCAGACGATGCGCAAGCCGATTAGTTGGAACAGGTAGTATTGCTCGCCTTCCAGCGGCGCGGCCTGCTCGCGGTCAATCATTACCAGCTTGCCGCGCAAGCGCTCGGCGTCATCGCGGCTGCGATAACCCTTCAGGCTAAGCAGGGCATAGGCTTTGTTGAAGCGAACGCCGTCAACGTCCACGCGGAATCTGCGCGTATCGTCCGGAGAGGCCGCCAGGTACAGGTATTGCAAATCGCGAAGTTGCTCGCGATTTTCGGTCAAGACGCGCATCCGCACTTCGCCGCGAACGCCGTGCGGGCGGAGCACTTCGCCTACAACGAGATACTGAGGCGTTTCAGTCCGCACGGGCGCCTATTCGATTTCAAGAATGACGCGGCGGCGGCGTTCGCGGCCGCGATCGTCAGTTGACGAAACCGCGCGCAGCAAGGCGCGGATGGAATTCGCCACGCGTCCGCTGCGCCCGATAATGCGGCCCATATCGTCAGGGGCAACCGAGAGCTCAAGCACGATACTGCGCCCGGTCTCTTTGGACGTCACCTTGACTTCGTCGGGCGAATTCACCAGATTCTCGGCGATGTATTGAACCAGTTGTTCTTCAGCCATGCGAACCCCTAGCCGCTGTCAGCAGAGTCATCGGCTGAGAGACGGGCGGCTTCCCGCGCTTTGATCTTGCTTTCGCCGTCGCCCGGTGACGGGTAGTTGGTCTTCGGGCTGGGCAATTCGCCGCGGCTGGCTTCCGCCTCTTGCACCAGGTCTTCCATACTTTCGCCGGCGCGCAGCCGCTGAAAGCGTTCCCAGGTGCCGGTATGTTCCAGCAGGCGGCGCACGGCGTCGCTGGGTTGCGCGCCGACGCTGAGCCAGTAGAGCGCGCGTTCTTCCTGGATGATTTCGGTGGCCGGCCGCGTACGCGGATTATAGTGGCCGATATTCTCCAGGTAGCTGCCGTTACGGGCTTTCCTTTGGTCAGTGACGACAACGCGGTAACTTGGTTGCCGTTTCAAGCCTTGACGGCGCAAGCGGATACGAACCATAGAACTTCTCCTCTTTGCCGGCTTAAGCGCTCAAGCCGGGGATACTTGGCATTTTGCCTCTGCTGATTTGATTCATGAGCCGGCTCATCTGCTTGAATTGCTTGAGCAGCTCATTCACATCGCGGACTTCGACGCCGCTGCCGCTGGCGATACGCCGTTTGCGGCTGGCTTTGAGTATACGCGGATGCTTGCGTTCTTGCGGCGTCATCGAGTTGATGATCGCCTCAACCTTCTTGATACGCTTCTCAATATCTTCGTCGTTAAAATCGGCCTGCATTTGCAGCTTGGACATGCCCGGGATCATGCCGAGCACTTTGCCGAGCGGCCCCATGCGGCGGAGTTTCTGCAGCTGTTCGAGGAAGTCTTGCAAAGTAAAGTCGTTCTTCATGATTTTACTTTGCAGGCGCAGGGCTTCTTCTTCTTCATAGACCGACTCGGTCTTTTCGATCAGCGACATGATGTCGCCCATGCCCAGGATGCGCTGCGCGATGCGGTCGGGGTGGAAGAGTTCTAGCGTGTCGGCGCTGACTTTTTCGCCCGTGCCCATGAATTTGATGGGCACGCCGGTGACGGCTCTCATCGACAGGGCGGCGCCGCCGCGGGCATCGCCGTCCACGCGCGTCAGGATCAAGCCGGTGATGCCCAGATGCTCGTTGAAGCCGCGCGCGATATTGACCGCTTCCTGGCCGGTCATGGCGTCGGCTACCAGCAAGATTTCTGCCGGCGCAGAGATGCGCTTGATCTCCTCCAACTCATCCATCTTGGTTTCGTCGATTTGCAACCGGCCAGCGGTATCGACCAGCACGACGTCGACTTCAAGCTCTTGGGCTTTTTTGAGGCCGCGTTTCACGATGGCGGGCGGCTTGCTTGCCGTGCCCTCTTCGTAGACCGGCACATTGATCTGCTTGGCGAGGGTGACCAACTGGTCGACGGCGGCGGGACGGTAGGTATCGGCCGCGATCATCAGCGGTCGGCGGCCCTCGGCGCGCAGGTGGAGCGCGAGTTTGGCGGTGTTGGTGGTTTTGCCCGTGCCTTGCAAGCCGACCATCATGATAACGTGGGGCCGGCTGCTGCCGCTGAAGCTCAGGCGGCCCGGTTCGCCCAGCATAGCAACCATCTCTTCATGGATGATCTTGACGACCTGTTCGCTCGGCTTGAGGGCTTTGTGAACTTCTTCGCCCAGGGCGCGCTGGCGGACTTCTTTGATGAAGTCTTTGACGATAGGCAAGGCGACATCCGCTTCGAGCAGCGCCATACGCACTTCGCGCATGACGGCTTTGACATCGGCTTCCTTTACGCGGCCGCCCTTGCGCAAACCCTCGAAGGCTGTGTCAAGCCTTTGTGACAGCGATTCAAACATGCGATTCCTTTTACCAAACAGCGCCGAGCAATTCTAGGCTAAGCTCAACTATTAGTCAAGGCGCGCGTTGCCGCGTCGCGGCTAGCGCCGCGTTAGTGTTCGCCCGAGGGTATCAAGCGGTTCATCACCAGAAAGGCAGCGAAGCCCAACACGCCGGCGACGACTCCAATCAGCAGGAAGTTGCCGGCGCTATCCTTATAGATCCAGCCGCCGACGGCCGCGCCGGTAACGCGGCCGAGCGAGTGAACGCCGACGTTGGCGCTCATCATGACCGCGCGCGATTTGGGCAGTATTTCGCTAAACAAGGGAATTGCGGCGACGATGGCGGTTTCAATGCAAATGAACATGAAGAAAATGCCCGCCATCGCCAGGGGCAGGCTGAATGAGAGCAGCGGAATAATGAGGAAGCAGATCGCCGCGAGCAGAATGCCATACATCGACGACCGCTTGGCGCCGAAGCGATCGGCCAGGGTGATCACGATGAATTCGCCGATGACTTCAGCGATGGATATGACGATGGTAATTGCGCCGAGAGCGGTCAATACCAGGCCGAAGCTGGCTTCCATCCACAGACCGTAGTTGATGTAAAAGATCTCGTGCGAGGCGGTGAGGCAGAAGGTGAAAGTCAAGGCGAATAGGGCGGGTGGATGGGCGCTGACCACGCGCATAGCGGCCAGCGGGCTGATAAGACGCGACGGCTCGCGGTCTTGACCGGGGCGAGCGTCCGACTCCACCAGGACCAGGCAGGCCAAAGCGCTAAGCGCCAACAATATCGACATCAATACGAAAATCGTTTGCAAGGTGCTTACGTCGAGAAGGAACCCGGCGACAGGCGCGGCGATAAACCCGGACAGCGCCCAGCTGAGCTCGGCGATGCCCATTGCGCGCGCGCGCCGACTGAAGTGTACGGCATCGCCGATATAAGCTTGGAACGTTGGGTCGTAGATAATCTTGCCGACGCCAAAGCCGAACATGACAATGACAAAGACGCTGTATTTGGCGAAGACCGCGCCGAGCGCGCTCATCAGCGCCATTGCCAGCAGCGCGCCGACCATAACAGTCTTGCGCCCAAAGTGTTCGGAGATAGGCCCGAGCGCGGGGCTTAGCAGGCCGGAAACATTGGTCAGCGCGATTACATTTTGAATATTGTCGGCTGGGACGCCAAAGGCGGCGCCAATGGGCGCAACGAACGGGTAGGCGAAACGCCGCGTGATATTGATCGCCAGGCGACCACAAACAATGGCGAAAATTGAGCGGTGTATTCGGTCGCTCAAAGCGGGTCTCATTTCCTGTGTTTGGGATTAACGCGTATCGAAGAGCATTCTATCACAGGCGGGAACAAAGTCGGCAAGGCATGTATAGCCCTCGGCGAACTCGGCCGCGCGCCGTCCGATAATCAGGGTCGGCACAGGATTGAGCGTATGGCGGCGGGTGCTCAGGTCTTCCATATTGCCGTGATCGCTGGTGATGACGACCAGGCCAGAGTCGCCATCCCACTCCTCAAGCACGCCCGCCAGAACAGCGTCAAAGCGCTCCAGGACTGCGACGCCGTCGCTGACTGCGCCGCGATGGCCGATGCGATCGGTCAGCCAGTGCGAGTGGAATGCGAAGTCGTATTTGCGGGCGAGGCGGGCGAGCAGCCGTCCGGCTTCACGCGGCGAATACTGTGGCAGATTGCGGAAGTGCAGATGACGGCGCCAACTATCAGTGGTCCATTCAGCGGTCAAAGCCCGCCGCTGCATAAGATCTGACAGCGTAAGGTGCGGCTGGCCCGATTCGAAAGCCGCCTGCTGAATGCTGGAGCGCAGGGTCTTGCCGCGCTCGAAGTCCGCGAGCAAGCGCGGCGGATAGGCTGTGAGCAGGCGCGCCCGAAGTCCGCGCTTGGTCAAGCTCCGAAAGTAGCTGTGCTCTGTGATGATTTCGCGCGTCTGCTTGTCCGGCTTGGGGCCGTAGTGCCGGCCGATAAGGCTGGGCACATTGAGGCCGGTCAGCAGGCTGGCTTGCCCGCTGCCGCTCTGTGGATAGCCGTCGACGTCCAGCAGCGCGTCAGTCGGGACAAAGACCGCGCGGTCGCTGGCATGCTTCCCTGCGCCGGCCAGCCAGCGTCTTCCGCCGGTCAATCCAATTAGGGTCGGCGTGTTGGCCGCGGCGAAGGGGTTGGTCGCCGGGTCATCGGCGCCCAAACCGATGCCGTCCAGGAATAAGGTCAAGATCCTCATTTGCTGAGTTGGCGTCTAGGCGCGGCCGTCATCATGCGCGAGCAAGAAGGGGTTGGTCAAGCGCTCGCGCCCGATGGTTGTGATGCCCATGTGGCCGGGCAGGACTTGCACGTCGTCGTCCAGGACCATCAGCTTGTCAATGATTGAGCGCATCAGCAGCGCGTGATCGCCGCCGGGCAGGTCAGTGCGGCCGATGCTGCCGGCGAAGAGCGTGTCGCCGCTGAACAGGACCTTGTGATCGGGCAGGTAGAAGCTGAGGTGGCCCGGCGCATGGCCCGGCGTGTAGAGACTTTGCAATTGAATCGCGTCCAGTTCAATGGTTTCGGATTCGCTGGCGAGCAGGCGATCAGGCTGGGCGGCGGCCGGCAGCTCGCCCAAGCCGAAGAAAACGCCTTGCATCGGAATCTCGGCGAGCAGCGCTTCGCAATCTTTATGGATGTAGAAGGGGATATCCAGCGCTTGCTTGATGGCGGCGCTGGCCAGCACGTGATCGAGATGGGCATGCGTGGCGATCATCAGCTTGATCGTCCAGCCTTCGTCGCGGGCTGCTGTCAGGATGGCCGGCGCATTGTCGACCGGGTCGATCAGGATGGCATTGGCGGTTTGCGTATCTGCGATCAGGTAAGCGTTTGTAGCGAAGGGGCCGAGCGTGAGCGACTTGATTTTGATAGACATCGTTAACCTGTCTGATTAACCGCCCGGGCTTCTCCGGACGATCTGTGCGAGCTCGGGAAGCTCTTGCATCTTCAGCAGCAGCGCGGCTGCCAGGAAAGCAATCAAGCCGACAGCGCCCGCCAGCATCAGCCGCAGTATAGTCAAGTACAGGCCGAATCCCAATATCAGGCTTTCCCAAGCCAGGTCAAAGGCGACGATGGCGGCCGCCATGACCAGCGAAGCGGCAAGCGTCTTCAAGAGCGTGCGGGCAAGCGCGTTCTCGCTGATGCCGCGCCAGCGCCGGCGCAGGATGATGAGCAGCGCCAGCACCTCGAACATGACGCCGAGGGAGTTGGCCAGGGCCAAGCCGCTGACATTGCCGACATCGCGCGTCAATTGCAGCGTCGGCGCTGACAGGGCAATGGCGTTGAGCAATGCGTTTGCGTCGACGCGCGCCACATCGCTGAGCGCGAAAGCCAGGCCAAAGTTGATAAACGCGCCGCCGAGCGCGGCGAAGAGCGGCGTCAACGTGTCCTTGTCCGCGTAGAAGCTGCGGGCGATGATCTCCAGGGCGGAGTGAACGATCAGCCCGAGCGTAAACATCGAGAGCGTGCTATAGACGAGCGCGGAAGCGGAAGCGTCGAATGCGCCCCGCTCCAGCAGGCTAATCAGCGGGCGGCCCAGCAGAATCAAAGCGATGGCGGAAGGAATGCTGCAAATCAGGATAAAGCGCAAAGCGCCGGACATGGCGTCTCGCTTGCCGGACAGGTCGTCCAGCTCGCTGAGCGCCGCCAGGGTCGGGAAGATGACGATGCCCATCGCGGTGCCGATGAGCGTCTGCGGGATTTGCATCAGGCGCCAGCCCCAATCCAGCGCGCTGACGGAACCGGCGCCCAGGCGCGATGCGATATTATTCATCACCAGGAAGTTGAGACTGAACACACCCAGGCCGCCGATGCGCGGCAGCATGAGCCGGATCACGCGCCAGAGCTGCGGATTGTTCCAGCCCAGCTCCAGCCGCCAGCGCATCTTGTAGCGGACCAGGCCGGGAACCTGAATGCTGAAGTGCAAGCCCGCCCCCAGGACCGCGCCCCAGGCGAGGCCGTTGATGCCGAAGCGCGGCAGCAAGAAAAGCACGCCGATCAATATGCCGATGTCGAACATGATCGGCGCCAGGGCCGGCAGCAAGAAGTGTTGGTGCGAGTTGAGGATGCCGCTGAAGATACCGCTGACAGCGAAGATGATCGTGCTTAACAAGAGAATCCGCATCAAATCAACTGTGCTTCGCGCCGTAGCGGCATCAAAGCCGGGCGCGACGGCGTTGTCCACCAGCCAGGGCGCGAAGACAAAGACCAGCGCGCTTAGCGCAAGCGCCAGGGTAAAAATGCTGTTGATCAAGTGGCTTGACAACTTCCAGGCCGAATCCAGGTCGCCCTTGGCCAGGAATCCGCTGAAGACGGGAATGAAGGCGTGGGTCAATGCGCCGCCGGAAATCAGGATGACAATTAGTTCAGGGATGCGATTCGCTGCGACGTATGCGTCAAGGTCGCGGCCGACGCCGAAGGTCTGCGCGATGATCAAAGTCTGGAAGAGGCTGATGACTTTCGCCGCCAGGAAGGCGAGCATCACCATCAAGGTTGACCGCGCCAAATGCCGGACATGCTGCCGCCGGGAAGGCCCCGCTTTTCTCGAGTCTGACATGGGCGGTCTAGCTGAGGTTGTCGAGCGCCGCGCGCGCGTCGGCGTAGTTGGGGTTGTATGTCAGCGCGCGCCGATAAGACGAAGCGGCTTGCTGGATTCTGCCCTGCGCCTCGTGAACGCGCCCCTGCCAATAATAGGTCTCTTCCAATTCGCGGGAGTTGTTCTGGTTGATCCGGGCCAGGCTGAGCACGTCATCGTAGCGTCCCTGCTCGTAATAGGCTTCGAATGCGCCAAACTGATACCAATACATGCGCCAGGGCAATTTGCCGGTGCGGTTGGCCTGGTCATACGCGGCGGCGGCTTCCTGATATCTGCCCAAGTCGACCAGCGATGTTCCCATATTGAACCAGGCAAAGGGATTCTGCGGCTCGCGGCGGGCTTCGGCGCGGGCGGTTTCAAAGGCCAGTTGCGCCGCGCTTGACTCGTCCCAATGCGCGCCCAGGAGGTTGCGAAGCAGTTCTTCTCGCTGCGGCTCGTAGACTACGATGAAGGTGCGGTTGAAAGCTTGCCAGTTTCTGTCTACCTGGTCGTAGCTCTTGGCGATGCCCTGCGCGCCAGCGCCGACGCCGAGGAAGCTGTCAAAGAAATACATGGTCTGATAGCTGTCGTCATAAGCGATCAGCACGCGATAATGGCCGATCCAGTCGTAGGCTTCAAACATTTCGCCGGTTTCAATCACGACCGGGAATCCGTTAGCGACCAGGCGCTTGAGCAAATCGAGCGTGCCGCCCATACGCACAATCGCCTTCACGAAGCTCTCGTCTTCAACGAAGCGAGCCAGCTCGTGCGGGCCGACATTCTTGTCTTCCCGGTTCGGCTTGAGGCGGACGCGCGCAAAAGCTTGATTTTGCTGCCAGCCGTAATAGCTGAGCGCCATGGTTATCGTCGCCGGGCCGCAATTGTTCCAAGTCTGCTGCTGATGCACGATGCCGGAAATCCTGGCGGCGGGCGGCGGCGCGTTCAGGGCGGGCGCTACAGCTGTGGCGGGCAGCGCATCACCGCTTGGGCGCGGGGTCGGCGGGGCGCTCTGGATTGCGTCAGTCGCGGTGGGCTCAGGCGTGGCAGCAGGCGTCGGCGTGTTTGTAGGTACGGCCGTTCTGGGCGAAGCAGCCGAGATTTCGACTTCGGCGCCGAGTGGCGTAGCGAAGTCAAGGGGCATATCGAGCAGTGCGAGGGCGTCGTCAACATCGGCTTGCGGCACAAGCGTGGGAAAGACCCCGCCTTGTGGCGTCGGACGGCGAAGCATGGCCATAAAGGGAAGCTGATCGATGACGCGCTGTTGCTGCGCCGGCTTCAGTACCTCGCGAAAGCCGATGACAACACCGGCGATACCGAGCAGCACGATCAGCGTTACAATAATGACGCCCCAAAAGAGGATCCGCGGCGGCGCGGACACGCCCTGATGGCGGGACTTCAGGTAGAGGCGTCGACTGGGCTGCGTGTCATGCAGGTTGCTCATTGAGTCGGTCTCGTCTGTGGCCAGCGGCGTCCCCTCGCTCCCCATAGCCATGCAGCGGCAGGGAACGACGGCAGCGCCCACTTCCCTATCAAGTATAGTCGTATTCGCCTATTCGTGTGTTGCTGATGGCGGAAACGTAGCGTTTCCGTAGCTTAGGGCATCGAGAAAGGACTGGAGGATAATGCGCGCGGCCAGGTCGTCCACCGGTTCTCGCGGGTGGCGCTTCCGCGCTTGCGCCAGGCGGCGGGCTTCCTGGCTGGTCAGATACTCGCTGACTTCGGCGATGGGCAGTGGAATGGCTCGGCGCATTTCGCTTATCCACTCGCGCACGGCGTCGGCCTGTGTGCGGATGCCTTCGGGCGCGTTCGGATTGATGGGTACGCCGACCACGATACCCGCGATCGCGTGTTCTTCAGCGATATAGCGAATCGCCGCGAAATCTTCAGCGTTACCCCGACGCGGGCGAATCTGCAATTCGCGCGCGGCCACGCCCATGGCGTCGCTGACCGCCAGGCCGATGCGCTTTTCGCCGGGGTCGATGCCGAGCAAGCGGCCAATCATTGGCGCTCGCTTTCGCGAACCCGGATGCGGACGGCCATAATCGGCATTCGCTGCAGCGACGGCGGGTAGAGTGAAATCCGCGGCGGACGCTTGCTTGAGAGTTCCGGCTGCATCGCGAGAAGGTCGCGCGCTTCCGCCAGCGAAATGCCCGCCAGCCTCTCCCGCAGCTGCTCGCCTTCAAATGTGGCGATTACAGCCGCGCTGGCGGTAGCAGTGAAGTTAATTTGTCCGTCCGCGCGGCCGATTTTGAATGGGCCGCGGGCGTAAGTCAGCGAATCGGCCACCAATTCGAAGTTGGCCGGTATCTTGTCACGCAGGCGGGCGGCGGTCAGTTGGCGGCCGTAGCGGTCATCGACGACCAAGGCGGAGACGACCGCGCGCATGGTCAGCGACAACTCGCTTGTCATGGCGCCGACATCAGCCGAGAAGCGCGTCCATTCCTTGCGTTCTTGCTCGATTCGTAACGATTCAATGATGATGACCTGGCTTTCCGACAGACCCGCGCGCATCTGCTCGTATGCCAGCGATTGGAGTTGAATCCGCGCGCTTTCGAGCAATTGGCGTTTGTCGCCGGCGGCGACGGTTTTCACGCTTTGATTGCTGCCGCCAGCGGCTGGGGCCAGGTTGATGGCCGAGACACGGTCGGAAAGCTCGCCCAATACCGTGTTGATCATGCCGGGGCCGACATTGCCCACGCTGCCGCGATGGCTGGTCATGGCTTCTACCGTTGCGTCGACCCGCTGGCCGACGCCGGCCGGCACCACCACTTGGGCCGCGGTTTCGAAAAGAATCGGTTCACCGGCGCTGGTGGCCAGGATCGTCCCGCGCGGGATATCGACCTGGTCCGCGCCCAAATTGGCGAAGGTGACGATGGCGGCGGCGGATACGCTGTCCAGCCAGACCGTGCCCGTGGCCGGAACGGTAGCCGAAGTCTCAACCGTCTCGCGCAATACCTGGGCCGGGATGATTGCGCTATTGGCGCGCAGGGCGTCTGCTTTTCGATCGGCAACCACATCGACGACGACTGTTATGGTTTCTTTCTGCAGGCTGACGACGACTTCCGCGCCGGGCACGACCGCGTATAGCGCCGCGCCGACGACGCCGGCGAGCAAAGCGAGCACCGCCAGCCGCTCCATGAGCGTTCGCCAACGGGAGCGCTGATTTCGCCTTGAGAGGCGACCGGCGATGAGCGCCAGGTCTTCCGCCCGCAGGTCGGGGCTGGGTTTGTGGTAGCGCGGCAGAAAAAGTTTTTTCCGCCCCCGTTTCCAGCGGCTGGATTGACTCGCTTCGAGCGAGTCGAAGCAGCTGATGTTGAGCTCCGCCGCGTAAAGGCGCTGCATCTCATCGGTCGTGACGATCGCCAGTTGAACCGCGCGCCGGTCGGCTTCGCGCTGGATCAGCACCAGGTCCAACTTGCTGCGGAGATTCGCAGCGGCTTCCGGCCAGATCAGAAGCACGCGGCGACCGCGCAGGCCGGCCAAGCGCTGCCGCAAGCTGACGAGCGTGTCGGTCGCTTCGAGATTGTACGATACGATTTCCACTGACATCACTCAGCAGTATACGACGAGATGAAGCGGGCAGAGGACGCGAGGCGACCGAATATGACTCAGGTTTCCGCCAGCAGCGCCCGCGCCTTTTGCAGCGCTTCGCCGATTTTGCTGCTGTCGCGCCCGCCGGCTTGCGCCATTTGCGGGCGACCGCCGCCGCCGCCGCCGACCACTCGCGCGATTGGCTTAATGAGGTCGCCGGCGCGAATGCCGTCTTTTACGAGCGCATCGGAAACAGCGACAACGATCTGCGGCCGGCCGGCCACGTCGCTGGCGAGCACCATGACCCCGTTGTCGATTCGATTGCGGAACCAGTCCGTCATCTCGCGCATGGTTTCCATTGGCGTATTGTCGAGCTGTGCGACCAGAGTCTGCTTGCCGTTCAGGCTTTCCAATTTGTCACCAAGCATGAGGTCAAAGTCATGCCGGGCTTGCCGGCGGCGCAGATTCTCGATCTCCCGCTGCGCTGCTGAAAGCGCATGCTGCAAGTCGTCAATTCTCTGCGAGGCCAGTTCTGGCGCCGCGCCCAGCCGCTCGGCAATGCCATTCAGGGTTTGCAACTGCTTGCTGAAATGCGCGCTGGCCGCGCGGCCGGTCAGCGCTTCGACGCGGCGGATGCCGGCGCTTACGCTGCCCTCGCTGGTGAAGACAAAGCTGCCGATTTCGGCGGTTGCGGGCACGTGGACCCCGCCGCAGAGTTCGTAGCTGTAGCGGTCATGGTCGCTGCCAATCACTACTGTACGAACGACGTCGCCGTACGTTTCGCCGAAGAGCGCCATGGCGCCCTCGCGCCGCGCTGTCTCAAGCGACTTCTCTTCACTGTAGACGCGATAGTTGGCGAGGATCGCGCCATTGACCTGAGCCGCAATCTGCGCCAGCTCGCTCTCCGAGACTTTTTCGGGGTGCGAAAAGTCGAAGCGCAGCCGGTCCGGCGCGACCAGCGAACCCCGCTGCTGCACGTGCTTGCCAAGGCTGTTGCGCAGGGCAGCGTGGAGCAGGTGAGTCGCCGTATGGTTGCGGATGATGTCCTTGCGGCGCGCGATATCCAGAGCGGCGGTCGCCCGGTCTCCGACTTTGGGATTGCCCTCGACGACTTCGCCGACATGAGCGACCAGCCCGGCCAGCGGGCGCTTCATCTCTGTGACGTCTATCACCCAGCCGTCGCCGGCGATAGTTCCGGCGTCGTTAACCTGGCCGCCGGATTCGACGTAAAATTGCGTTTTGGCCAGGATAACTTCCACAGTCTCGCCGACGATTGCGCTTTGCAGTCGCGCGCCGTCTCTTGCCAGGGCGAGCACTTCAGTTTCGACCGGCGCGTCGCCGTACGGCGCGTAGTCAACGCCGCTGCTCGTCAGCGCGCCCGCGGCATTTAAGTCCGCCAAGAGCTGCTGGTAGAATTCGCCGGACTCGATTTCGCCCATGGCTTGGCCGCCGCCGCTGATGCGCGCGTGCTCGGCTTCGGCCGCGGCGAAACCGGCTTCATCCACCGTGAATCCGCGTTCCTCCGCCACGTCTTTGGTGACTTGAAAGGGCAGGCCGAGGGTGGCTTTCAGATAAAAGGCGTCGGCGCCAGGCAGCGCGCTGCCGGCCGTCAGAGCGGCAAGCATGTCATCCAATTCGTTCAGGCCGCGATCCATGGTGCGGAGGAAGCGCTCCTCTTCCAGAGTGATCACGCGCTTGATGTTTTCCGCGTCGTCGCGCAGGTCGCTGAAATAGTTGCCCACCAGGTCGAATACCGCGTCCGCCACCTGCGCCAGGAAAGGACGGTCAAAACCGATCTCGCGGCCAAAGCGGGCAGCGCGCCGGATGACAATGCGCGGGATAGCGGCGCGGCCTTTAGCGCCGGGGTAGACGCCGTCGCTGATGAGAAATACAGCCGCGCGGATGTGGTCGGCGATGACGCGGTAGGGCACGATATTGGCGTCGCGTTCGACGTCGCTGTGCCCGGCCAGCGCTTGCGTATGGCGGATGATGGGCATGAAGAGATCGGTCTCGTAGTTGGCGTCGACGCCCTGCAGTATCGAGACGATGCGCTCCAGGCCCATGCCCGTATCGACGCCGGGCGCGGGCAGAGGCGCGTCCCATTGACCGCTGTGATCGGGATCGGCTTGCTGGCGATTAAACTGCATGAAGACGAGATTCCAGATTTCAAGGAAGCGGTCGTCCTCCGCTTGCAGCATGGCGATGATGTCGTTGTCGCCCAGATGCGGTTGCTTGTCCCAGTGAATCTCGGATGTCGGGCCGCAGGGACCGGTATCGGCCATTTGCCAGAAGTTGGTGTCAGGCCCCATGCGAGCGACGCGTTTGGGGTCCACGCCGAGATCGTCGATCCAGGCGCTATAGGCTTCGTCATCGTTCTCGTAGACCGTGAACACCAGGCGGTCCGCCGGGAGCTTGTAGACTTCGGTCAGCAGCGTGTATGCGTATTTAATGGCGTCGCGTTTGAAATAATCGCCGAAGCTGAAGTTGCCCAGCATCTCGAAGAAGGTATGGTGGCGCGGCGAGGGGCCGACATTCTCGAGGTCGTTGTGCTTGCCGCTGACGCGCATGCACTTCTGCGATGTGGTCGCGCGGCTGTAGTCCCGTTTGTCGAGCCCGAGGAATACGTCTTTGAATTGCACCATGCCCGCGTTGACAAAGAGCAGCGTCGGGTCGTCCGCCGGCGCCAGCGAGGACGATGCGACGGGCCGGTGGCCCATTTCTTCGAAAAAGTCGAGAAAGGCCTGGCGTGTTTCGGCGCTGCTCATGGTCTTCATGGGCTTGTCATGCTCCGGACAAATATCGATCGAAGGCGTCGCGCGAACGTGCGCGGATCAGCGAAAATTATAGCTAGCGCAATGACGCCTGAATAGGGGCGTATGCTTATGGTATACTGGCGACCTGACAAAAGGCATGACCCAACAGGAAAGCATGATGGCGACGATTGACGAACAAGTCGAAGTGTTGATGTCTGGCACGGCTTACGGCGATGCCGAGACGCGGACGAATATGGCCAAAGACCTGCGCGCGCGCTTGCAGGAATGCGAGCGGGAAGGGCGGCCGCTGCGCGTCTACTGCGGCTATGACCCGCGCACGTCCGACTTGCATTTGGGGCATACAATTACTATGCGCAAGCTGCGGCAATTCCAGGACTTCGGCCACGATGTCACCTTCCTGGTGGGCACGTTCACGAGCATGATTGGCGACCCGTCCGACAAAGACAGCGCTCGCGATCAGCTGACCATGCGCAATGTGGAAGACAATGCCCGCACCTACGCCGAGCAGGCCTTCAAGATACTCGACGAAAAGCGCACCCGCGTGCGGCGCAACGACGAATGGCTGGCGCCGCTGGATTTCGCCGACATTATCCGGCTGGCGAGCCACTTTACCGTGCAGCAGTTCATGGTTCGAGAGAACTTCGCCAAGCGCATCGACGAGGGCAAGGCGATTTATTTGCATGAATTCTTCTACGCGCTGATGCAGGCCTATGACGCGGTGGCGCAGGAAGCGGATGTGCAGGTCGGCGGGCAGGATCAGCTGTTCAACATTTTGGTGGCGGGCCGCAAATTGCAGTCGGGGCTGGGGCAGAAGCCGCAGATCGCGATCATCATGGGCGAAAGTCTGCCTGGCACCGATGGCGATATAAAGATGTCGAAAAGCCTGGGCAATCATATCCCGCTGCTGTCCGAGCCCTGGGATATGTTCGGCAAGGTGATGAGCCTGCCCGACAAGGCGATGGGCGTCTTCTACAAGCTGATTCTTGGCTGGACGCCGGCGCAGGTTGACTCGCTGGAAGCCAGACTGGCCGCGGGCGAATTGCATCCGAACGAAACAAAGATGCGTCTGGCGCGCGAAATCGTCGGCATCTTCCATAGCCGGGATGACGCCGACGCCGCGCAACTGCGCTGGGATGAAGTCTTTCGCGGCGGCCGCGGGATTCCGGCTGATATCGACGAAGCGGTGGTTCAGGCTGACGAAGAAATCCGCGATATCCTGGTGCGGCTGAAGATGGTCGGCAGTCGCGGCGAAGCCCGGCGGCTGATACAGCAGAACGGCGTCCGCCTCAACGAAGAAAAGGTGGACAGCCTGCAAGCCACTGTTGCGCCGGAGACGCTGCCGGCGGTGCTGCAAGTGGGCAAGCGGCAGTTTGTGCGATTGGTAAAGGCCAAGAGCGGGGCCGAGTAGCGCCTTGTCAGCCGGCGTCGATTATTCCGTTGACGAATTGATTTGCGTTTGCATCTCCCGACAGGTGCGGGACGGCGATGTCTGGGCGCAGGGCATCAACACGCCGCTGGTATCGGCGGGCTTGATCCTGGGCAAGATTCGCTATGCGCCGTGTGCGCGCTTCACATCGGCTATCGGTCAGGCGCTGGTGCAGGATTGGGGCCAGTTGGGCATTGCCGGCATCGAAGATCTCTGGGTGGGCAAGGGCCTGATCCATTTGGGATTCGCCGCCGGCGCCGCCGAGATTCTGCCCAAGTTTCAGCCCAAGGAATTCTTCCGCCCGGCGCAAGTCGATGCGCAGGGCAACATGAATAATATCGCCTTCGGCAAGGACTATCACAGGCCGCGGATGCGCTTGCCGGGCAGCGGCGGCATCCCGGACGTCACGCCGCAATACGATCACAGCTATCTGTATGTACCGCGCCACTCGCGCGTGACATTCGCCGAGAAGATCGATTTTGTCAGCGGCATGGGTCATTCGCCGCAGCGGAAGCGGGGCGGGGGGCCACGCTATCTGATTTCCGACCTGGGCCAATTCGATTGGCTAGGCGGGCGGATGCGGCTGGTCAGCTTGCATCCGGGCGTCAGCGTCGAGCGCGTGCAGCGAAAGACAGGCTTCGCGCTAGAGACTGCGCCAGACTTGGCTGAGACGCGCCCGCCAGAGCCGGAAGATCTGCGCCTATTGCGTAACGACATCGACCCGCTCGGAACGCGCAAGCTGGAGACCCTCGGCGGCGCGGCGCGCAAGGCTCTGCTTCGTGAGATATTGCAGCAGGAGAAGTTGACCTAGCCGGTCAAGGCAACCGGCCGCCAGTGCTGTAGCCCGCGGAAGCGGTCGGCTGGCGTCGACAAAGATCCCAGCTTTACGCCTTCAATGCGGTCGCGAACGACATAAGTGAAAAGCGGGTAATAGAGCGGGATGGCCAGGGCCTGTTCGGCAAAGGCTTCCTGAATTCGCCGGTGGATCAGCGCGCGGCGCCCGCCATAAACTTCAGCGCGGGCGATCTCGATGAGCTCGGCGATTTCATTATGGGAGGCTGCGCCAAAGTTGCCAGGTTGGTCCGGGCGCCAAAAGCGAAATAGGTCACGGTCGGCGCCGATGTTTTGAGAAATTATGGCCGCGTCAAAGTCACCCGATTCGAGGCGTCTGCCCAGCGTAAAGGCGTCGACCGCTACGACTTCAAAGTCGAATCCGAGTGGGCGCCAATTGCCGGCAATATCCTCCGCCAATCCACGCAAGCGCGCGGAATTCTCAACGAGCAGGCGATACAAGTCGGGCCCGTCGGCGTCGTCTGGCGCGGGAGCGAGCTCGGCTGACGCGAGAAGTGTCCGCGCTTCATCTACGTCGAATGTATGCCAGAAGAAATTGGGCTGATAGACGGACGATCCCAAAATGTAGGGGCTGTCCGCATGTACCGCCGCCGCGCCGAAATGCCGTTGCGCCAGGCCAGGCAGGTCCAGGCTGAGCGCCAGCGCTTGCCGCGCGCGCCGCTCCCCAAAGGGCGTGTCCTTCCAATTGAAAATTAAGACGCCCAGCTGCGGCAGCGCCTGGCGGAAGTGTCGGCTCTGCGGCAGCGAGAGCAAGGGCGCCGGCGGATCTTCGAGCGCGATGGCGTCGATTGCGAGCGACTCGTATGCGGCGATGGCCGCGGACTCGCTGGCGTAAAAGCGAAAGATCAGATCGCGGAATTGGTAGCCGGTCTGCGCTTCCGGCCGCTCCCGGTGGGTCGGTGACCGCTGTAAGCGCGCCGCGAATATGCGGCCGTCCGCATCGGCGCGCAAGGCGGCGAGCTGGTAGGGACCAGTCCCGATTGGCGAGAGATTGAAGGGATGGCTGGCGAGCGCGCGCACCGTCGTGCCGCGCAGCGCGTGTTCAGGCAGGAGGCCGATGGTCAGCAGCAGCGGGAAACTGCTGAATGGCTGCGCCAGGCGAAAGCGCACGAGATCAGCGCTCAGTCGCTGCGTTTCCACCGTCCGCCAAAATGCGGCCGTGTCGGAATACTCGGCGTAGTCGGCAGCGCTGAGCAAGGACAGCGTGTAGACCACGTCATCCGCGCTGAAGGGCACGCCGTCCTGCCACTTGATGTTGTCGCGGAGCCTGACGACGTATTCCAGCCCGTCGCTGGATATCACCAGTTCCGCGGCGAGGCGCGGCACGACTTCGCCATAGTCGTTGATGGCGAAGAGCCCTTCAAAGATCAGGCCGGCAAGATCGCGATCGGGCGTGTTCAGATGCGCGAACAAGGGATTGATCCGGCGCACATTGCCGATCAGCCCCTCGCTGAAGGGGGCGGATGTGGCGCTTGGCGATGGCAGGCGGGCGTCCGCTGCAGGCAGCGTGGACGGCATTGGCGTCGGGGATTCGCTTGCAACTGGGGCAATAGTCTGCGGCGGGGCGGTCGCTGTGGCTGGCGGTGTTGGCAGGCGGCTTACGCGAAAGACAGCAGCGGCCGCGCAGGCCAAGAGCGCAAACAGCAGCGTTGCCAGTTGCCAGCGAAAGCCGCGGAACATTTACCGCCTCTCAATTGCCGCGCGTCTTCCGCGATGGCCACAAACCGGCGGGCAGTCGCCCTTCATCTGTGAATTGCGCCAATGGCGACGGGCATTTATCCGGGCGTTGACACCGCAAACAGCGCAATGCCCAGGAAGGCGATCGACAAGAAAATGGTGATGCGAAAGAGCGTCTTTTCCAGGCCGCGCCGCGTTCGCGCGATTCCGCCGCCGGCATCGCCACCTAGCAAGCTGCCCAGCGCGCCGCCTTTGACCTGCAGCAGAATCAGGACAATCAGCACGACCGATATTACAATCGACGAGACTTGCAAAACTGCGCCCATCTGCGGGACTCCCTGCGGAACTTCGATATCGTAACAGTAGCACTATAGCATAAGCTGGCGATTTTGAATAGCGCGAGCGGGACACGCCAGGACGTTAAACCGTATACGGCAGAAGCGCGCCTTAGTCGCGCAGCGATTCGAGGTACTCGATCGCCGCCTGCAACTGAATGTCGTCCGCTTCGTCTTTTTCGGATTCCGGATTCCATTCAACGATGATATCCGGCGTGATGCCTTGCTCGTGAATCCAGTGTCCGTTAGGGGTCAGCCAGCGGCGCACGGTGATTCTGAGTCCGCCGCCGTTGGACAGAGACGGGATATTTTGAACGGTGCCTTTGCCGAAGGTGGTCTCGCCCAGAATGGTGGCGACTCCATAATCCTGCATGGCGCCGGCGATGACTTCCGATGCGCTTGCGCTGGTTTCATCAACCAGGACGACTATCGGCACGTCAATCTCGACATATCCGCCGCTGGTACGCGTGACCTCTTCGCTTTGGTCGCGGGCGACTTGCCGAAGCAGGACACCGTCTTCGATAAATGCGCTGCCGATCTCAATGGCGCTTGCCAGCGTGCCGCCGGGATTATCGCGGATATCAAAGATGAGGCCCTGTGTGTTGTCGATGTCGACGGCCGCCAGCGCGTCATCCAATTGCTTGCGAGACAGATCATTGAAGTCAATCATCGAAATATGGGCGATATTGTCGCCGACAATTTCAAACGACACATTCGGCAGTGGAAAGGTGTCGCGCACGATCTCATAGGTAATGAGTTCCCCGTCGCGCCTGAATGTGATCGTAACGGTGGTGCCGCGCGGGCCCGGCACCAGGGCCGACAATTCCGCCTGCGAAATGCCGATGACGCGCTGGCCGTCCACTTCATAGAATTCGTCGCCCGGCATGACGCCGACCGCCTCAGCCGGCGATTCCGGAATCACCGTCGTCACGATGATTGCGCCGGTTTCCTGGTTGGTTCGCGTAAAGACGCCAATTCCGGTGAATTCACCGGAGAAGTCGGTGCTGCGCTGGTACAATTCGGGGCGAATGTAGCCGCTGTGATCATCCTCAAGCGAATTCACCATGCCCTCAATCGCGCCATCAACAAGGGACTCGACTTCGACCTGGTCAACATAGCGGGATTCGATGACGGAATAGGCGTCCCAGAACGCTTCGAAGGCTTCGTCGGTGTCGCTGAGCGCGATGGTTTGCATATCGGGCAGATTGCCGGCGGCGAATCCGATGCAGAATGCCAGAATCGTCAAACACATTGCACCGTAGACTCTGGGATTTTCAAATTGTGACTGCAGCCGCTTCATCAGCCTGCTCCAATCAATGTTCAGCTTTCCATCATGCGTCAGTATAAGCTAAGATGGCTGGTCTTCGGAACGGGCAAATGGTAGCGTAGAGTTGGCGTAGGGAAGCGCCGTCGCGCGACCGCGGCCATTGACAGCGGAGGAAATTCAGTTGCCGGGCAGATACGTATCGATAGATGAAGCCGCCGCGACCATTGAGGATGGCTGCACGCTGGCGCTGGGCGGGATGACGCTATACCGGCGTCCGTTGGGATTTGTGAAGGCGTTGCTGCGCCGCAGCGAGCGGCCGCGCGCGCTGACCTTGCTGAGCTTTACCGGCGGATTGGAGTCGGACCTGCTCATCGGCGCCGACTGCGTCAAGGCGGTGCGCTCGGCCTACTTCGGCCTCGAGGCGTTTGGCTTCGCGCCGATGTTTACGCAATACGCCCAGGAGCAGCGCGTTCAGGTGATCGAGGAAACTGAAGCCAGCCTGGTTATGGGCATCCGCGCGCAGATATCGGGTAGCGGCTTCATGCCGTCGCGGGCCTGGCTGGGCACAGACCTGCCGCGACTGCGGCCAGATGTGCTGACGGTCATCGATCCCTACTCCGGCGATGAATTGCTGGCCTTCCCCGCCATCCCCTGCGATGTGGCTGTGATTCACGGATTGGCCGGGGACCGGCTGGGAAATGTGCTGCTCAACAACAACTTGGGCATCGACATGGAACTGGTGTATGTCGCTGATGTTGTTATCGCGACGGTGGAGCGCATAGTTGACAAACTGGAGCGCAGTAAAGACGGCGTCATTATTCCGTATCCCGGCTGCGATTTAATAGCCGAAGCGCCAGCCGGCGCCGCCCCCACGAGCTGTTATCCGCTCTACCGACTGGATGGCGAGACGATTCTGCAGTATACCGAAGCTTGCAGCGCCGGGCGTTTTGCACAATTCCTGGCGGGCTTTGCGCATTCCTAGCGCAAGCATGTTGCAGGGCGCGAGCAGGCAAGGTACAATTTCGCGCAAGTACATATTTCGTGACTTGGGGAGCTCGCGGCAGTGGGCTGAGAGGGCATGACTTTCGTGCCGACCCACCAACCTGATCCAGGTAATGCTGGCGTAGGGATGTCTGCAATACCCTGCATTTGGCCACCCCCGTACACACCCCGACGGGGGTGGCTGTTTCCCGGCTGCCAGCGCGCTCCTAATGTCTCGTTCCCGAATTCGAGAGGGAGGATGTTATGCGTTGGCGAATTCTAATTTTGATCCTGGTCGGGCTCTTCTGCGCAAGCGCCGCGACCTCGGAAGACGCGGAAACGGTCGTTGTCTTGACGCACGACAGTTTCGCGATTTCGGAAGATGTGCTGCAATCCTTTGAAGAGAGCCACGGCATTAAGGTCGAGATTCTGCGTTCCGGCGATGCCGGGCAGATGGTGAATCAGGCGATTCTGAGCAAGAGTCATCCATTGGGAGATGTCTTGTACGGGGTCGACAATACCTTCTTGAGCCGCGCGCTGGACGCCGGAATCTTCGCGGCTTATCAGTCGCCGCAACTGGCAAACGTGCCCGCGGCATTCCTCCCGGACGAGACGCATCGCGTGACGCCAGTGGATTACGGCGATGTTTGTCTCAATTACGATCTGGCGTATTTTGAGACGCATGAGCTGCCGCTGCCGGAAACGTTGAGCGATCTGACTGCGCCGGCATACGCGGGTCTGCTGGTCGTGGAGAATGCCGCCACCTCCTCGCCAGGTCTGGCGTTTCTGCTGGCGACGATCGCGGAATTCGGCGACGAGGGGGACTACAGCTACCTTGATTACTGGCAGGCGCTGGCTGACAACGACGTCCTGGTGGTCGCCGGCTGGAGCGACGCCTACTACGGCGAATTCACGGTGGGCAGCCGCGGCGACGGCGACCGGCCGCTGGTTGTCAGTTACGCCAGCAGCCCGCCGGCAGAGGTGATATACAGCGATGATCCCGCGGCGGGCGCGGTCACCGGCGCTATCACCGCTGACAATATGTGCTTCCGCCAAATCGAGTACGCCGGCGTCCTGAAAGGCGCGGCAAATCAAACGGGCGCCGAGCAATTTATCGACTTCATGCTCAGCGCCGAGTTCCAGGCGGACCTGCCGCTGAATATGTTTGTCTTCCCGGTTGTGGAGGGAATTGAACTGCCCGAGGTATTCGTTGAGCACGCCGCCATACCGGAGAATCCGGCTTCGCTTGATCCGGCGCAGATCGAAGCGAAACGCGATGAATGGATCCAGGACTGGGCCGAGGTGATGCTGCGTTGAGCGCGCGGAAATCAGCGCTGCGCTACGCCAAGGGCCTGGTTTTCCTGCTGCCGCTGGCTTTCCTTGGCGTATTCTTCGTCTATCCTCTACTGACGCTGTTCGACATCAGCTTGCGTCCGGATGGGGCGCTGGACCTGTCCGCCTTCGCGCGCTTGATGACGAGCGACTACTACCTGAATACGCTGCTCTTCACGGTGTATCAGGCGCTGGTATCAACTGTTGCGACGCTGGCGCTTGCGCTGCCCTGCGCTTACGTCTTCGCGCGCTATCGTTTTCCGGGTCGGTCGCTGCTGCTCTCGCTGGCGACTTTGCCATTCGTGCTGCCCACCGTCGTCGTCGCGCTGGCATTTTCGGCCGTGCTGGGGGAGCGCGGACTGCTCAATGATATGCTGCGGCTGCTGTTTTCGCTTGACGAGGCGCCGCTTCAACTGGAGCGCACGCTCGCGATTATCATCATCGCGCATGTCTTCTACAACTTTTCGGTCGCGCTGCGGATAATGACCGGTTACTGGTCGTCGCTCGGTTTCCATGCCGAAGAGGCGGCGCGTTGCCTGGGGGCGAATGAGCTTGCGGTCTGGCGTGATATTCGCTTGCCCGTGATTAGGCCGGCGCTGCTATCAGCTGGCGCGCTGGTCTTCATCTTCTGTTTCACCAGCTTCGGCGTCGTGCTGATTCTTGGCGGCGTCCGTTTCTCCACGCTAGAAGTGCAGATTTATTATCAGGCGGTCAGTATCTTCAATTTGCCGCTGGCGGCGGCTTTGTCGCTGGTGCAAATCGTGTCGATGCTGGTCTTGTTGCTTGTTTACACGGCCAGCCAGCGCCGGCTCCATCTGCCGCATGACGAGCGATCGGCGCATAGCGTTCGCCCGCATACGCGGCGGGAGCGCGCCGCTATTGCCATCACAGTCGGTTTGATGTCGATTCTGCTATTTGCGCCGCTGGCCGCATTGGTTTGGCGGTCTCTGTTTCTTGCGGGCCACCTTGATGTCAGCGGCTACACAAGTCTGGCGGAGAAGACACGGGCGTCGCTCCTGTTCACCACGCCATTGGAGGCAGTGTTCAATTCGCTGCGTTTCGCGCTGATCGCCGCCTCGGCCGCGTTGTCACTGGGAACGGTCGCGTCCATCATGATAAAGCGGGGCGACGCCTGGACGCGTCTGGTTGATCCGCTCTTCATGCTGCCGCTGGCCACCAGCGCCGTGACCCTGGGTTTCGGCTTCATCGTCGCCCTGGACGAACCGCCGCTGGACCTGCGCTCCTCCTGGGCGATTATTCCTATTTCGCATGCCCTGGTCGCGCTGCCATTTGTCATCCGCAGCGTCTTGCCCAGCCTGCGGGTCATCCCGCCGTCGCTAGGTGAAGCGGCGTGTATGCTGGGCGCGCAAGAGTTCGCCAGGCTGCGAACAATTGACCTGCCGCTGGCGAGCCGCGGTCTGGTGGTTGGCGCGACTTTCGCCTTCACCGTTAGTATGGGCGAGTTTGGCGCGTCCCTGTTTGTGGCGCAGCGGGAATCGGTGACGATCCCGGTGGTAATTTACCGGCTATTTGGACATCCCGGCTTGGCGTCGTACCGGCAGGCGCTGGCGATGAGCGTGATTCTCATGCTGGTCTGCGCCGGCGGTTTTCTTATTATTGAGCGCCTGCGCGGCGCGGGCGTCGGCGAATTCTGATGCTGCGGGTCAGCGAAGTCTCGCACGCTTATGGAAGACTGGAGTCACTGCGGAGCGTTTCATTGCAGGTCGAAACCGGCGAGATTGTCTGTCTGCTCGGTCCGAGCGGATGCGGCAAGACCACCCTGCTGCGAATCATCGCCGGCCTGGAAGAGAACTACCGGGGTCAGGTGACCTTGGATGGCCAGGATATCGGCGGCGCGCCTGCGCATCAGCGCGGCTTCGGCTTGATGTTCCAGGACTTTGCGCTGTTCCCGCATATGTCTGTGGCGGACAATGTCGCCTACGGCTTGCGGCGGCGCGGTGTGCGGGCTTCGCTGATTCGCCAGCAGGTGGCGGGGCTGCTGGAAAAGGTCGGTTTGGCAGGCATGGGCGCGCGCGACATCGCTTCGCTATCCGGCGGGCAGAAGCAGCGCGTCGCGCTGGCGCGCAGCCTGGCGCCGCGGCCGCGCCTGCTCATGCTTGACGAGCCGCTGGGCTCGCTGGACGCGCAGCTGCGCGATCAACTGGCGCTGGAATTGCGCGGCTTGATCAAGGAACAGGGCTTGAGCGCAATTTACGTCACCCACGATCATCGCGAGGCTTACGCCGTCGCCGACCGCATCGCCGTGATGGATGTCGGCAGCATCGAACAAGTCGATACGCCGCTCGCGCTATACCGACGACCCGGCAGCGCATTCGTGGCGCGCTTCCTGGGCATGCGCAATGTCTACGCGATTAATCACAGCCGATTCATTCACGAGCTGTCGCGCAGAGCCATGGCGGGAGCGAACGACGGCGAGACCGTGCTCATTCATCCTTCTGGCATCCGGCTGGGCGGCTCGCCGGCAAGCAGGACAATGCTGAGCGAGGCTGTGCTGCAAAGCATAGTATTTCGCGGGGATTACTACGATGTCAGCGCAAATGCAGGCGGCGACACGATGCTTTCTTTCGCGGCTTCGCAGGTTTCCGCTGATGTCGGCGCAACGGTCACAGTCGCGATTTCGTTGGATGCGGTGATGACGCTGCGCCGCTGAGCCGAAAGCTGCTCCCTGTACCGCGACGAGTCTCGCAATTATAATCGCGTTAATTCGCGCGCCAAGATTAAGGAAGCGACTATGCCAAGGGCCTTGTTTAGCGTATCAAACAAACGAGGTTTGCTGGGCTTCGCCAGCGAATTGATCGAATTGGGCTGGGAGATCGTCGCCAGCGGCGGTACGGCGCAGACCTTGTCCGACGCTGGTCTGGCAGTGACGCCGGTGGAGCGGATCACGCGGCAGCCCGAGATGCTCGGGGGCCGGGTGAAGACGCTGCACCCGGCGATTCACGGCGGCATCCTGGCGCGCGACAGCGCGGCCGATATGCGGGAGCTGGCGGCTGCGGGATACGCGCCGATCAATATGGTGGTCTGCAACTTATACCCGTTCAGCGAGACCATCAAGGCGCCGGACGTGACGCTGGAAGAGGCGATCGAACAGATCGATATCGGTGGCGTTGCCTTGCTGCGCGGCGCTGCCAAGAACTTCTCGCGCATCACCGTCTTGTGCGATCCGGAGGAGTATTCTGAGGTCTTGGTCACGCTGAAGGCGACTGGGTCCACGACGCTGCGGCAGCGGCGCGCGCTGGCGGTGAAAGCCTTCGCCTATTGCGTCGACTATGACCGCTATATCCACGCCTATCTCAGCGAGTCGGATATCGTCGCGCCCTCCGATAGCGATGTGCCCGATAGCATTGCCTTTGGCGTGCAGCGCAGCCACGACCTTCGCTATGGCGAAAACCCGCACCAGGCGGCCGCCTACTACGCCAGAAGTGACGCGGGCACGCCCCTGGGAGCGGAACAGCTGGCGGGCAAGCAGCTTTCGTACAACAACATTCTGGATGTGGATGCAGCCTGGCGCGCGGTCAGCGGTTTTGAAGAGCCGACGGTCGTCATCGTCAAGCACTTGAACCCGACCGGCATCGCCAGCGCGGATTCAGTGGCTGGCGCTTTTCCGCCGGCGCTTGCTTCCGACGCGCTGTCGGCCTTCGGCGGAATCATCGCGGCAAATGACGAAGTTGATGAAGCTTTCGTTGAATCTTTGGGCTCGCTCTTTGTGGAAGCTATCATCGCGCCCGGCTTTGACGACGGGGCGCTGGCGAAGCTGCAAACCGGCCGCAAGAACTGCCGATTGCTGCGGATGCGGCGGCGCTTTGACGGCTCCGATCTTGAATTTCGCAGCGTCCAGGGGGGGCTGCTTCTGCAGCGTCCTGACGTGGGCGACGCGCGCGGCGCGGTTATGCGGACGGTGACCAAACGCGCGCCAATCGACGAGGAAATGGAATCGCTGCAATTTGCCTGGAAAGCGGTGCAACACGTCAAATCGAACGCCATCGTTCTGGCGCGGGGCAAGCGAACGGTGGGCATTGGCGGCGGTTTGCCCAGCCGGGTCGATGCCGCCGAACTGGCAATCAGGAAAGCGGCGAGCGACTCGACCAACGCCGCGATGGCTTCTGACGCTTTCTTTCCCTTTCCCGACAGCATCGAACATGCGGCGCGCGCCGGCGTAACTTGTGTCATCCAGCCCGGCGGGTCGATTCGGGACACGCAGGTTATCGAAGCGGCTGACTATTACGATATGACGATGATCTTCACCGGCAGTCGGCACTTTCGGCATTAAGCGGGAAGTTGACTAGGCGGGGGCCAGCGCCGGTTCCTCGCGGTCGCCGCGACTGCTGATGAAGGGCAGCTCGCCCTTTTCCCAGGCGACCAGCAGCGGAACAGCGGTGAATATGGAGGAATAAGTGCCCGATAGCAAACCGATGAACAAGATGGCGATGAATTGCTTCACCGTCTCGCCGCCGAAGAGCAGAATCGCGATCATGATGAAGAACGCGTTGAGCTGGGTCGCCAGCGAACGGTGAATCGTCTCCCAGATGCTGCGGTTGACGATTGTCTCGTATGGTTCGCCGAGATGCTTGGGAATGTTTTCGCGGATGCGGTCGAAGACAACGATGGAGTCCTGAACGGAAAAGCCGACCACCGTCAGCACGGCCGTCAGAAACAGCGCGTCAATCTCCCAACCGAGCAGCAGCCCGAACAATGACATCACGCCCATGACCAGCAAGATATCGTGGATCATGGCGGCGATGGCGCAGATGCCGTAGCGGATGGCGTTTGGCACCTGGCGGAAGGCAATGACAATGAAACCGGTGATTACCAATGCGCCGACCGCCACGGCCGCCAAAGCCGAGCGCGTTACTTCCTGGCCGATGGTGGCGGATACGGTTTCGGCGCGAAAACTGTTGCGGTCGACCGGCGCCAGACTATTCAGGCTGGCCAGGATTTGGTTGGTCACGCTAACGTCATGGAAGCCGGCGCGGACGGACCAGCGATAGTCGCCGGGCTGGCCAATTTGCTGGATGATGACATTGTCGTCGCCGAAGGACGTGAACACTTGTCTAAGGCCGTCTTCTGTGGCCCCGGCCTCGTCGAACTTGAGTTCGTAGATGCTGCCGCCCAGGAAGTCGATGCTCAGCCGAAAGGGCGCGCCGGTTGTCAGGGTGGAGAAGATCATAATCGCAAGACCGGGCAGGATGACCAGAGCGGACAGCAAAAAGAACCAGCGGCGTTTCTGTACGATATTGAACATGCTTCTATACCCTTATGCGCCTAGCAGGGCGCGGTTCTGCGAAATCGTAGCGCGGAAAACGCTAACGAGCGCGTAGAGAAAGGTGCGCGTCACGATAACTGCCGTGAACAGATTGAGCACCAGCCCGATCGCCAGCGTGACCGCGAAACCGGCGACGATACTGGCGCCAGGCGTCTGCCCAAACATAAAAAGGATGCCGCAAATGATGATGGTGGATAGATTCGAATCGCGAATCGACGTCCAGGCGCGGTCGAAGCCGGCTCTTAGCGCGGCATCAAGCGGCAAACCGGCGCGAAGTTCTTCCTTGATACGTTCGAAAATCAAGATATTGCCATCAACCGCGGTGCCGATCGATATCAGGAAGCCGGTGATTGCGGGCAGCGTCAGCGTCACTGGCAGCAGCTTAAAGACGGCGATGTTCAGCAAGATGAATACGATTAGCGCCAAATCGGCGGCGAAACCGGGCAAACGGTAATAGATGAGCATAAAGGCCAGGACGACGATGACGCCGATCACACCGGCCTGGACGCTCAGCCTGACGGATTCCTGGCCCAGGGTGGCGCCAACTTCCTGCGTGCTCTCGATACGCAGCGGAATCGGCAAAGCGCCGGAGCGCAATTGCAGCGCCAGGGTGTTTGCCTCTTCCTCTGTAAACTGCCCGGTGATTACGCCGCCAGTGGAGAGTTCCGCCTGAATGATCGGCGCGGACAAGACCTCGCCATCGAGCACAATTGCCATCGGCTCGCCGATACGTTCGCGGGTGAAGCCGCCGAAGATTCCCTGGTACTCTTCCTTGATTTCGAAGTTGATCATCCATTCGGGGCCGCCAGTGCCTTGCGGGGGCGACAGAACCGCGCTGGCCGCCTGCAAGCCGGCGCCGGTCATCACCGTGCGGAATGGCAAGCCGCTGACCGGATGCGCGCGGCGCTGCGCCAAGGGGTCCGCTTCGCCTTCCGCCAGCACAGTATTCTGGCGCAGCGCGACCTGCTCGCTAGTGACAATCTCGAGGCCGACCAGCGAGCGCACTTGATTCGCCAGGCCGCCGAAGTCAACGAATTCGAGCAGGGCCGTCTGCTGAATGGTCGCGATGGCTTGTTCGGGGTCGCGCACGCCGGGCAGCTCCACCAGAATGCGGTCGCGCCCTTGCACTTGCACGGTCGCTTCGGTCAGACCCAGCGCGTTGACCCGCCGCGACACATTGTTGGCGGTTTCGCCCAGGTCGTCCGGCGAGAAGTTTTCGGCGGCGATATCCGCTTGCAGCAGAACGCGCAAGCCGCCGACCAGGTCCAGGCCCAGGCTCTGCGTGATGTTCAAGACGAATTCGTAGACGCCGTCCCCGTTGAGGTCAACCTCGAGGTTTTCGGAGCATTTCAAATTGGCGAGCGGATCGCTGGCCGCTGCCGCGCAGGCTTCCGTTTGCACGCCTTTGAATTGCGGCGGGGAGGCAACCCAAAGGCAGAATGCGCTCAGGATTACAATGACGATTAGCCATCGAGCGTGACTGCTCATTGCTGGCCGCCTTCCTTATCTCTCGTCAGTCTTAGCTGGTCGTTTTTTCGGTCTGCTGCTTTTTCACGCCGATATTGGCGTTATAGGCGATTTCGCCGGGATCGTAGACTTGCTGCAGCGCCGCGGTCAGCAATCGAATCTTCACGCCCGAAGCAATCTCGACTTGGGCGATTCCCTTATCCGCATCAATTTCGACGATTTCGCCGATAATGCCGCCATAAGTTACGACCTCGTCGCCGACGTGCAGCGAGCGCACGATTTTCTGCTTGTGTTGAAAAGCTCTCTGCTTGGGAAAAATCACCAAAGCCCAGTACCCGCCTAATACCAAAGCAAGAACCGCGAACACCAGCGCGAACTCTGACATGGCAATCTATCGCTCTCTATCGCATAACGCGAGCATTATAGTGGCGTACTGATGACTAAGCCAGACCTTGTCGCCTGCTTGACCAAACCGCCAAACAATCCTACAATTAGCATTTGTAGAGGCGCCCGGACATTGAGGTGGAGCGTATGATGCGCGTAAACGTGATAAAAACAGTTCTTGTTGTCGTCGTTTTGAGCATCGCCTTCCTACTGGTCGCCTTTCCAGGAGTAGCCGGCGATACGTTGCTTAGCAACAATATCGGCGACGGCAACGCGGTCTTTTACATTGAGGGAGAGCCGTCGGTCGTCATCAACGGCTTTGACCTGACGCCGCTGGGCGTGACGCTGCCAGTCGCCCTGGATGCGGTGAGTATCGCGGTGGAAACGCCAGTGCCCGGCAGCGCTATAGACTTGCTCGTTTACCAGGACGCCAACGGCGGTTCGCCGATTGATTCCACGCTGGTCTATCGCGAGACGGTGGCGCTGGAGCAGGCTGGCGTAAACCGTATCGCACTGGGCACGCCGGTGATCATCACGGCGCCCGTGGTCTGGGTCGGCTTTAATCTGCCCGTAGATTTCAGATTCTATGCCGATACCTCTGGGCCATCCGTGTTGACGTACTGGGCCTGGACGACGGGCGGAACCTTCGATCTGACGGCCTTGTCCAGCGCGGAGGCGCTCGGGCCCGGCGACGGCAGCGAACCAATCAATATAGCGATGAATGGCATTGCGCGGATCTCGGCGGAACTGCGCCTGGCCGCGTATCAGGAAGTCTCGGAAAGCGCTCCGCTGGGCGAGCAGATATATACCGATGTCGCTCAAGACACCTCGATCATGCGGCCATATAATCGTTGCGTCAACTTATTCTTCGATCCGGAAGATATCGAAATCTCGGCTGATTCGTCATTTACTTTGGATTGCGAGGTACAGGATGAATTCCATGCCCCGTCGCCGTTGCAGCAACCGCGGAATCAAGAGTTGGAGTTGTTGCGAATCGGCGCGCTCTACAAGCTCTCAGCGGTAATTCCGCGCGAATTGCACGCGCCGGGGGCAGTGAGTACGCTGCCGGTGCCAGTGACGCACTGCATGCGCGTCGCTGATGGTGACCTGGCGCTGGCGGTAATTGGCGAGATTCGCGCCCAGGGCGCTCCCAATCCGGGGCCGGAAAAGTGGAATATCCTGCCAACAGTGCGTTTCAATAACTTGGTCTGCGCGGAAGTTACCGTTGCCAATTACCTCGCGTACTTTATTCCCCAGACTGCGGACTCGCCGGAGAACGTCAATCTTGTTGTAGGCTGGACTAAAGTGAATCCGCATCCGCTTTATTGTGGGATGGACGTCTCGGTACGGGCGCCCATCGTAAACACGGGTCAAGATTGGTTTGATACTAACGACAGCCACGTCACAATCACTGTCCAGGACATTCATGTGCCTTCTACGATTGTCACTGCGGAAAGGCGGTTCAATATTGGCGCCAGCCAGTTAGGGCCGGGAGCGCGACAATTGTACGAGGTGGGTCCGCTAGTGGTGGATACTTACGTAAACGACCTGCATCGCCTGCAAGTAACCATTGATCATGACGGCGAAGTGGATGAGATTAACGAGACGGATAACACGTGGATAAGCGAGTATGTCCTGGTTTACGCGCCGGGTTACGACGAATGCGGCCCGTACCCCAAGCAGACGAATCTTGTCTGGGACCTGTCAAATCGTTGCGAATTATCGCTTCGCATTTCCAGCGATTTTGGCTTAAATGTACGGCGGCGCCTCCAGCAGTTTGAAGAATACGTGATTGACATTCACGGCCCAGAGCAGACTAACCGGATTGACTTGCTGCCATCGGAAAGCTTGCTACGCGCCGATTATGCAACTGAAGACACAACTGTCACTGATCGGGGAGAGCACGCGTATATTCGCGAGAATCGTATAAGATACCGAAATCAATTGGCGGACATTTGGGGAACAGATTGGGAGCATATTACGTCACAGGTGGAAGAGGCGTTGCGACGGCGAGCCGAATGTCGTGGGCAAAGTTAGCAGGCAAGCCCGGGTTTCGGGCATTGCCAGGACTCTTTTGGGACTTTGAGAGGCAATAGCGATGCGTATCGTGACAAACAAGAAGCTCGCCCGGCGAAATCGCAAGATTACGAATTACCTCTTCTTCGGCACGTTCGGCGCGCTGATTCTTGGCTTTGTGGTCATCAACGCGTCGCTGTTCACCAATCAGACGCCGGACACGCTGACGCTGTTCGCGCAATCGGCCGTATTGCCGGTGGCCTTCATTTTAACAATTGTTTCCGTCAGGATGACCAATCTCTGGGCGCGCGTTCCCCGCCCGGAAAAGGCGATTGAAGACGGACTGAAAGGCCTGAGCAACAAGAGCGTACTTTACAACTATTATCACTTTCCCGTTCGCCATGTATTGATTTGCCCCCAAGGCGTATTCGCCATCGTCACGCGTTGGCACGACCAGCAGTTCAGTCTCCGCGACGGCAAATTCCGCAGCAAGCGAAACCTCATCAGCAAACTCTTTTCCGCTATCCGATTTGATGGCGTCGGCAAGCCATTTCGCGATGCCGAGATTGCCCGCGCGCACATTCAGAATGCGATTGACGATGTCGCCGACGACGTCAACGTGCAAAGTCTGATTGTGTTTGTCGACCCCTCTGCTTCAGTCGAGATTGAAACTGAGCCTGAGATCCCGGTTCTGTACGCTGATCCAAAGCGCAGCCCGAATCTCAAAGAATTTATGCGCGACGCCAAACGCCTGCTCGGCGATGCGGCGGGCAAGTCAAAGAACGCCAGCCTGATGCCGCTTAGCGACGAGCAGATACAAGAATTCGAAGACGCCACAATCTAGGCGAGCATGTCTCCGCTTCGACGGTATGGCCTGGTCTTCATCATAATCTGGGTTGGTTTCGGCCTGCGGCTTCACAATCTGGCGGGGGCGCCGTTGCGTGGGGACGAGGCCTTCAGCGTCTTGTATTGGGCTGATACGCCCTTAGGTATTGCCTTGAGCGAAATCGCCCCGGGCGAGCCGCATACGGCGCTGGTCTACGCGATTGGCCGCCTGTGGAGCCGGGTCGTCGGCGGGGTTGATTCCCTTTTTGCATTGCGTCTTCTCTCAGCGCTCGGCAATCTGCTGGGCGCTCCGGCTATGATCGCGCTTGCCTGGCGGCTTTGCGGCCGGCTAGATGTCGCCCTGCTCGCGGGATTGATGTGGTCGCTTCACCCCTTTGAGATCTGGCATGGCCAGGAGTTCCGCAGCTACGCTTATTGGGGCGGCGCCAGCGCAGTCGCCCTATGGCTCGGCTTGCGTCTTGTCGACCAGCCGCGGCTAGCAGACTGGCGCTTGTACGCCATCGTGGCTGGGTTCGCGGTATTGACCATCTATACCGAATGGTTCAGCACGGTAGCGCTGGCTGTTTTCGCGCTGATATATCGCTGGCGGGACTGGCGATTTCTCATGCGGTTGTTTGCGCTACAGTTCTGCATGGCAGTGTCGCTCGTCGGCAGTTTGGCGCTGATACAGGGGTCGCAGGGATTTATGGCGTCTTATCCCGGGCTGGTGCAAGCGTTTTCCTTTACTGATTACATCATCCGCTTCGTACCTTATCTGGGCTTGGGCGGCACGATTCCGCTGGACAATTCAGCGTTTGGCGTTGCCTTGTCTCTTAGCCTGCTGGCGGCCGCGTACCTGGTTTACCGGAAGTCAAGGCGGGCGTTCAGTTTTGCCGTCCTTTCCGCAGTCGTTCCGTTGCTGTTGCTCGGCATAGTCTCGCAACGCTACAACCTGTTTCACCCGCGTTATGTGCTTTCGGCTGTGCCCGGGTTCATTCTGCTGCTGGCGATCGGCGGCGGCCAGCTTGCGCAATTGCTCGCGCCTTATGTGAGGCTCGCCCGGGGCGCGCTGTCGTGGGTTGTGGCTTTGCCCTGGTTTATCGTCGCGCTCTTGACGCTGGACGCCTACTTCAACAGTCCGGCATTTGTCAAGGCGCCTGCCTGGGACGCGCTGGGCGAATTCCTGAACCCGCGGGTAGATGAAAGCGATCTGGTGATCCAGCTGGCGGTTGATCCCGCCTTTGGCTACTACTACCGGGGCGCTGCCAGAGACATCGGTCTGCCGATAAAGCCCGGCCAACCCGCCGCTGAGATCCAGGCGACGCTGAACGAGCTAAGCAATGAATACGGCAGCATTTACGTCGTTGCGCGGGAACAAGCGGGGTGGGAAAACACGGGCGTCGTCGTCGAGTGGATGCGGGCGAACATGCAAGAGGTATTGGACGTCGATGTTGGCGGCTTGCCGGTACGTCAGTATCGGCATTGGACCGTGCCGGACGAGGGTTATGACAGTTTGGCGCGCTACGCTGATACCGTAAGTTTGCTGGATTATGAGACCTGTGCTGAGCCTCTGCCCAACGGGGAGTACTTGCTGCGCGTTTACTGGCGGCCGCTGGCGGCGTCGTCGCGGGACTTGAAATCCTTTGTGCATGTTTACGACGCTTCGGGCGGGCGATTGCGGACGCAAGACGATCAGTATCCGCAAGAAGGTCGGCTAAACGCGACGACCTGGGCTCATGCCGGCGTCTTCCGCGAGATCTATTACTTGCCGGGCGCGTCAATGACTGAAGGCGCGTACGAGATCCGCGCGGGCTGGTATGAGCCGGTCAGCGGGGAACGCCTTCTCCTCGACGATGGCGCGGATTCGTTTAAGCTCTGCGTCTTCGAGATTGGATCCTGAAACCCACATCACTCGCAATGGATTCAATATCATTGGCACAGATTCGTTCTCGCAAGTAGACTGCTCTTGAAGGAGCTTCCCAGAAAAACCCAAGGCATGGGCTATGACGCGCATCGGCTACTTTGTATTGGCGTCGTTGATTGCGATGACGTTGGTGTTTGGCGCTGCGGCCCAAGACGCCGATTCCGTCAGCGGGCGGGCGCCGGCGCATGACCAATTGCCGGCCAGTTACGACACCTATATTGTTCAAAGCGGCGACAGCTTGTTCAGCATTGCGCAGGCTTTTGATACGACTATCGCGGAGTTGCGGCGGATCAACGCGATCGCGGAAGGCGAACCGATCTTCGCGGGCCAGTCCATTCTGCTGCCCGCCAGCATCGGCTCATCAGTGAGCGTGTATATTGTACGGCCCGGAGATACCCTGTTTGGCATTGCGCGTCGATTCAAGACCAGCGTCGGCATCATCCAGGCGCTTAACGAAATCGGCGGCAGCACGCATATTGCAGCGGGACAATCGCTTGTCGTGCCGAGCGTCATCGAAGCGGATTTGCTAGTCCATGTCGTCGCTCCCGGCGAATCGCTCGACAGCATCTCCCGGCGTTACCGGACGACAGTTCCTGTTCTGATCGCGCTTAACGACATGGCTGACGAGGCTGAGCTGGTGGTAGGCGAGAGTATCCTGGCGCCCAATTTTGACGAGACAAAGTTGGACGTCTACGAGGTCAAGGCCGGCGACTCCCTGTACAGTATCTCGCGACGTTTTGCCACAACCGAAGAGGCGTTGATTTCCTTGAATGGTTTAGATCCGGCGCAGGGCCTGGAGGTCGGCCAGGTATTGCTGGCGCCGCGGATTGACGACGAAGTCTATGATGTCTATGTCGTTGAGCAGGGCGACAGCCTGTACAACATTGCACGGCTCTATAACACGACGGTGGCCCAATTGCGGGCGCTAAACGGCGTCGCAGGCGGCAGCGATCTTGCCCTTGGGCGATCAATACTTGTGCCGAGAATCGACGAAACGCTATTCATTACGGTGGTCGTAGAAACCGGCGATTCCCTTTATAGCCTTGCCAGGCGCCTTGGCGTCAGCTTGCCGGTAATGCAGGCGCTCAATCAATTGGCGGACACGCGGGACATCAAAGTGGGCGAAGCCCTGCTTGCGCCGAAGCAGGAGCATGCGGCCCTTGACATTCACGCGGTGCGTCACGGCGAATCGCTGGCCGGGATTGCCGAATCTTATGGCGCCACGGTCGAGTACTTGCAAGCGCTCAACGGCATCGCCAACCCGAACTTGATTCAGCTCAACGACCGGATTATTGTGCCAGTGCCACGCGAAGCCGTCGTTCGCCCGGATTTCGGGTTTGGCATCCAGGTTTTTGCCGACAGGGACCGGGTTGACGCCCTTGCGGAACAAGTGTCTGAGTTGGGCGTCGATTGGGTCAAGATTGATGTATCCTGGGCCGAATTGGAAGCGGAGCCGGGCGTATACGATTACCAGACGCTGGATGCAATGATCGCCGCATTTGAGCTGATAGACGTGAAGATCCTGCTAAACGTATTTGAAGCGCCCGGCTGGAGCCGAACCAGCTATACCGAAAAGCTCAACAGTGATTTTCGCGACTACCAAGGGCCGCCGGAAGACCTCGCCGATTTCGCAAACTTTATGGCAAACCTGGTTACGCGTTACACCGGGCTGGTAGAGGCCTACGAGATTTGGAAGTCGCCCAATCTGCTGAAATTCTGGTCGGTACCCGTTTATTTGCAGGAGCCGGAGTTGAACGAGGCGGGCGACTATGGCGTTCCCGATGCTGTCCGTATGGGCGCAAGCTATTATGTACCGCTGCTGAAAGTCGCTTACGACGCGGTCAAGTCTCACGACGAGGGCGCGTGGGTGATCAGCGCCGGCTTGGCGCCGGTTGGTTTCTCCGACGGCTACAATTCGATCGACACCGGCGCTTTCCTTAGCGGGATGCTGGACGCGGGCGCGGTGGCCAGCAGCGACGCGATTGGCGCGGTGTTCAGCGCCTCGGCGGTTCCGCCAACGATGGCGTGTTGCGACAAGCCGCCGGGCGTCGCGTCGCACTACGAGTCCTTCCTGCAGTACTTCCCGGAGCTGTTGAACTATTACAGCGAGATTTTGAGCGAATACGGGCACGGCGATGCGCCGATATTTGTGACCCAAATTGGCTGGGGCACAAGCGAAGGCGACAATACGGCCGTTCCGTCCAGCGGGTTCGAATGGCTGACATATACGAGCGAAGCCGAACAAGCGCTTTACGTATCGCAGGCGTTTCAGATTGTGCAGAAGCTCGAAAATGTCTCGGCGATGATCTTGTACAATCTGAACGGCTGCGCCGCCGGCGAAGACGAAGCCTGCTTCTTTAGCCTGGTGGATGCGGGCGGCGAGCGGCGTCCAGTCTATGACGCCTTCAGGGACGCGCCAAAGTCGTAGTCGGCTTGATGGCGTCCAGCGGGAACTGTCGGGTTCAGGCGTATCCACATTCAAATTGCGGCTGCGCTGTCGAATAGATGACACTGAGAATTGGCGCCGTGTTCTCAAGCGCCCGACCAGCGGAAACTGCGCCATTGGCCCTCCGCGCCGACATAGCTGTAAATGCTCTGCTCGCCGACTTGCGCCACGGACACGCGCCACTGAAAATCGTGCGTCTGGCCATCGCCGGGCATGAAAGCGGCCGGCGCCTGGAACGAATTGTCGCGCGTTACGCTGCGCAACGCCTGGTTCGTCGTTTGGTTGACCAGTTCCACCAGATACTCGTCACGCTCGTTCATTCCGCTTAGGCCCACCCACTGCAGCAGCAGAGGCGCGCGCGGCGCCGTTTGACCGTCCAGGGGGTAGAGGAGCCGGGGCGCGAGCTTGGTCGCCGTTGGCGTGGCTGTTTCCATGCCGGTAGGCGTGGGGAATTTGGTGGAAGTGGGGGTTGGCAATGGCACGCGGACGCACTGGCCGATGCGCAGATTGGGCGCGCAGTTTTCGCCGCCGCTGGGCAGGGTAAAGTTGCAGCCGAACCAATTCAAGTCGCGATTCAGTCCATGCAGAATCTCCAATGTGGTGTTGTTCTGGACGGCAACGCCAATGATGGCGTCGCCCGCCTCCACGATGTGACAGCCAAGCGCCGCTCCTGAAGGCAGCACGACGCCGGAAGAGTCGTCGGCGCCGATGGTGGCCAGCAGCGCCTGTGTGGCTTGCGCGCCCAGGGGCGTCGGGGTGAGTGTCGGGCGCGGAATGCGGATGGTGATGCCTCCGCGAACGGAGTCGGCGTTGGGAACGTTGGCGTTCATGGCAACTACAGTAGCCGCGACATTGGGCTCGTAGCCGTATCCATGCTGGGGCAGCTGCAAAATGTAAAACAGGGTCTCGCCCTCGCCGACAAGATATTCAAAGTAGGGCAAGGTCGCCGTGGGCGACGCGGCGATAAGCGTTGCGGACGGCGTATGGATTGGCGAAGGCGTGGCAGTCGCAGCCGTGGCCGTCGGGCTGATCGACGTTGGCGAAGCGGACGCTACGGACGGCTCTGCCAACGGCGTGGCAGTAGCAATTGCCACCGCCTCGTTTGTTGACGTTGCGACGATCCTGGGCGCGCTGATATTGCAGCCGGCAACGGCAAGCAGCGCAAGCGTCATGAGCGCGTTTAAGAGGAGCCTCATCATGCCTCGTCCGGCGCGCGACCTTGCCAGATGAAGGAGCGCGCGTCTGTGGCGTACGAACTGTTGGCGGAATTCGCTTCGGCGATGCTGACCCGCCAGGAATAGCGTTGGCTCCCTGCGGTCGGGCTCTGCCAAGCTGGCGGGATAATGAAGAAGAGCTCGCGCGTATCGGCAGTGAAACGCGCGCCGCTGTCCAGATTCCGCAGCGTGATGCGATAGACTTGGCCGGCGTCCAGCGCGCCGGTGCCTACCCAACGTAATGTTACCTGCTCGTTCGGCGCAAAGAATGCCTCATCGGCGGGACTTTGGGCAATCGGCGCATTAAATGTGGCTGTGGGCGAGGGCGTGGGGGTTTCGCTGCCGGAGGCGGTCGCGGGGGTAGTCGGTGTTGGCGAGGGCGCCGGCACGCGGATTCGCTGATCCACGAATAGTTGCACCGTGCATTCCGGCCCGCCATAGACTTCGCCGAAGTCGCATAAGTTAAACGCTATCTCCGGGTTCAAGTCCGAGAGCGTTTTGATGTTGATCTCATGAATGGCGGCCACATATATCATGTCATCGTTCGGCTGCACAACATACCACATGAGTCCGGGCAGCAGCGTTGGCGTAAGCGTGGGCGCGAAGGGATCAAAGGACAGCCGCGTCAGTTCGTCCGCCCCGGTCTTTGCGGCCGCTGAGTCCACCGGCGCGGATGTGGCGGCCGGGTCGGCGCTGGGCGACGGGAGCGGCACAATGATTTCCTGGCCAATCTGAATCCGCGTCTCGTCAGCAATGTTGTTGAGCGCCATTACGGTGGGCAGGATGTCGAGCTTGCTGTGCCCGCAGCGCAGGATGATGGCGATCAGCGAGTCGCCGGCGGCCACCCGCCGGATGCAGGGCGAGGGAGTGGGCGTGTCGCTGGGCGCCGGCGACGGGACAGGGCTCATGGTAAACGTAGCTGTCGGCGTCCCGGGCGTGATTGATGGCGCTTTCAAACGTGTTGGCGTACGAGTCGGCAATGCGGCGGCTGCGGGGCTTGCGTTTGGCCTGTCTATCAAGCGCAGGGCGACGGCCAATGCGCCGGCTGCGGCAAGCAGCAGAGCGATCAGCAAGACGCTCAAGAAGCGTCCCGCGCCGGACAGCGAGTCTTCGGCCAGGTCAGTCTCGCCGAAGCGGTAATCGTAGGCGTCCGCGCGAGCGTCGCCGCCGTCGGCTTGGTCCTTGATCGCGATCTCGGCGATCGTCGTGCCACAAGTAACGCAGAGCAACGCATTGGGGTGATTGCGCGCCTCGCAGATTGGGCAGGTCTTATGGCTGTCCGTCAATCACAGACCTCAATGATTGCGTTCGCTTCAGTTCCATTATATCGGATGGAAGCGCCAAGCCTGAATGGGCTGATGCAGTCGTAGGCAAGTCGCTAGCTGGGCGGGCATCATCATTCGCAAAGGCTTGCGGTCCGCTCCTGGATTTGCGCCAGCGCCGCTTCCAGGTCTGCCAGGCGGTCGCGCTCGCGCTGGACAACAGCCGGCTGGGCGCGCTCGACGAATTTCTCATTGCTCAGCATGGCCGCCGTTCGCGACAGTTGTTGCCGCACTTTCGCTCCCTCGTCGGCCAGGCGTTTGCACTCCGCTTCCAGGTCAAGCATGCCTTCCAGCGGCAGAAATAGCGAGATATCGCCGACGACGATGCTGGCGGCGTTTTGCGGCGGCGCCTGGTCGGTCGGGATCAGAGCCAGGTCGGCGACATTGCACAGGCGCTGCAGAATATGCGCGTTTTCCGCCAGGCTTGTAGTGGCCGGATTCGCATGCGCTACCGCGTGGATCCTGCGGCCCGGGTCTACCTTGAATTCGCCGCGGGTATTGCGAATCTCGCGTACGATATCAAGAAATGCGCGCATACGCGCTTCGACATCATCGTCAATCAGATCCTGGTCGGCTACGGGCCAGTCGGCTACGACGAGCGCGTCGCCCTGATGCGGCAGGTAGCGCCAAGCCTCTTCGGTGATGAAAGGCATGAAGGGGTGCAGCAGGCGCAGGCAAGTGTCCTGTACGTGGACCAGGACGCGGCGGGCTGTTTCTTTCGATTCCGCGCTCCCCTGATACAAGGCTTGTTTGCTGATCTCAAGGTAGAAGGGCGCAAGCTCGTCCCACATGAAAGCCTGAATCTGGTTGCCCGCTTCGCCATACTGATAGATGTCGAAGAGATACTGCGCGTTGGCGATGAGCCGGTGCAGCCGGCTGAGGATCCAGCGCGAGGCCAGGTCCAGGTCTTTAGTCGGTGGCAAGCCCAGCGCCAGTTCGCCGTCGAGATTCATGTTGATAAAGGATGTCATCTGCCAGATTTTGTTGATGAAGCGGAAGCTGTGATCCAGGCGCGTTTCATCCAGGTGGCAGTCGTTGCCGGGCGTGCCGCTGGTGATCAGCGTGAAGCGAAGCGGATCGGCGCCGAGTTCGTCGACGACTGTCAGCGGGTCGATGGCGTTGCCCTCTGTCTTGCTGAACTTTCTGCCGCTGGCGGCGCGCACCAAGCCATGCAGATAGACGGTGTGGAAGGGCGGCGCGTCTGTGAACCACAAGCCCATCATGATCATGCGCGCGACCCAGAAGAACAGAATGTCGTGACCGGTCTCCATGACTTGCGTGGGATAGAAGCGCTCCATGTCGGCCGTTTCGCGCGGCCAGCCCAGGGTGCTAAAGGGCCATAAGCCGCTGCTGAACCAGGTATCAAGAACATCCTGCTCCATAACCCAGCCGTCGCCAGCCGGCGCCACGCGGCCGACGTAGATCTCGCCTTGCGGGTCGCCGTCTTTCTCGCGATACCAGGCCGGAATCCGATGGCCCCACCAGAGTTGACGGCTGACGCACCAGTCCTGGATATTCTCCAGCCAGTGGAAATAGACCTTCTCGAAGCGCTCGGGCACGATGCGGACGCGGCCGTCGCGGACGGCGGCGATGGCTTTGTCGGCCAGGGGCTGAATGCGCACGTACCATTGCGTGCTCATCAGCGGCTCAATGATTTCGCCGCCGCGCTGGCTGCGCGGAATGCGGGTGACGTAAGGTTCGGTCTTCAACACGAGCCCGGCTTCGTTCGTATCGCGCCATAGCTGCGCGCGACACTCAAATCGGTCCAGCCCCGCGTACTTGCCGGCGTTCGCGTTCATGCTAGCGTCTTTATTCAAGATGTTGAGCAGCTCCAGGCCATGCTTTTGGGCCAGGTCGTAGTCATTGAAATCGTGCCCGGGCGTCACCTTTAGCGCGCCCGTGCCGAATTCCATATCGACATATTCGTCGCCGATTACCGGGATCTCGCGCTCCAGAATCGGGACGTAGGCGCGTTTTCCGATCAGGCGATTGTAGCGTTCGTCGTCCGGGTGAACGGCGACGGCGGTGTCGCCCAGGATGGTCTCGGGCCGGGTGGTTGCTACCGGCAGATACTCGCCCCCTTCGACCGGGTACTTGAAGTAGTAGAGCGTGACCTCTTCTTCATCGGACTCGACTTCCAGATCAGAGACCGCGGTTTGCAGGCCCGGGCTCCAGTTGACGAGCCTGGGACCGCGGTAGATCAGCCCCTGTTCCCAGAGCGTCACGAAGGCCTGCGCGACGGCTTCCGAGAGTCCGTCGTCCAGCGTGAACCGCTCGCGGTCCCAGTCACAACTGGCGCCGAGCCGCCGCAGCTGGCGGGTTATTGTGCCGCCTTGCTCTTCTTTCCATTGCCAGGTGCGATGCAGGAATTCTTCGTAGCCGACTTCCTCGCGGCTCGTGCCTTCGTCTTGCAGCATCTTTTCGACTTGCAGCTGCGTGGCGATGCCGGCATGGTCTGTGCCGGGCAGCCACAGAGCCGCTTTGCCGCGCATGCGCTCGTAGCGGATCATCAGGTCTTCAAGGGCGGTGAATAGCGCGTGCCCGATATGCAAGCTGCCGGTAACGTTTGGCGGCGGCATGCTGATGACAAAAGGATCGGCGTCGCTCGGCGCGGCTTCGGGCTTGAACCAGCCGTTTCCCACCCACCAGTCGTAGAGCCGCGGCTCGGCCTCGGCGAAGTTGAAGTTGCGCGGCATATTGGTTTCAGCAGCAGCTTTCATCGGGGAAACTCCTCTCCTACAACAAAAAACCTTTCATCCTGCACAAGGACGAAAGGTTAACTTCCGCGGTGCCACCTTGTTTCAGCGGACGCCAGTCCACTGCGCTCGAGACGCGATAACGGGCGTAAACCGGCTCGATTCTACTAGCTGACGCGTTCTTTCGAGCAGCTCCCGGGTGACGTTCGGCGGTCGCGCGCGAGTGGGCTTTCAGCCTATGGCCCACAGTCTCTGTCGCGCAAGAGAGCGCCTACTCTTCCCGATCGACGCTTTATCGTATTCAGTTTGCGGTATTCTACCTTCAGATTGCGAAACCTGAGCCACCCATGGGACTTGAACCCATAACCTATCGCTTACGAAGCGATCGCTCTGCCAATTGAGCTAGGGTGGCGCATTTCGCCGGGGCAGTATAGCAGCGCGGTCCGATGGTTTCAAGGATTGAATCTCCTCGCCAACAGCCGGGGCGGTTTCTGCTATACTCGATATGATCACGAGCATAAGGCTTTGAAATGTCGATACAGGTGCTGGCGGATGCTGTTGTCGCCAGGATCGCGGCCGGGGAAGCGGTCGAGCGGCCTGCATCCGCTGTGAAGGAACTCATCGAGAACGCGATCGACGCAGGCGCGAGCTCGGTCCACATTGAGACCAGCGGCGGCGGCCGGCGCTTGCTGCGCATCAGCGATAACGGTTCTGGCATTCGCCGCGAAGAGATTGAGTTGGCCTTCAAACGGCACGCCACCAGCAAACTTCGCGCGGCTGAGGAGCTGGACGCGCTGCAAACATTGGGTTTCCGCGGCGAGGCGCTTGCGAGCCTGGCGGCGGTAAGCAAGGCCACGATAGTCACTCGTCATCGCGATGAATCGATGGGCGTCCGATTCACCTCTGGCGCCGGCATCAACCGCTGTCAGCCAATCGGCGCGCCGGCGGGCACCGTCGTAACGATCGAGAATCTCTTTTTCAATACGCCCGCCCGCCTGAAATTCTTGAAGAACGACGCCACGGAAAAGCGGCATATACATTGGGTGGTGGCGCGCTACGCGATGGCTTACCCCGGCGTTGCCTTCGTCTTGATACAGGATGGCCGCGAACGATTTCAATCGTCGGGCAGCGGCGCGCTGGCGGATGTTGTCACAAAAGCCTTCGGCTTGCGGGAATTCAAGAGCATGGTGGCCGTAAACGGGCATGAGCCGGCTCGAAATGGAAGCGCCGCGATTGATGTTAGCGGATTCGCCTCCAACCTTACGCTCAGCCGAGCCAGGCGCGACCGCATCATTCTGTTTGTCAATGGCCGCGCCATACAGGACAGTTCGCTGACGCACGCGGTAATCCAGGCCTACGACGGGCTGCTGAAAGCGGGCAGTTTCCCGCTGGCCGCGCTAATGATTACGACGCCGCCCGGATTCGTGGATGTCAACGTACATCCCACCAAAGCCGAGATTCGCTTTCGCGATTCGCAGCAAGTGTTTCTAGCCGTGCAGCGCGCTGTGCGAGAGGCGATTGTGGAGCGGGCGGACGGAGAAGCTGTTGAAGACCTCTGGTCGGCAAGCGGCTTCACAGATCAATATCTGCAGTACCAGCGGCTGCCGGCGCCCTGGCAGCGCGAAGGCGGCAGCGACCTGGTTGACGAACTTGGCCTGCAATACATCCCGGAAACCGCGGAACCTTCCCCGCGACCGCGCACCTTGCCGATCCTGCGTGTGGTTGGGCAGGTCGGCGCGACCTATATCGTCGCCGAGGGACCGGCCGGGCTTTATCTGGTTGATCAGAACGCCGCCCATGAACGCGTGCTTTACCAGCAGTTTTGTGAGGAGCATGCGCAGGATCAGATATCCAGCCAGGCGCAAGCGGATACACAGACGGTCTTGCTTTCGCCCGAAGACGCGCGGCTGCTGGAATCAGTCGGGGATAAATTGTCGGCGCTGGGATTCGAGATTGAGCTCTTCGGCCCCAATGTTTTCGCTTGCCGGGCGCTGCCCGATATCGCCGCCGGCGTTAATCTGGACGACCTTATGAGGCGTATGCTGGACGGATTGCGCGGCGGCGAGCGGCAACTGGACGAAGTAATCAAGGCGCTTGCTGGCGCGGTCGCCCTGCGTTCGGGACAGGTTATGACAAGTGATGAAATGCGGTCGCTGATTACGCAACTCGAGCGCTGTCCCGATCCCTTGACTTCCCCGAGCGGGCGCAGAGTGCTGATTCACTTGAGCAGCGAGCGGCTGGCTGACGAATTCAGAATCCGCTGACGGCTAAAGCAGCGGAAAAACGCCCAGCAGGTAAAGGGGCGCCAATCCAGCCACGGCCAGGAACGCCAGAATCACCAGCAATATGGTCAAGATATCCGCGCCTTCGCCTTTGGCCTGCCGTTGCGGCAAGAAGGGGCCGGAGTAGCCGCCGGTGGCCTCGACATTGATGGTGCCGTCCGGATTGAAGAGCGGGCTGGGCGGACTGGGCGTTGCTGGCGCGTCATTGACCAAAGCCGCTGCCCGCTGGCTTCCGCTGCTGGGCGCGGGTGGCTGCTGCGGGGTTGAGATGGCGGCGCGGCGCGGCGCATGCGGCACTGGGGCGGCCGGCTGGCTGTACTGGGGCGGCTGCAGCGCGCCGGGCTGAAGGCCGGTGACGGTGGGCGGCGCCATGCGGCCGGCAGCCGTTTGCCCCGTGGAACCGCGTCGGCGCTCGCGAACCTGCTGCAGAATGTGCCCCAACTGATCGGCGTGTTTGTAACGGTCGTTGGGCCGTTTACTCATGACTTTGTGGATGACATTGCTCAGCTCGATGGGCAGGTCCGGATTGAATTCGATGGCGCGCGGAACTTCCGCCTGGATATGCGCCAGGGCCAGGTCGCGCTGAGTGGGCCCGACAAAGGGCAAGCGCCCGGTGAACATCTCGAAGAGGACGACGCCGATGGAGTATACATCGGAAGCGGGAGAGGGCTTTTCCCCGCGCGCTTGCTCCGGCGCGAAGTAGTGCGGGCTGCCCCAGACGACTTCGCTGCGCGTTTGCTCCCGAGTATCGGTATAGGCTTGCGCGATGCCGAAGTCGGTTATCTTGACGATGCCCTCGCGATTAATCAGGATATTCTGCGGTTTGACATCGGCATGGACCAGCTGCGAGCGATGCGCGAATCCGAGGCCGGCGCAAATCTGTATGCCCAATTGAAGCGCTCGGTCAAAGGGCAAGGCGCCGCGGGTTTTGATCAGTTTCTTGAGATCGTCGCCATCGATCATCTCCATGACGATGTAGTAGGTGGCGCCGTCGTTGCCGACGTCGTGCACAGTGACGATATTTGGATGCGACATCATGGCGACGCTGCGCGCTTCCTGCTGGAACTTGTCCAGAAAGGCCGGGTCCTTGGTCAGATTGGGTCGCAATATCTTGACCGCGACCATCCGGCCCAGCATGCGATCCAGCGCGCGGTAGATGACGGACATGCCGCCCGAGCCCTGCTGAGCGACAAGTTCGTAGCGCTGATTGAGAAGGGTTTCTCCTGGCATAGGCTGTCCCCGGTTACGGTCTCGTTATTGGGTCAAATAGCTGCTGGAATTCATGCAAGGCGCTGCGGTCAGTTAGATTGGCGATATAGTCGGCGACAACACGGTGCAGCGATTCATCGTCCAGCTTGGCGCGGTAGTCGTCCGGCAGTTGCAATGGCTGCTTGACATAGCTGGAGAACAGCGCCTCCAGAAAATGCTCGGCGCGCGTCTGCATGCGCACAATTCTGAAGTGGCGATACATTTTGTGGAAGAGGAAGTCTTTGAGCTGGGAGACTTGTTTCAGCTGCGCGGCGCTATGGCATACGACGGGCTCGCCGTGCAATTGGACCGCCAGCGACGAATCGGGCTTTAGCCGGGACAGGCGCCGTTGGGACTCGCCGAGCACATCATCCACGAGCATGCCGACCAACTCGCGAATGATATGATGGCGGGAGACATCGTCAAGCGTCGCGCCCTGCCAATTGGCGCGGTCGACGACTTGTCGCCACAAGTCGAGCTCGGCGATTTGCTCCATGCGGATCAGCCCGGCTTGCAGGCCATCATCCAGGTCATGCGCGTTGTAGGCGAGCTCGTCGGAGATATTGGCGATTTGCGCTTCCACGCCGGGGCCGGTCTCCTGCGAGATCTCGCTGAATGCGCGGCGGGCGGCGCTGGTCTCATGCTTGGCGATGCCCTCCAGCGATTCGATGGTCAAGTTCAGGCCCGGCCAGTTGCGATAGCGCCGCTCCAGCTTGGTGACCACGCGATAACTCTGATGATTGTGATTGAAGCCGCCGTGGTCGCTCATCAGTTGATTCAGCGCGTCTTCGCCCGCGTGCCCAAAGGGCGGATGCCCGAGGTCATGCGCCAGGCAGATGGTTTCCACCAGATCTTCGTTTGCGCCCAGGGCGCGCGCCAAGGTCCGACCGATCTGCGCAACTTCCAACGTATGCGTCAGGCGCGTGCGGTAGTAGTCGCCGGCGTCATTGACGAATACCTGGGTCTTGTACTCGAGCAGGCGGAAGGCGGCCGAATGCACGATGCGGTCGCGGTCTCGCTGGAAGGCGGTGCGATAGCGCGGTTCGGCTTCCTTGTGAGCGCGGCCGCGCGAAGCGTCACTGAAGAGCGCATAGGGCGCCAGCACGCGTCGTTCGTTATCTTCCAGCTTCAGTCGACGTTTATTCATAGGCAGACCTCATCAACCGTATTCTAATGTTCGCCGTCAAATCGCGCATCATCAGCGCCATGCGGATTGAAGATCTGTGGTCTGCTCAATCAATCGGAAACGCGGCGCAGCAGAATTTGACAACTCCGCCGGGATGTGCTCAAATTCGTATGAGAGTTTTCTTGTTTGGATTCGTTGTTTGTGCCCATACTATTTTCCGGCGTAATTGACCAGGTCGAAGACTCATTGCAACTCACCCAGGCGCGAGGGCGCTTTGCGCTTCCAGGCGGCTTGCGATCACCGATAGCGTTGATTTTGCTCGGGGATTCCGCAAGCCGGTTGAACCAAATGCAGCAGGCGAGAGGGGGGATATGAGCTAATTCGAGTTTGGCAAGCGGGGCGTATCTGCGCTGTGCTCGGAAATGCCGCCGCGTTTGAAATTGGTGATGAACCATCACAGGACAAAGGAGATCGGAAAATGAAGAAGCTTGTTGGATTGTTGATAATCGCGCTGCTGTTGGTCCCAGGCGTCAGCATGGCGCAGGATGTCGTGCTGGAATTCCAGCAATGGTGGGAGCCGGAATTGCCCGAGGGCTCGTTCCGCGCCATATTGGACGACTTTGAAGCGGCCAATCCGGGCATCCGGGTAGAGACGATCAGCGGACCCTATCTGACCACGAAGGACCAGATTATCGCCAGCGCGGCAACCGGCACGATGGCGGATGTCGTTGGTCTGGACGGCGCCTGGGTCAATGTCTTGTGGAAGCAAGGCGCGCTGCACAGCCTGTCGCAGGCTATGGAAGACGCCATGTACGATGACAGCGAACTGGCGGCGCAGATTCAGTTGGCCGGGGAGACTTACATGATCCCAATCGCCAACTTCATCTATCCGGTATTTGTCAATCTGGACATGCTGGCGGCGGCAGGCATTGATCCGCCGTCAACGCGGGCGGAATTCTCCGCGGCGGCCGTAGCCTTGACCGACCCCGACAACAATGTCTACGGCTGGGCGCAGCCGCTATCGCTTGAACAGCCCAACGGCATCCAGAACGACACCATGTCCTGGGTCTGGGCCAGCGGCGGCAGCATGCTTGATGACATGGGCCAGCCGAACCTGGTCGACAATGAATTGCTGGCCAGCACGATGGCGTATATCAAGAGCTTGCACGACGCCGGCGTGGTCGCGCCGGGCGCCTTCGCCATGAAAGAGAACGAGAAAGTGGAAGAATTCGTGAACGAGCGCGTGGCGATGATCATCAATACGCTGGCGCACTTCACGCTGATTCGCGAGCGCAATCCGGACCTGAACTTCGACATCACGGCGCTGCCTGCCGCTGAGGGCTATGACGGCCCGCGCGGCTTGCCCTACGCCTCCTGGGGCATCGGCATCAGCTCAAATACCGAGCACAAGGCCGAGGCCTGGAAGCTGATCGACTACTTGACCAGCGTCGAGGGCAATACGAAGTTGACGTCGATCGCGAATGCCTTCCCGGGCAACGTAAACGCGACGCCGGACTTCATCCAGACGGATCCGCTCTTCATTACCGCTTTCGAGATCTTCCAGGAAGGATTCCTGGCCAACGAATTCACCGGCCTGCCGGCTGCGGAAGAGTTGATGCGCCAGTTCGACGAGCCCTTCCAATTCTATCTGGAAGGCGAAATGGAGCTGGAAGAGTTCCTGGAAATCGCCCAAGAAGAGTGGGAAGACATATTCTCGTAGGTCTTTCCAACACAGCAATACGCAACAAGTAGCGTAGAGGCGGCCGGAGAAGTTGGCTGGCCGCCTCACTTTAGCCGGAGCCGGCATGGATTCAGCCTCACAGAGCCAAGTCGCGGACCCAACGAACATCGCGTGGGAACAGCGGAAGCGCAGGCTGCTGCCCTACGCGTATTTGTCGCCGACATTGATTCTGCTGGCGGCCTTGACGGTTGTGCCAATCGCGACCGTCTTCCTCTACTCCTTGGTTGACAACGTCATAGTCAACCCCAATCCGCCGGTATTTGTCGGCCTGGAAAATTACGAAGAAGTGCTGACGCATCGCAAGTTCCGCGGCGCGTTGAGCAACACGATGTACTTTTCGCTGGTCAGCGTCGCAGCGCATTTTGTTATTGGCTTGTCATTCGCGCTGCTGTTAAATTCGCGCTTGCTCGGCGCCAACGTCAAGGCGGTCTTCCGCGTCATTTATATTTTGCCCTGGGTGTTCACGGCGTCCATCATTGCGATTTTGTGGCGGCTGCTGATGAATCCGCACGGCGTGATCAACTTTGTGCTGCTGGAGTTGGGGTTGGTCGAGGAGCTTCAGGAATTCTTGTCGGACCGGCGGCTGGCGTTAAACGCGGTGACGTTCATCAACATCTGGTCCGGCTATCCCTTTTACCTGGTGAGTTTCCTGGCTGGTTTGCAAGGCATCCCCGATGACCTGTACGAAGCCGGGCGCGTGGACGGCGGCAACGCCTGGCAGCTTTTCCTCAACATTACGCTGCCGCAACTGAAGCCGATAATCATTAGCCTGGCGCTCTTGGACTTTATCTGGACGATTCATCAATTTACCTTGATTTGGATGACCACCGGCGGCGGCCCGATGCGCTCCACTGAAGTGCTGAGCACCTATACGTATAAGGCGGCCTTTAGCTCGCACGAGTATTCCATCGCGTCGACGATTGCCATGGTGATCCTGGTGATGTGCACCTTTGTCGCCGTTTTCTACGTGCGCAGCCAGCGGATGGTCGACGAATAGACGCTTGGCGGCAGCGAGTTGGGTTGACGAGAGCGCGAAATGACCGAAAAAGTTTGGCTAACGCAATTTAGGATGATAATAACTTCATGATCGGCAGCCGCAGGGAAATCCTGACCCGCAAATTCCTGCTCTGGATCGCGCTGCTCCTGGGCGCTTGTTTCGCCGGCTTGCCGGTGCTATGGATGGTCGCGTCCTCGTTCAAATCCAATCTCGAGATCTTCGCTTACCCGCCCGCGTTGATTGACCACTCATTTTCATTCGCGGCCTATGAGGCGGTGCTTAGCGATCCCGGGCAATTGCGCTTCTTCTTCAACAGCTACCTGGTCGCGATTATGGTGACAATTTGCACTGTTATCACCAGCATTCTGGCGGGCTACAGCTTAAGCCGCTACGACTTTCCGTTCAAGAAGGCCTTGAGCCTGGTCATCATCGGCGTGCAGTCGGTGCCGCCAATTACGCTGATGATCCCCTATTTCGGTCTCATCGTTTGGCTGCGGATTTACAATACCTATACGGCGCTGGTGCTGACGTACATGGTGTTCACGCTGTCATACGCCATCATCATGATGACCGGTTATTTCAACACGCTGCCGCGCGATCTGGACGAGGCGGTGATGATCGATGGCGGCGGCAGCTTTGTGACGCTGTGGCGGATTCTGGTGCCGATTTCTCTGCCGGGTATTGTGGCGGTCGGCGTTTATACATTCATGCTGGCCTGGAACGAATTCCTCTTCGCGCTCACGCTGACGCGCACGAATGATATGCGCACCGTCCCGATTGGCATCCACCTGTTGATGGGGCAGCATTCGTTCGAGTGGAATCAGATGCTGGCGCTGAGCGTCCTGGGCTCGCTTCCGGTGCTGATCCTCTTCCTCCTGTTTCAGCGTTATTTCATCGCCGGTATGTCAGCGGGGTCGATTAAAGGGTAAACTTCGCCCTGCTTGAGTTATCCGTCCGCAACGAAATGAAGAGCCTACTATGCTACTGAATATGCGAGACCTTCTGGCTGTCGCGCGCGCGAACCGCTTTGCCGTGCCCGCCTACAACATCAGCAGCAATATGCTGCTCACTGGCGCGATCGAAGCGGCGGAAGCGGCCGAAGCGCCGGTGATTATCGCCATCCATCCGGACGAGTTGGCGTTCGTCGGCACAGCGTTCGTAACCATGGCGCTGGAGATGGCGCATGACGCTTCGGTTCCCGTCGTTGTTCATCTCGATCATGGATCATCGCTGGAACAAGTGATGACCGCCATTCGCGCCGGCTTCACGTCAGTCATGATGGACAAATCCATGCTGCCGCTCGAAGAAAACATAGCCGCCTGCCGCAAGATTACAGCGCTGGCGCACGCTATCAACGTATCGGTCGAAGGGGAACTGGGCACGATTGGCGAGCTTGATGAAGAAGCGGAGGCGGGCGCGGACGAGGTCGTCTTCGTCGATCCCGAACAGGTCAAGCAATTCGTTGACGCTACAGACGTGGACACGCTAGCCGTCGCCATCGGCACATCGCACGGCTTGTATCCCAAAGATATGAAGCCTGAGATTCGACTGGACCTGCTGCGGGAGATTAGCGCCCGGGTTCAGATTCCGCTGGTGCTGCATGGCGGGTCCGGCAATCCGGACTCGGAGATTGCTCAGGCGGTCGAGCTGGGCATCTGCAAGATCAATATCTCCGCCGATATGAAGAGCGCCTTCTATCGCAAAGCCCGCGAAGTCTTGCAGAATCCGATTCTGCGCGAGCCGAGCAGCATCTACCCGGAGTGCATCGACGCTATGAAGGTTGTCTGCCGCCAGAAGTTTGACTTGTTCAAGACCACCGGCAAGGCGGCTCTGTATTGAACAGCCCCCATTGTCAGGCGCTAAAGTAAGTGAAATGACCGATACGGCCGACTAGGAACACCGGTCATGAGCGAGCGAATTGCCCTGGGCTTCTGCAACAATGTGGATTATGAGATTGTCTGGAATGCCGATACGCTGGAAGCGCTGGCAAACCACTATCGGTTACGGGCGGAAGAACTCGACAAAAATATCGCGATACGCTCCGAGCGCGATCTCCTAATCTCAATACTAAGTTTTATGCGGACCGGCGGGGGCGGAGAGCGCTTCGTCGGCGGCTCGGAGATTCTCGAAGGTTTTGCGGAGCGCTTTGAGAAAAAAGTTACATTGGGCGGCACGTCCGTGCGCGCCGCTATCGCCATGCGCAAACTCGGCTACCGCTCGGCGCTGCATCTGATCACGCTGAACGATCAGGTGCGCAGACTGCTGCCGGCGGACAGCCCTTACGTTTGCAGCAACGACGGTGACAGCTTCTATCCACACTTGATCGTGCAGTTCGGCGCGGGCGACCGCGTGAAGGCGGGCGATATTGACATTCGCGCGCGCCTGCCGAATCGACTCATATACCACTGCAACGCCGACCGTCTTGCCATGCGGATCGCGCCCGAATTCGCCGATCTGGTCAGCGACGCGCAAGCGCTACTGGTATCCGGCTTCAACGCCATGCAGAGCAAGCCGCTTCTGCAACGGCGTTTGCGGCAGGTCCGGCATCTGTTGGAGCGCTTGCCAAAGGATACCAAAGTCTATCTCGAAGACGGCGGCTTCCACGATCCTTCGTTTCGCAGGCTGATTCATGAAATGCTCGGCGAAAGAATCGACCTGTACGGCATGAACGAGGACGAGCTGCAGTCTTGCACGGGTCGCAAGATCGACCTGGCAGACCCCGGGGAGGTTCGGCAGGGGCTGAAGGAATTGCGCCGGGCGATTCCGTCGCCAGCTATCGTGTTGCACACGCGGCATTGGGCGCTGGCGTATGGGCGCGACGCGGGCCGCTATGCTGCCGCGCTGCGGGCGGGCGTGACGATGGCGACTACGCGATTTCGATACGGCGATGAGTTTGCGCTCGCCGATCACAGCGAAATCGCGGCCAGCGCGCCAAATCCGGAAGGCGCTGCATTCGCCCGCGCGTTTAACGCGGAAACTGGTGATGACGCGGTTTGCGTGCCGGTGGCGGATGTGCCCCAGGAAAACGCTGTCACGGTCGGCTTGGGCGATGCCTTCGTTGGCGGATTCCTGCCCGCGCTTCTCGATTAGCCGGCCAACGCCTTCCAGTTTCTCCCGCGCTTGCGGACATCGCCGACTCGCTGCGTGACGCCCAGAGCGTCGAGATGTTCCAGCACGGCGATGGCATATTTGCGCGAGGTGGCGAACTTGTCGCGCAGGGTCTTGGCGTCAATCTCGCCAGTCTCGCTAATATGCCGCCGGATTTCGCTGACGAGCCGGTCGTAACTGTCGGCGGCAAAGGCGATGCCCTCGTTCACGCGGACAATCCGGCGCAGGTCGCCAAGCGCGCGCACAAGGTCTTCGCCGGCAATTTCGTTCAACTCGGCGATGCCTGGCGGCGCATAGGGATCGGCCAGCAGCGCGCGTATCACTTTGTCAGCATTTGCGCTTTGTTCGGGCGAGAATCTGATGGCATGGTCGCGCAGACGGACAAAGTTAGCATCCTGGGCCAACTGGTCTTCGTTGTCGATCAGCGTGTCGAGCAGGCTAAGCTTGACATTGAGGCGGCTCTGCAATTGCGGCCGCGGCATGCCCAGCCGCAAGGGGTGAGCTATATGGTAGCCGCGCAGCTCGGTCATGGCGGCGTGCAGCAATTGCGCCATCGACTGCGCTGCCCAAAAGCGCTGACCGTCGAGGCGTCGAATCAGGCCGGTTTTCATGGCTTCGTCCAGGGCTTGCGTCATTTCGGCGTCAGCGAAGCCGAGCGCATTCTGCAGGTCGGCAGCGCGCTGCGGCGCGTCGGCTTGTGCGGCAAGCGCCAGGCGTTCGCCGGGCGTGCCGCTGGCGCGCAGTTCAAGTTCCGCTATGACATCCGGTTGGAAGCGTTTGCGGCGCCGCCCGGGGTGGGCGTTGATGATGACGCCGCCACCGATGGTCTCGGCCGGCGACGGGTAGCGCAGAATAAAGCGATCGCCGCGTGACAGCGCCAAGGGCTGCCGCAGGCGGATCTGCAGCATGCCGCGCGCGCCCGGCGCCAATGATTCGTCAGCGAGTAAGCGCGCATTCGCGAGCGCCTCCGACGCGCCGGAGAAGATTTTGACTTCGGCATTATGCGTCAGCGGTCTGGTTATATCGCCGAGCTGCGTAAATTCGGCATCGGCCAGCAGGGTAGGCTGCATCTGGCCCGGGAAGGCGAGTACATCGCCGCGCCTGATTTCGCCGCTGTTTATGCCAGCGACATTCACTGCCGCCCGGCAACCGGGAGCAAGCGTATCCACCTTTCGCTGGTAGCTCTGCAAGCCGCGAATGCGACCGGTACGGCCTGAGGGCTGGATCTCGATGTTGTCTCCGAGCGAAAGCGCGCCGCCCGAAAGCGTGCCGGTGACGACGGCGCCGAAGCCGCTGACGACGAATACGCGGTCGATGGGCAGGCGCGGCTGCCGGTAGTCCGCGCGCTGCGGCAGTTCGGCCAGCACAAATTGCAGCGTACTCATGAGTTCAACGAGCCCGGCGCCTGTATGCGCGGAGACCGCGACCAGGGGCAAGTCATCGAGATTCCACTGAGACAGCAAGTCGCCGATCTCCAGCTCGACCAATTCAAGCCATTCCGGATCGTCAATCAGATCGACTTTGGTCATGACGACGATGATGCGCTTGATGTCGAGCAACTGGAGGATGGCGAGGTGCTCGCGTGTTTGGGGCATGATGCCCTCGTCGGCGGCGATGACAAGCAGGGCGGCGTCAATCCCACCGACGCCGGCGAGCATGTTTTCGATGAAGTCGCGATGCCCGGGCACATCAACGATGCCGACCGTTTCGCCGGTGGGCAAATCCAGCCAGGCGAAGCCCAGGTCAATGGTCATGCTGCGGGCTTGCTCTTCGGCGAGCCGGTCCGGGTTGATGCCGCTCAGTTTTTCGACGAGGGTGGATTTGCCGTGGTCGACATGCCCGGCGGTCCCGATAACGCGCATGGACTAGCCGCTGCCCAGACGCCCGGCGGGCTGGCGGAAAGTGACGAAGGCCTCGTCAGCGGCGTCCACGACATCAAATTCAAGCAGCATGGCTTGATAACGCTCGCGATAAAGTTCGGCGCGGGCGCGCTCGAGCAGCCAGAGGCGTTCGATATTGCTTTGCAACGCGGGAACGAGGCTCTCGACGTCATCGATCCGCTTGACAAAGATTTCGAATTCTCGATCGTGGTTGCGCCAGACTTCGTCGCTCGACAGGGTCAGTTGTTTCCAGCGTTTCTGGTCATCGTCGCGCCAGTCATTCCACTCTTCGCGGAAGCGCTCTTCGCTGAGGCGCTGCATTTCCGAGGCTTCGCTGATGCGCCGCTCCAGCCGGTCTCCGATGCGGTTGAAGTCGTCGATGATCCGTTTCATCTCGCGATAGGCTTGCGCCCAGACTTCAAAGCGCTCAATGTTCTTCTGCAATTCTTCATCATGGACGCTGAAGCGTTTGGTCAGCTCGAGCAACTGCTGGTCGCGCTGCTGAGTCAACAACTGCTGCTGGTCGATAAACTGCTGTATCTGCTCACGGCGTTCGCGATCGACATTATTGAAATCCTGGATGCGCCTTTCATTGCGCACGGCCAGTTCTTCCAGCAGCGCCAGCTTCGGTTGAATGCCATCGACAGATTTCTTGTATTCGGGCAGCTCGGTCTCGATCTCGGCCAGGCGGCGCGTGTCCGAACGGCGCTGCTCTTCGAGGAAAGTCAATCGCCGGTCGGGGCCCTCCAATTGTTTGCTCAGGTCGTCAATCTCCTGGTTGAGCAGGCGCATGGCGTTAGTCAGGCGGTCGCCTTCCGTCTGCAAGTCGCTGATGTTGGCGAGCTGTCGTTCCAGGCGTTCCGCCTTATCCGACACATCGCGGATCGCGCGTTGAAAGTTCTCCCGCTGCAACTCGAAGCGGCGTTCGGCTTCGCGTTCGGCGGTGAGTCGGCGCGCTTCGGCGTTTTCCAGCATTTGCTCGGCTTCTTGCCGCATGGTCTCGATGATGTCCTGCTCTTTTGTAGCGGGCATAGCTTCTTGTTTGATCACCACCTGGTCAGACTCGACGCTGTTGACGCGGCGCTGCATGGCGTCGAGCAGGTCGGTTTGCTGCGCCAGCCGCCCTTCCAGCGTGGCGATTAGCGCTTTGTCACGCCGGCGCTCTTCGTCCAGCCACTCGATCATGCTGGCGATCTGATTGATTTCCACGACGCCTTCTCCGAACGCCGCGAAGACGCGGCTCAAGCTGCGGATTGCTCAGAGTATAGCAAATCAGCGGCGGGCAATCAAACATATGGGCTGGCTGCCAAGTCTTCCGTTGACAGGCGGCGGCGGCCGACTTATACTCCCGCCAAGCTTGCAAGAGGCGGTTCAAGTGGCGCGGTCGCACAATCATCATCATCATCATTGGGCTTTCCCGACTACGGCGATGCGCGGCGCTTAGCGTTTTGCGTTCCAACTCAGAAGTTGCTGCCTCGCCAAACCGCGAGGCTTTTTCATTAGGGGTGAGGAGAGCTTATGCTGGCGGTCATTGACTACGGCGCTGGAAATCTGCGCAGCGTACTGCACGCGCTCAAGCATCTCGGCGCGCGAGATATGCGGCTGGTGCAAGATCCCGGCCAGCTCCACGGCGCGGAGAAGATCATTCTGCCGGGCGTAGGCGCGTTCGGCGCGGGCATGGCGCAAATGCGCGCGCAGAAACTGGTTGCGCCCCTCAAGGCCGCGCTCAAAGCGGGCGTGCCCTATCTGGGCATCTGTGTCGGCATGCAGATCTTGTATGAGGTCGGCGAAGAGATGGGCGAGCACGAGGGCATGGGAATCCTGGGCGGTCGCGTGCTTCGCTTTCCCCATTTTACCGACCGCAAAGTGCCGCATATGGGCTGGAATCACTTGAATATCCGGGGCGAGCCGGGCTTGCTCGCCGGCCTGGATGAACGCAGCTACGCCTATTTCGTGCACAGTTATTACTGCGCGCCGTCGGACGACGATACCGTTATCAGCTGGGTGGATTACGGCATCGACTTCGCTGCGATTGTCCAGCGGGACAATATCTACGGCGTGCAATTCCACCCCGAAAAGAGCCAGAGCACGGGCCTGCGCATCTTGTCGAACTTCCTGCGTCTATAGGAGCGGCTATGCTGATTTATCCGGCGATTGATCTACTTGAGGGCAAAGTCGTGCGGCTGCGCGAGGGCGACCCCGACCAGCGGTCCGTCTTCAGTGCCGACCCGGTGGCGACCGCGAAGGGTTGGATCGACAGCGGCGCCGAATGGCTGCACATGGTGAGCCTGGACGGGACCTTCGGCGCGGAGAATCAGAATCTGGCGATACTGGAAAAGGTCGCCCTTTTGAACGTCAGGGTGCAATTCACAGGCGGCTTGCGCGATATTGCGACTCTGCAATCCGCGCGGGACGCGGGCGCCAACCGTTTGGTGATTGGCACGATGGCGGTACGCGACCCGGCCGCGGCCGGCGAGGCGATCGATCGGTTCGGCGCGGAACGCGTCGCGGTCGCGCTGGATGCCAGGGACGGCAAGGTGGCGACGCATGGCTGGACCGAGCTATCGCAGCAGACGCCGGTTGAGCTGGGCAGGCGGCTGCGCGAGTTGGGCGCGGTCCACGCGCTGTACACGGATATCAGCCGCGACGGCGGTATGGCCGGCGTTAATATCGCCGATACGGTTGCGCTGGCGCAAGCGACCGGCTTAAAAGTGATCGCGTCGGGCGGGGTCAGCGCCTTGGCTGATATAGAGCAATTGGCGCGCAGCGGCGCGGTTGCCGGCGCCATCATCGGCATGGCGCTGTATCGGAAGACTTTCACGCTGGAAGAAGCGCTAAGCGCAGCCGGGAGAGGTTAACTATGCTGGCCAAGCGGATCATACCTTGCCTGGACGTCATGAACGGGCGCGTGGTTAAAGGCGTCAATTTTGTCAATCTGCGCGATGCGGGCGACCCGGTTGAGCAAGCCATCGTCTATGATCGAGAAGGCGCGGATGAGCTGATCTTCCTTGATATCACGGCTTCCCATGAAGCGCGCGCGACTACGCTGGAGATGGCGCGGCGGGTGGCCGACAGCATCTTCATTCCCTACTGCGTTGGCGGCGGCATTCGTACCATCGATGATATTCGCGATACCTTGCTGGCGGGCGCGGACAAAGTTTCGATCAACAGCGCGGCGGTCAGAACGCCCGATTTGATCAGCGCCGGCGCCTGGGGTTTCGGCAGCCAGTGCATCGTGGTTGCGATTGATCCACGCCGGGTCGACGGCAAATGGGTGGTGCATATCAATGGCGGCCGCATTCCAACCGACAAGGAAGCGGTGCCCTGGGCCAGAGAAGTGGAAGACCGCGGCGCCGGCGAAATCTTGCTGACGAGCATGGATAAAGACGGCACGAAGTCGGGCTACGACATCGAGATGACCCAGGCGGTCGCCGATGCCGTGTCGATACCTGTGATTGCTTCGGGCGGCGCGGGGCGCGAAGAACACTTTCGCGAAGTGCTAGAGGAAGGCCGGGCGGATGCCGCTTTGGCCGCCAGTCTGTTTCACTTTAACGAGCTGCGAATGGGCGATCTCAAGGACTATTTGCATGATGCGGGTGTGCCCGTACGGCGAAGCGGCTGGGAGAATATCGATGACTTTGGATAACGAGGCGCTCGCCCGTCTGGATTGGAACGCACAGGGACTGATGCCGGCGATCGTGCAAGACGCGAATACGCGCGCAGTGCTGATGATGGCTTACATGAATGCGGAATCGCTGCGCCGTACGCTGGATTTCGGCGAGGCGGTGTTTTGGAGCCGAAGCCGCGGCGAATTGTGGCATAAAGGAGCGACCTCGGGCAATACGCAGCGGGTGGTTGAGATTCGCGTAGATTGTGACGCGGATACGCTGCTGCTGTTAGTGGCGCCGGCGGGCCCCGCCTGCCATACGTTGGCCACGTCCTGTTTCTTCCGCACTCTTGATGAGTTCAATGCAGAACCCAAGCGCTACTAAGTGGGGACGACACATGCAAGACATGTTCGATGAATTGCAGGCTATCATCGCGGAACGCCGCCGCAACCCGGTGGCCGGCAGCTATACCGGCGAGCTGCTCGCGGGCGGACGCGCGAAGATCGCCCAGAAAGTGGGTGAAGAAGCGGTCGAAGTCGTGATCGCTGCGCTTAGCCAGGGGCGCGATGAACAGCTCAACGAGCTGGCTGACTTGACCTATCATCTATTGGTGCTGATGTCCGAATTGGACATCTCGCTCGACGACTTGCGCCAGCGGCTCCGCGAGCGTCATCAAGCGCGCGCTTCAGGCTAGACCTAACCGGCGCCGCTTTCGGCGTAATCGCGATAGCTCAGATAGCCGCCCCAGGCTTGCAGGGGCGCGGAGCCAAAGGCGGCCGCAAAGACGTCGCTTGTGGCGTAGACCGCCGCGACCACCGGCGATGCCTCCGACAAGCTGCCGTCAACCCCCGGCGCCAGCGCGCTAAGCAGCATATTTTGCTCGGGATAATACAGCATCACGATGGCTTCGGCATCGTTGAAGGGTTGGCCAAAGGCGTATGTCGGTTCGCCGCGGGCGGCGATGACCTGGCCGAGTTTCATGGCCGGAGCGAATTGCAGGAGCGTGGTGCTGACGGTCTCGCCGTCCTGGCTGGAGATCTGGCAGCAGATCGGACCGTCGACATGTCGAAAAGCAAAGGCGCCGCCGCCGGACTGCGCGATCTCCAAACTGTCGATAGCGGCGACGCGCGCTTCAGCTTCCGCCAGGCTGGTTTGCCCGGGTGTGATATTCTGCCAGCAGGGCGGGGCGCAGGGCGTCTCGCTCATCAAGCTTGTATCTTGCAAGAAGCCTTCGTTGAGCAGGCTGCGTTCGGGCGCGCCGATGGTCACGCCGGGAGCGCCTTCGGCCAGAGCCGCCAGAACATCAATGGGCAAGCCGCCGCGTGCCTGCGGCTGATCGCCAATATAAATGAATTGCAGGTCGCCTTCGCCGTCTCGCGCGCGGATCGCTGGCGTGCCGCTTACGCCGGCGCGTTGCCCGGCATGTACATCGACCAGGAACTGCATGGAACGCTCGAGGCAGTCGCTCAAAGCGGCGGCGTCCAGGGCGAGCAGGCTGGCGATGTCATCGGCCATATCGGCGGCATTATTCGTGGCGGCGAATTGGAAGAGCAGGTCATGCGCGTCCCAGAATTGCCCCAGGTCCTGGACCGCAACGCATTCCGCTACTTTGGCGGCCGTGGTCGAGTACTGCGGGTTAATCAGCGGATAGAGTCGGAACTCGAAATTGGCTCGACCACTGCGCACATAGGCGTCTATGAACTGGCGAACGGTTTCCGCGTAGACCTGACAATGCGGACAGAAGAAGTCTTCAAAGGCGACGATGGTCAGTGGCGCGTCCGGATCGCCAAGCACGAAGGCGCCATCGTCGCGCCGGAAGGTAGAAAGGCCGGCGTAGTCGCCATAGCGTATGGTGACTGGATCCGAAGTTTGCGATCGTATCGCGCTGACAAGCGCGGCGTAGTGTTCCGGCAGAGCCAGCGCGATCGCCAGCGGCTCGCTCTCTCCGTATTGTACGAACAGTGACGGCGTTGCGTTCACGCCCAGGCTCATGCCGTAATCGGCGTCAATTCGGTGCTGATCCGCTTCCGACGCGCAGTCCAGAAGCGCTTCTGAATTGAGCGCCAGCGCTTCGGCAAATTCCGTGTAGGACTCCGCTGTGAAGCCGACGCTGCTTGTCATCTGAAACATGAGGTCGTGAGCGCGCCAGAACAGACCCGGCTGCAAGGTATCGGCGCATTCCACCAGGTTGGCGCTAACCACCGAAAGCTCGGGATCGACAATCGGGAAAATGCGATACTCGAATTGGGCTTGCCCAGAGACGACGAATTCTCGGATAAAGCTGCTGATGACGGGTTCGTAATTCTGGCAGCTTGCGCAGAGAAAATCGGAGAACTCGATTATTTTGACGGGCGCCTCTGGATTGCCCAGCACGAAACCGCCGTCATCCGTCCGTGATTTTTGCAAGTCGGCGTAGGGGTCGGCATTCGGTTGGGCGCGGATTATCCACAGCTGCGAAAGCATAAGCGCAACTATCGCGGAGGTACGGATCAGTCGAAACATGGTTTTCCCTCGGTCAGATCGGGCCTGAAGTAGTGTGACATAAATGCGGGAAGATTCAATGCTTGTGCTTAGAAGTGCGAGCGGGTTAGACTCATGCCGTTAGCGCATCGCACTGGGGGAACTTGTGGCGGCAACCGATGGCCATATCTGCGAGATCACATTTCGTGTCCGATATGCGGAAACGGACAATATGGGTGTGGCGCATCACGCGGCCTACCTCGTCTGGTTTGAAGAGGGCCGCAGCGCTTATATCCGCGAGCGTGGCTGGAGCTACGCTGATATTGAAGACTCGGGCAATTTCCTGGTGGCGGCGGATTTGAAAGCCCGCTATCTCCGAGCATGCCGCTACGATCAGCGAGTGACGGTCAAGACCTGGATAGAAGACGTTAAGAGCCGGGCAATCACCTTCGGCTGCGACATAACCGATGCGCGCTCGGGCGAGATTGCTTTTAGCGCTTCTCTCAAACTGATTTGCCTCGACTCCCGCGGCCGGATTACGCGGATACCGGCAGCATGGGCGGCATGGTTGCGCGGCTGATCTCCGGGCAGACGGCCATTGCGCGCGAAGCGGTTGCCTTGCGCAACCCGGGTCATATCTGCTGAGCCAATTGCGCGCTCGGAACGGTCAAGTTGTATTCTAGCGCAACCGAAATGAGCTATACTTGTGTGAATTTCAATGCGAGCGAGAATCGAGGGGCGAGCAAATGGTGACTTACGCCGAGAGACCGTGGATCAAGAATTACGATGTAGGCCTGCCTACTTCGCTTGAGTTTCCCGAGATTCCGCTGCATCAGTTGTTGAAGGACACGCGCGATCGCGCTCCGCAATCGACGGCGCTGATTACACCGGCCAATTTGCCGCTAATCGGCCGGATCAGCAAGTCAGTTACCTACGAAGAACTCGATCGCGCATCGGACGCTTTGGCGGCGGCATTGGTCGATCTTGGCCTCAAGCAGAGCGACCGCGTCGCCATAGTCATGCCCAATTCGGTTGCCTTCGTCATCAGCTTCTACGCAATTCTCAAAGCCGGCGGCGTCGTCGCCGCCACCAACCCGACATACCCGGCCGAAAGAATGGCGCATCAAATCAACGATTGCGACGCCGAATTTGTGCTGACGATGACACTGTTTTATGAGCTCGTCAAACGCGTTCAGCCGAATACAAAAGTGAAAACGGTCATCGTCGCCAATATCAAGGAGTATCTGCCTGGCCTGGCCAAGTTTCTTTTCACGATCGCCAAGGAGAAGAAAGAAGGCCATTTCCTGCAAGAGGTGGAAACGGGCGATTATTGGTTCCAGGACCTGCTCTCGCGCTTTGATGGAAAACGGCCCAATGTGGCGGTGAAGCCGGACGACCTGGCGATATTCCAGTATACGGGCGGCACAACGGGCGTATCCAAGGCGGCCATGTCCAAGCACCGCGCGCTGGTGGCTAATATGCTGCAAGCCGAAGGCATCCTCGATCTATTTGATACGCCGGTGGAAGACGAGATCTTTCTGGGCGCTATTCCTTTTTTCCACGTCTATGGGTTGATCGTAGTTGTCAGCACGAGCGTCTATCGCGGCTGCAAGATTGTGCTCGTGCCCAACCCGCGCGACATCGACGATGTGCTGGGCAATATCGAAACGTTTCGCACGACGCTCTTTCCGGGCGTGCCCGCGCTTTATAACGCAATCAACAACCATCCGGCTGTCCAGCGCGGCGAGGTGGACCTGAGCTCCCTGCACCTTTGCTTGAGCGGGTCAGCGCCCTTGCCCGAGGCGACCAAGGCCGAATTTGAGCGACTCAGCGGCAGTTCGGTGCGCGAAGGATTTGGCATGAGCGAAGCGCCCACCGCATCGCATATCAATCCCATTTACAAGGAGAATCGCCCGGGATCAATTGGTCTGCCGCTGCCGGAGATGGATATGCGGATCGTTAGCCTTGAAGATAGCGAAACTGATGTGCCGGTGGGCGAGGCAGGCGAGCTGGTTATGGCGGGGCCGAATGTGATGGTGGGCTACCACGGCATGGTGGAAGAAACCCAGAACGTCCTGCGAGAAGTCGATGGCAAGCGCTGGCTATACACCGGTGACATCGCCCGTATGGACGAAGACGGCTACTTCTACATCGTCGACCGGAAAAAGGACATGGCGCTCATAGGCGGCTACAACGTCTACCCCACGACCGTTGAGAACGCCATCGCCGCGCATCCGGACGTGCTTGAAGTTGGCGTCGCCGGCATTCCGCATCCGGAGCGGGCCGGCCAGGAAGCGCTGAAAGCATGGATCGTGCTCAAGCCAGGGCGCGAGCTGGACCGAGACGACTTGATTGCCTTCCTAGAAGAAAAGCTGGCGCCCTACGAAATTCCGCGGCGGGTCGCTTTCATTGACGAATTGCCCAAGACCGCCATCGGCAAGACGCTGAGGCGCGAACTGGTGCGAATGGAAGCAGAGACTAACTGACGATTGCCTCACCGCCGCAGCGCGACCTTGTAGAAAATAGTTGGGGCACGCTGGAATTGATCAAAGCGGCACGCGCCGCCGCGTGTTGCTATTGTTTGCGTATGTACGAATCGACATTGAATGTATTAAGTTTTAGGATAAAATTGTAATCTTAACCCAATAACATAAACATTAAGAAGCAAAGCTCATGAATAGCCAGCTTCAAGTTCGCCGAGCCTATGAGAAGTTCTTGACCTTTGCCGGCGCCTCCAAACTTGTCCTCTTGCATCCCGCCAGCCGATTTCGTTCGCTGGCGGTGGCGTTGCTGTTGGCCGATACCAGGCGCAAGACTTACTATTATGCGCTGGATATTGACGACATAAATCTGTTTCATTTCTTAACAGGCCTCATAAATGGTCTGGCAAAACAGCATGCAAGCTTTGGCCGTCACTTGAACGTATTGCCACAGAATGTGCTTCAGGATCCTTACCGACATGTGGATTTGGTGCTAAAGACTTTTCTTGACGAGTTGGCGGACTTTGGCGATGGCGACTTTATTTTGCTCCTGGATGAGTTTGATCGGGCGGATCCAGCCGATGACATCCATCGATTCGTAGAGCGCCTTTCGCACCTGGCGCCTGAACGCTGCACGATCGTACTCAACGGTCGCTCTTTGCCCCGCCTTCCCTGGCTGTCAATGATGGCCAAGCGACACGCCGTGATATTGCGCGATGACGAGCTAATTCAGAAAGACTTTTACGGTAAGCGCAATGCCAAGGACGCCAGCCTCAAGGTGCTGTCGCTTGGTCCCGGGTACGTGTTTATGGACGACCGTCTAGTGGACAACTGGGAAGGGCATTTGCCACGCCTCCTGCTGTTTTTTGTCATGGACCGGCCAGAGGTCACGCGGAATCAGATCTGCGAAGTATTCTGGCCCGATCTGCACATTGACCAGGCGGTGAACGTCTTTCACGTTACAAAGCGCCGTCTGCACAAGGCCCTGGGCGTGGACATTCTTTCGCATGACGGCACGTATTATCGCATTAACCCCGATGTTCCCTTCTACTTCGACGCCTTTGAATTTGTGGAGTCGCTGCTGCTATGCCGGCATGGCGATCTGCCTGACGCGTTTCAGCACTGGCAAAATGTGGCGAAGTTGTATCGGGGGCCTTTCCTGCAAGGTCATAGCGACGGCTGGATTGAAGAACGGCGCCAGGCATATAGCGTCGCTAATACGGAGTCGCTTACACAGATCGCGGACAACTGGTCAGCGCGCGGCAACGATGAGCTGGCCCTGCTTACGCTGGGCAAGGCCATTGACGCCGACTACTCAATTGAGGCGACTCATCTTAAGCTCTTGCGCCTGTACGTCCGGCTCGGCCGCCGGGCTGAAGCGGTCGCGCACTATCGTGATCTGGAGAAGTGGGCCAAGGGCAAGAGGCGCAAGCTCGGCGTCGAAACGCGGCGTCTCTTCACAGAGATTACCGCGTGAGTCAAACTGGCGTCTTCGCCCCCGGAGGGAAGATTCGATACGCAAGCTCTCTTGGGCGAGCGGGCCGGCGCCACCCGGCATTCCTGATTGGCGCGTATGCCACGCTCGCTTGACTGGCCGGACGCGCCTGCTCAATCTCCTCAATGGGTCGCGACTGGACAGCCAAATCGCCGGGATTCGCTTGGCAGCATGTACGCCGCTTTGCCGCCGCTCAATTGCTGGGGTTGCGCAGTCTTGGATCAATGACGTGATAAAGGATGTCTACCAGCATATTCATCAGCACGTAGGCCAGGGCGACGAAGATAATGCCGCCTTGGACTACAGAATAGTCTCGTTCAAGAATGCCATCGAGCAGCCAGGTCCCCATGCCCGGATAGGAGAACACACGCTCAGTGATCACAGCGCCGCCGAGAATTGCGCCGAATTGCAAGCCCTGCAAGGTGATTATCGGAAGCATGGCGTTGCGCATGGCGTGTTTCCAGATGACGCTGCGCTCGTACAGGCCTTTGGCGCGCGCAGTGCGGATGTAGTCTGAGTTCATGACCTCCAACATCGCCGAACGCGTCAGACGAGCGACGAAGCCCGCTGATGTCAAGCCTATCGTCACGCTCGGCAAGACAAGATGGCGCAAGAAGCTGCTGAAGGCTGCCCAGTTGCCGGTCGCAATCAGATCGTAGAACATGAAATTGGTGATGACATCATAATCGACGCCGGCGCCGATTCGCCCGCTAGTTGGTGTCCAGCGCAAGTTGACGGAGAAGACAATTATCAGCATGATGCCAACCCAGAAGAGTGGTAGCGACAGACCAAGAATGGAGGCGGTTCTAACGCTGTAATCGATGGCCCGATTGCGGATCGCAACCGAGGCGACCCCAGAGAGAACGCCGATGCCTGTGCTGATGATAAGCGAGACGATTGCCAGCTCTATTGTTGGCGGCATGCGTTCGAAGATCATGCGCCGAATCGGCACGCCGCTACTCATCGCCAGGCCGAGATCACCCCGAACCAATTTAGAGAGAAAGTTCAGGTATTGTTCGCTAACCGGGCGGTTTAGCCCCCACACCGCTTCTACCTGCGCCAACTGGCTTTTGTCCATTACCTGATTCTGCACCGTTTGGATTGGATTTCCCGGCACGATTCGCAGGGCGAGGAAGGTCAGGCTGCTGACCGCCCACAAAACGATGGGCAGCCAGATCAGTCGTTTGAGCAAGTAGCTGATCATACGATTGCCATCAGATTCCCTGGCGGCGCAGCCTGGGATCGAGGTGATCGCGCAGACCATCGCCTAAATAATTGACGCTGAGAACAGTGATGGTGATGGCCAGCCCGGGAAAGAGGGGTACATGAGGCGCGTCAAAGATTAGCCGTTGGCCCTCGGCGACCATCATGCCCCAGTCTGGCGTGCCCGGTTCGACGCCTAGCCCGATGAAATTCAGAGCGGAGGCGACGCCGATGGCCACAGCCAGCATCGCCGACGCTTGCACGATGATAGGCGGCATCATGTTGGGGAGGATATGTTTCCGGATGATATGCAGGTCTGAAGCGCCCAGCGAGCGCGCCGCAAGCACGTATTCTTCATATACCAGTGTGATCACGATCGAGCGCACGAGCCGCGCGAATACGGGGACCATGGCGAAGCCGATGGCGACTGTCACATTGAGCAAGCCCACGCCCAGTGTGGCCACAATTAGAATCGCCAGCAGGATGGATGGAAAGCTAAGCATCACGTCCATCAAGCGCATGAGCGCGGTATCTGGCCAGCCGCCGATATAACCGCCGGCGACGCCTATGATCGTACCGACAGCCAAGGCGGATAACACGGCCGTGAAACTCGCGGCGAGAATCGGCCGTCCTCCGTGAATCACGCGCGACAAGACATCGCGTCCCAGCTGGTCGGTGCCGAATCTGTAGTCGGTCGAAGGTGTAGCGAAGCGGTTCTTGATGTTGCGCGCCATTGGATCGTAGGGGGCGAAGGCCGACGCAAGGATTGTGACCAGCAAGATAAAGGCGAAGACGGCGCCGCCAACGAGGGCAATATCATACTGCCGCCAGTAGGCGCCGAGCCGCGATCCAATGGTTCTGTCAGCTCGCATCAAGGGCCCAACCTGCACTCGCAATCAGAGTGGGGAGTCGAGCTTAGTCTAGTGCTTTGCCGCTGCAAGAGGCAAATATGGCTTCATTATCAGCAGACGAAGCCATATTCGCCAGCGCAGTATTCGGATTATTCAGACAGCCAAACGCCGCGCAGGTTGATGCGCCCGCCGGCGGTGCCGAAGGTCTCCACATTCTGCACACGCTTGTTTACGAAGATTGGCGGCGTCAGATAACCGATGTAGATGTAGGGCAGTTGCTCGAGCATCAAGGCTTGAAATTCTTGATATATCGCGGCCCGTTCTTCGGGATCGGCAGTTGAGATGCCGGCAGTTATCAAGGCATCCAGCTCGTCAGCCGCTTGCAGCGCATGGTGCTGGGTTTGGCTGCCCTCGGCGCCGGCCCGCGCCATCAGGATCGCCTTACCGTGCGGGTCGGGCACGAACGTGGAACGCTGATTGATGCTCAGTTGCGTTTGCCCATCCCCGACTTTGCCCCAGAATGAACCGGTGTCGAGACGATCGAGCGTCACATCAAATCCGACTGCCTCCAGGTCAGCGGCGATCAACTCGGCCAGCTGCGGCCAGAAGCGGTTGTTCTCGTAGGCGAGATCCAGCGGAATAGGCGTTTCCAGGCCGGACTCCGCGATCAGTTCACGCGCCCGCTCCGGATCGTAGACGCTTATTTCTCGTCCCGATTCGTCAAAGCCCAGGTCGAGAGGACCGATCAAGCTGGCCGGCATCTCCGCGAAGCCATTTAATCCAGCCTCAATCAAGACTTCGCGGTCCAGCGCGTAGTTGATGGCGCTGCGAACGAGCAGGTTGTCCAGCGGCGCCATGGCCACATTTGCGCCGGCGAACAAATTGACCAGCGGGGCGCCGACTTCGACGCGAATGTTATCGGAATTTTGCAGGCGCGGCACAGATGTGAATGGCGCGTAGAGCGTCATATCAATTTCGCCCGCCTCCAAAGCGGCAAGGATGCCGGCTTCATCGGGGTAGGCGCGAATTACGACCCGGTCAACGTAAGGCCGCCCCGCCCAGTAATCTTCATTCGCCGCCAGCACCGCCTCCTGGCCAGGCACAAAACGTTCGATCTTGAAGGGGCCGGCGGCCGACACATTCAAACCGACTTCCGTGCCATATTCATCCAGGGCCTTCGGGCTGATGATGACGCCATCGGGACGGGAGAATACCAGAAGCTGCGTCGCGTTGGGCTGCATCAAGGTCAAGACGATCGTGTGCTCGTCGACCGCTTCGAGCGATTCCCAGTTGCTCGCGCCCTGGTTGCCATACATGTACATGCCCTCGATGTAGCTCGGGTCATCCGGGTTGATGGGACGCTTCATGCTGCGAACGATGGCGTCGGCGGTCACCGGCTCGCCGTCGTGGAAGGTCATGCCCTCGCGGATGTGGAAGGTGTAAACCAATCCGTCGTCGGAAATCTCCCAGGACTCAGCCAAGCCGGGCTGCGCGCCGCCATTTTCAAAGTCCGCGCGCACCAGACCTTCGCCGATGGTGTCGATCACGTGTACGCCGCCGAATCCGTGCCAGAAACCGATGTCGAAAGAGTCGCCCATGGACTCGGCGCCAAACACCAGCGTTCCGCCGTACTGCGGATCCTGCGCAGTGGCCGTACCCAGAGATACTAAAAACAGGATGACAATCAATATTGTGCTGAAGGTACGTAGATTAAACATTGGCCAAAACCTTTCTCTAGTCATCACCACGAACATGCGATACGAACTTGGGCTTATGGATGCAGTCTGTCCGCGTACTTGTACATTGTGTGCAGATAGTCAACAAACTGTCCATCCATGCTGAGATTATAACCCGTAAGAGTCGCAGGTCAAACTATACATGCCGCTGCTCTATCATGTCAGCGAACAGGAGTTCGCTAGATTCGGCGCCCGCGTATACCGTCGCGTCAGTTACTCGTTGAGCCGCAGGATTTCATTGGGATCCACGTCGCGGCCGAAATAGTCGCGCGCGACGACCCGGGCCAGCCATTCGGCGATGACATCGTAGCCCTTGTCTCCCGTCTCTCTAGTCGCCAGCGCCGGGTCGCCAATATGGCCGTACGGTGTGTGGTCTTTGTAGCGGCGCGTGGCGTAGAAGATGCCGCCGCCGGTCTTGATATGCTCGGCGCCTTGAATCTTGCGCATATCGTCCGGCGGGACGTGGTGTTTGACCGACCGGTCCAGGCGCACCAACTCCGGATGCGTGACCAGGATGCGGGCGGTCTCGCCTTCGCCCCCGTGGCCTTCCTGCTTGCTGGAAGTCTGAATGGTGTGATAGACCTTGCTGAGCGGCGTCAGCCAGTTGAGCACCATTGCCTGCGCATCGGCCGTATTGTCGACGATATCTTGCGCCGCGACCATCATCACCGGCAGATTGCCGTCGTGACCGTGCACCAGCGCGAACTTGCGGAACCCGGTCTCGTACAAGCTCAGGCATATTTCTTTCAACAGGTTAATCATCGTGTTGGAGCTCAGGCTGATCGTACCGGCGAATCCCAGGTGAAAGCTGGACGTGCCGAAAGGGATGACCGGTCCGATGACGACCGGACAACCAAGCGCCTCAAGCCGAATCGCCGCCCGGCGGCAATTCTCCCGCGCTTCGAAAGAATCGGTGCCGAGCGGCAGGTGGGCGCCGTGCGCTTCAGTGGCGCCGACGGGCAGCAGCAGCACATCCGTTTGCGTCAGCGCCGCCTCAACTTCCGGTCCCGTCATTTCGTCGAGCGTCGGCGGTCCCTTCTGTGAATAGAGAATGTCATGTTTGGCGTGTCGGTCAGCGGCCATGTGTTGCGCAGTCTCTTTACATTTTGTATAATTCTTGGATATATTGTTTATCAAGTTGCGCGCAATTGCAAATCTACCGCGGGAGTGCGGGGCGCAGGCCAATGCTTAGTAAGCAATCAGAATCCCGATGAGCACAGTTGACTCCATTGAATTATCTGAGCGAGAAGCGACCTTCGCCCTTCTCAAGCAGATTTCGCTGGGCATTGCCAAGCTCTTTACGCCCTATTGCGAAGTGGTAATCCATGATCTCAGTGACCTCGAACGCTCGATCATCCATATAGACGGCAATATCAGCGGGCGAAAAGTAGGCGGCGGCGCAACTGATCTCTTGCTGACACAGGCAAGAAGGGGCGATACGGTACGGGACTTCCACAACTATCAGACATCCTTGCCCAATGGCAGAAATATGAAGTCCTGTACGATTTTCCTCCGCGATAACAGCGGGGTGGCATACGGTGCATTCTGCGTCAATCTGGACATCAGCGTTTTCGCTGGTATCCACCGTATCCTGGGCGAGTTCTTGGCCCTGGACGCCGGATCGGAGGTTAGTGAAACGCTCTCCGACGACATTCAGCGGACCATCCACAGCATCTTGCGCGAAGCCGTCAACGACATGGGCGCCGAAGCGCCAATTATTTCCAAAGACGACAAGATTGATCTCATCGCCCGGCTTGATGAGAAAGGCGCGTTCCAGGTAAAACGCGCGGTGCCGCTTATCGCGGAGGAGCTGGGATTGAGTCGCTCGACCATCTACAACTACCTGGCGGAAGCGCGGGAAATAGCCGACGCCCAAAATGGAGCCTAAGCCGTGGCGCGCCTGGAAGTCATTCTGACCAACAACGCGCCAATCCCCACCAGTGGCTATAGTCAAGCGCTGCGGCACGGCAACTTGCTGGTGACATCCGGTTATCTTGGTACAGCGCCGGACGGCTCCGGGCTGGTCAGCGGCGGATTCGCAGCGGAGGCGCGACAAGCGCTGGACAATATCAGCGCGGTGCTGCAAGCGTCCGGCTGCGCCCTTAGCGATGTCATCCGGGTCAACGTTTCGCTGACCGACATCAACCGCTTTGCCGAAATGGATGCCATCTACTGCGAATACTTTAGCGATCCCTATCCCACGCGCAATACCATCGGCGTGAGTGAATTGTGGGGCGGCGCGCAAGTCGGCTTCGATGTTTGGGCGGTCGTCAGCGCAGAGCAGAGCTGATGACCGCGATTCTCGAGCATATTCAGGATCATGAAGCCATCGAACTGACACGGCAGTTGATCCGTATCCCGTCGTTTTTGTGGAGGGAGTCCGCGATCGGTCGCTGGCTCGCCGCCTGGATGTCCGAGCGCGGCTACGATGTCGAACTGCAAGAAGTGTCCTTGCGAGATGGGAATGTTACCCACCAGGCGATAGGTGTGTTGCGCGGCGACGGAAGCGCTCCCTCGCTGATGCTGTGCGGCCACACCGATACAAGCGATTGGAATGGCGATGTATTCCGGCGCGACCAATGGCGTTACGATCCCTTCGGCGCTGCGATCGACGGCGGGATGATCTACGGCTTGGGCGCGCTGAATATGAAAGCTGGCTTGGCCTCGATGCTTATCGCAGCGGAGGCTGTTCGCCGGTCGGGGACGCCGCTCAAGGGCGACCTGATCGTCGCTTGCGTCGTCGCCGAGACCGGTGGGGGAGTGGGAGCGCTGCATCTTATCGAGAGCGGCTGCCGCCCCGATTATTGCATCGTCACCGAGGCGGGAAACCTTGATGTCGGCGTGATTTCGGTCGGGTATGTACAAGGCAAGATACGGGTACTGGGCGAGTTCAAGCACCGCGTGCCCTATGTAAATCCGATTGAGAAAGTGACCAAGGTCATTGACGCCTTTGGCCCTTCGTACGTGCAGATTCCTCCGAAAGCTGACGGCGGCTGGCTGCGTTATCAGCCGCATCCGTTGATTCCAGGCTATCCTTCAATGGCGATCCGCGACATTGAGCATTATCAGGATGTGACCACCGTCGCCTTTGACTTGCGGATCATTCCGGGCATGACCGAAGACAGCGTGCGCGAGGACATGCGAGCGCGTCTGGAGCAGATCAAACAGGCGGACCGCGAGTTTGAGTACGAGCTGGTAATCCCGCAGAGCGACCAGCAGCCTAATATGCCAGCGCGAGAGGCGACACCGCCGGATGCGCCGGTGGTCAAAGAATTGATCGCGGCGCACAGACAAGTCAATGGAAGAGAACCCCAGGTGGGCGCGGGCCATCGCATCGGCGCCACCGCGGACACCTGCCACTTTAAGGGGGCCGGCATCACCTGTGTCGAATACGGCCCTGGTTTCATTCCCACATGGCCGATGGTTGACGAATGCGTTGGCGTCGACCAGGTGACTGCCGCGACCAAAGCGTTGGCGCTGACAGCCAATGCCTTGCTGACTTGAGGAGGCGCAATGCGCCACCAAGACATTCCGCTTGACACGGTGCTTGACATATACACGCGCGTCCTGCGCATCCGCCGCTTCGAGGAAGAGGTAGGCCGGCTATTCCGGCAGGGTCAATTGCCGGGCTTCGTACACCTGTATATCGGCGAAGAAGCCGTAGCCGCCGGTGTCTGCGCCGCTCTGACGGTCGACGATACCATCATCAGCACGCATCGCGGTCATGGACACGTGATCGCCAAAGGCGGCGATATCAAGCGCATGATGGCCGAGCTGTTCGGCAAGGCGACTGGATATTGCAAAGGCAAGGGCGGTTCAATGCATATCGCCGATTTTGATATCGGCATGTTGGGCGCGATCGGCATTGTGGGCGGCGGATTACCCATTGCCGTAGGCGCGGGCTTGAGCGCATGGTACACAGGCAGTGACCGCGTTTCGGTCTGCTTCTTCGGGGACGGCGCCGCCAATGAAGGCAGTTTTCATGAATCGCTGAATCTCGCGTCGACGTTGACGCTGCCTGTGGTATTTGTCTGCGAGAACAATCAGTATGGCGAGTTTACGCCGGCGGCCAACGCAATGAATATCACCGATATCGCTGATCGCGCGGCCGGCTACGGCATCCCGGGCGTGGTCGCCGATGGCGCCGATGCCTTCGAGATGTATCGTGTTGCCACAGCGGCGGTGGAGCGCGCCCGTGGCGGCGACGGGCCGACCTTGATCGAGGCGAAGACCCATCGGCGCGGCAGCCATGCCGAGGGCGAAGAAGCCTTTCTCGGCGGACAAACCTATCGTGATGAAGCGGAGACAGCAGCCGCGCAGGCGAAGGATCCGCTGCGTCTGCTGCATACGTACGTCAGCGAAAACAACCTTTTGCCAGCCGATCTACTGGAAACGCTCGACTTCGAGACGACGCAGCTGGTTGCTGAAGCGGTTGAGGCCGCGCGCAACAGTCCTGATCCCGAAATCGAATCGCTTTATGAAGACTTGTGGGTGTAAGATGCCGCAGAATAGCCAGGAGCATCTAAGTGCCTCGTAGGACGTATGTGGCTGCCATACAAGAGGCCTTGACCGAGGAGATGCGGCGCGACTCGCGCGTATTTCTCATCGGCGAGGACGTGCGTATTGGCGTCTTTCCAAGTACAAGAGGGTTGCACGCTGAGTTCGGCGATAAGCGCGTTATCGACACGCCGATATCCGAGCTGGCGGTTGCTGGCGCGGGGATTGGCGCGGCGGTGACAGGCTTGCGCCCGATTGTCGACCTGATGTTCGGCACATTTCTCTATCTCGCCTTCGACCAGATCGCCAATCAGGCCGGCGCCATGCGTTTCATGTACGGCGGGCAGACGCAGGCGCCGCTAGTCTTCATGGTGCAGAATGGCGCGGGCAGCAGCGCCGGGCATCACCATAGTCAGGCGGTTCACCAGTTCTTCATGAATATGCCCCAGATCAAAGTCATCCTGCCGAGCTCGCCCTACGATGGCAAAGGCTTGCTCAAGTCGGCGATACGCGATGACAATCCGGTGCTTTTCCTGCATTCGCTCTCGCTCGGCGGGAAGCGCGGTGACGTGCCGCCGGACGAATACCTGATTCCAATTGGCGTAGCCGATGTCAAGCGCGCAGGCAGTGACGTCACGATATGCGCTGCCGGCCCAACCGTGTATACCGCGTTGGACGCCGCCGCGACCCTCGCGGCAGAAGGCGTTGACGCGGAAGTGATAGACCTGCGCAGTCTGTCGCCCTGGGACAAGGGGACGGTGCTCGACAGCGTCGCCAGGACGGGACGCTTCGTGGCCGTCGACGAGAGTTTCCCGACTTGCAGCGCCGCCAGTGAATGGGCGGCGACAGTGGCGCAAGAGGCCTTTTACCAGCTTAAGGCGCCGGTGCAGCGCGTGACCAACAAAGATGTGCCGATGCCTTTCAGCCCGGTGTTGGAGAAGGCGGTTCTCCCGTCCGCGACAGATGTGATAAAAGCTGTACGCCTTACCCTGGCCTGAATACAACAATGAAGGGGTGTAGCCCTGGTTAGGAGACTATAGTGTCGCTAATTCCTATCTACATGCCGAAATTTGGAATGACGATGGAGGAGGGTTTGATCGTCGAATGGTTGGTGGCCGAGGGGGATTCGGTCGCCGAAGGCGACGGCATTGTTGTGATTGAGACGGAAAAGGTCAGCACGGAAGTGGAATCGCCGGCCGGAGGAGTCGTGGTGGAATTGAGCTGCGAAGTCGATGATGAAGTGCCGGTTGGTCAAGTCATCGGCTACATCGAGTCGGCTTGACCATGGGACGTCTGACAGGCAAAACTGCGCTCGTTACCGGAGCAGCTCGCGGCATCGGGCGAGCCATCGCGCTGCGTTTTGCCGCGGAAGGCGCGAATCTTGTGCTCTGTGACCTGAATCTGGAAAGCCTGCGCGAAGTTGCTGCCGACGCGGAATCTGAGGGTGTGAAAGCGCTGCCTCGGCGTACAGACGTCGCAGTACGCGAGCAGGTCCAACAACTTGTAGATGCAGGCATATCCGAGTTTGGCGCCATTCATTCAGTGGTCAACAATGCGGGCATCTTCTTCAACGCGCCATTTGAGCAGACTACTGATGAGCAGTACGAACGAATCATGGCGATCAACGTCAAGAGCGTGTTCCTTGTCTCACAAATCGTGATCCGTCACTGGCTTCGACGCAAGATCAAGGGCACGATCGTCAATCTGGCTTCAATCGGCGCCGCTGTCGCCTTCGTTGATTCGTCCGCCTATTGCACGACCAAGGGCGCCGTCGCGACCATGACGCGCTGCATCGCGCTGGAATACGGACCGCGGGGGATTCGCGCCAACTCGATGGCGCCCGGCATCATTAATACGCCGATGTTGCCCAGCGCGGAAGATAGTCGGTACTGGGCGAACAACACGATACCATTGCGTCGCCTGGGCGAGCCCAACGATGTCGCCGATGTCGCGCTGTTTCTTGCATCGGATGAATCGCGCTATATTACGGGAGAGATGATCTTTGTCGACGGGGGCTGGATGCTCAACTAGCGGCGCTGAAGTACCGGCGAGGACCGCGGGGAACATAACGTGAAGTTGCAAGGAAAGATCGCGATTGTCACCGGCGGCGGATCCGGTATCGGCGCGGCCAGCTGCCATGCCTTCGCCCGTGAAGGCGCGCGGGTGGCGGTGGCGAATCGGACGCTGGCGAAGGCGGAAGCGGTGGCGCGCGCCATTGAATCGGAAGGCGGCCGAGCGATCGCCATCGGAGCGGATGTGTCCCGCAGCGCCGATGTACAGCGCATGCTCGACGCCACCGTCGCTGAACTGGGTGTGCCCGATATCCTGTTCAATAACGCGGGCATCAGCCCGTCCGGGCGTGTCACTGATATCAGCGAACTCGACTGGGACGAGTGTATCAACATCGATCTGAAGTCGGTATTTCTGGCCGCCCGCTGTGTGATACCGTTGATGATTGAGGCCGGCGAGGGCGTCATCCTCAATACCGCCGGCACCTTCGGCATCCGCGCGGCCAAAAACAAGGCGGCCTATTCAGTCGCCAAAGCCGGGGTCATCAACCTCACGAGGTCCATCGCTCTCGATTACGCCCGTGACAACATTCGCTGCAACGTGATCTGCCCGGGGTATATCGATACGCCTCTGAATGAAGGATTCCCAACGAATGCGCGCGACGCGTTTCTGGAACGTTATCAGCCGCTGCCTGGTCTAATCGGCGCGGGAGACGTCGCGGAGATGGCGGTATACCTCGCTACTGACGCGGCCAGGATGATCACTGGCCAGGTCTTTGTACTTGATGGCGGCCAACAGGCCGGCCTCTTCGCCTGATGCCGACTATCATCCATGGGCGCTATACCTTGCGTGATGGGGTCGCGCTGGAAGATCTCGCGATCTGCGTCGACGGGGAATACATTGTTGACGCCGGCGCCCTGTCTGAACTGGTCGCCCGCTATCCCGATGCTGACAGGGTAGGCGGCGACAACTATATTCTCGCGCCCGCATTCACCAACGCGCATGATCACGGACGCGCTCTGGGAACGCTGGCCTTGGGCGCGCCCGACAGCTTTTTGGAAGTATGGCTAAGTTATCTGGGACATCTCCCCAGTATTCCGCCTTATTTGGCGGCGATGTATTCGGGACTGCAACTGCTTCAATCCGGCGTGACGGCCGTCGCTCACAGTCACAATCCCAACTCCTGGTCGGCAGTCGCGGCCGAGCTGCGGGAATCCCTCCGTGGTTACGCGGACGCTGGTATTCGCGTCGCGATGCACCCGCCAATAGTCGACCAGAATCAACTCGTTTATGCCGAGCGCCAACGGCTTTTGGAAATGCTTCCGTCGGACTTGCGCGGAGCAGTTGGCGACGCAAATGGCATCGACTTGAGCGTGGATGATTATTTCGCGATATTGGATGATCTGTATGACAGCGCTCACGACTGCGAGCGCCATCGCGCGCATATTCAGGCGAGCCCGGCTGGCGGTCAATGGTGCAGCGATGAGTTGATCATCCGGGCTTGTGAGTGGGCGCGCAGACGTCATACGCGGGTGCAGATGCACATGCTTGAAACGCGATATCAGCAGATTTACGCTCACAAAACCTGGGGCAAAAGTTTCATTCGGCATCTTGAGGATATCGGCGCTTTAGGCGACTGGCTCACGCTGGCCCATATGGTCTGGGTAGACGATGACGATATTGAGTTGCTGGCGGAGCGCGGCGTTGGCGTCGCTCACAATATCAGCAGCAACTTGCGGCTGCGCAGCGGGCTCGCGCCGGTCGCCAGGATGGTGGCCGCTGGTGTCAGAGTCGGCATCGGCTTGGATGGACACACGCTGGATGATGACCAGGACTTCCTGCGAGAAATGCGGCTGGCTTGGACTATCGGCAACATGAGCGGGATGGCGGCGGCAGATCTTAGCGCGGAGGCGGTATGGCAGATGGGCACAGACGTTGCTGCCGCCGTCACATTTGGCGCGGACGTTCCGCTGGGACGACTCGAGGTTGGAGGACTGGCCGACTTGATTTTGCTGGACTTCGAGGCGGTGAAGGGCAAATGGACGCCAGTCGATTACCCGCCACGTGAGCTGCTGTCGCAATTCCTATTGCGTCGGGCCAGACGGGACACTGTTCGGCATGTGATGGTTGGCGGCGCGTGGCTTGTGCGCGATGGCGAGCATACGACTGTCGATGTACAGGAAATCGCGCGTGAGATATGGGAGCGGTTGCAGTTTGCTGAGAGTGGGCCGTCGATGAGACTCGACGCGTATCTGCGGAAGTTCTATCAGGGTTGGGACAATGGGCAATGGCCGAAATTGCGACGATAGGGCAGGCTGCTTGCGGAAATCAAACGCGTCGGCGCTAATTTCGTACCCTCCCGAGAGAGGTAGTCCCGGCAGCAACGGCGCCAGCATCACGATCCGCCTGGGAACCAACGAGGAGAAAAGCGCGAATCCGTTGTTTGGAGGGAGATACGAGGAAATACGGCGCATACCCCGCAACCGCCCGGACGCCACAACAATTACGACTCAAATAATCGAAGCGAAGCCGCGCAAAGTGAACGGGCCATTTACAGATGCAACCACTCCGTGCTGTATACGAACGCTCATTGAAGCGAGCATAGGCATCATCGGCGGGGCAGGGCGGATTGAAAATGCGTTCGGTTGATTCCGTCATTCCGGTGACGCGCGTTTACGTAATCTCTCAGCGACCATTCAACATAGGGATCGCCGCCGGCGCATTGAGCGGCATTTAGGGAGCAGGAGTCCATGATTTATAGAAGCAGCCCAACTTTCGACCGCCTGCTGTCGTATATCGACGGTCTTCCAGTCATCGACTGTCATGAACATATGGCGGGCCCCGACCACCTTGTCCTCTTTTCAGAGCCGATTGCGGCGCTGATTGCGGGTTATTACTCCGGCGATCTGATCTCCGCCGGCTTGACGGAGCAGCAGTTGGGATTCCTGCGGGACGAAGCCGTCGCCACCGGCGACAAATGGCCCCTTTTCAAAGAGTATTGGGAGCGGAGCCAACATACAGCTTATGCGCGCGTTGTTAAGCTCGTCATGCGCGATGTGTATGGCGAGGCGGACATGTCGCTGGCCGCGCTGGAACGCATCGGCGACAGGTTGGCGGAACGGGACCCGGCTGCCTATCGTCAGATGATGGCGGACGCGAAGATACGCTGTGTCATTACCGATGCGCTCGGCTGGCCGCCTGGCGACTTCGGCGCTTTCCTGCGCGGCGAACAGATCTTTGAAGACCCCTGGCGCCCGGTTGTGCCTCTGCCACTGTTTCATGTCTTGCGGCATCATGAACATAGCGCGCGCGATTGGCGCGGCATTCAACAGATTTCCGACTGGGCGGACCGGCCCATCACATCGCTGGATGAGTTTTCCGAGGCTGTCTTTGAGATACTGCGACTCGCGAAAGTACGAGGCGCGCTCGCGCTCAAGGATCAGTGCGCCTACAACAGGAGCTTGTCTTATGATGTCGTTGCCAAAGGCGATGCCGAGCCCATTTTCAATCGTGTTCTGAATGACAGCAACGCCGTATTGGGCTGGCCGGAAGCCAAACCGCTTGATGACTATCTATTCCATCAATACATGCGATTTGCGCGCGAACTCGATTTCCCCGTACAGATCCACACCGGGCACATGGCGGGTTCATACAATCGCGTCGACAAAGCCAACGTCCGCCTGTTTGTGCCAGTGCTTGACTTACATCGCGATGTGAAATTTGATCTGTTCCACGGCAATTGGCCTTATGTAGGCGATCTTCTTTTTGTCGCGAAGAACTACCCAAACGTGGCACTAAACCTGACCTGGCTGTATATCATTGACCCAATCTATGCGCAGCAACTGCTTGAGCGGGCCGCCATGACCGTGCCGCATAGCAAGATCCACGCCTTTGGCGGCGACCTTCTCGACATGCCCGAACGTGCCCTTGCCCACCTAAAGCTTGCCAAGCACGTCATCGCTGCGGCGCTGGCGAATCTAGTGGAAAGCGATTGGCTGGCCGAAGAGCATGCGCGTTCCATTGCGGCTCAGTGGCTCTTTGACAATCCCAACCGTTTCTTCGCGCTCGATATCGCGCAGCATCAGCCGTGAACTGATGCGAATAAGAGATTTGCTGGTTTCCCCAGCCAATGCGTGAGGGACGCCGTACGTTTCGCTTTGAGGGCCAGCCGAAGCGCGCGCAAACTATCCCTCAACACAAGGCCTGACCAGATTCAATTCATCACGATTAAGCTCGACCCCCCAGCCCGGTTTGTCCGGCAGCGTGAGGTAGCCGTCTTGCGGCAGAGGCTCCTCAGCGAAGATGTCGCCAAAAATTGGCATGATTTGGTCGGCAGCCGGGCTCATCATGAGGAACTCCGCCATCGGGCAATTTGTGAAGGCGAATTGCAAGTGGTATGCATAAATGCCCGAGCCATGCGGAATAACCGGAATGTCATACGCGGATGCCATGGCGACGATGCGCCTCGCTTCCGTCATTCCGCCGACCCAGGTCAAATCCGGCTGCAGTATATCGAAGCACTTGCGCGCGATTAATTCGCGGTGACCATAGCGGGTGTACTCGTGTTCGCCGCCAGTGAACAGGCAGGATGACACAGACGCCTTCAATTCGGCGCAGCCGTCATAATCGTCCGGCGGCAAACACTCTTCCAGCCAGTAGACATTGCAATGTTCCAGCGCGCGCGCCAACTCGATAGCGTAGGGTAGGGTGAGCGCCATATAACAGTCAAACATGAGGCGGAAATCCGGTCCAACTTGTTCTCGCGACTTTTCCATAAGAGCCAGGTTACGCATCAAGCCCTCAACACCGTCGGCGGGACCATACATGAGCGGAAGCTTGGCGCCATGGAAACCCATTTCCTGCGCCAGATCGGGGCGTATCGTCGTCGCGTACATCGGCAGTTTGTCTTTGGTCTTGCCGCCCAGCATTGCGTAAACAGGCTCGTTGCGCAGTTTGCCCAGCGCATCCCATAGCGCCAGGTCCACTGCGCTAATCGCCTGAAGCGCCAGCCCCTTGCGCCCATAGGGCAAGGTCGCCCGCCACATCTGATCCCAGATGAGTTCGATATTGTAAGGGGACTGATCCCTGAGAAATCGCTTGAGATGTCGTTCGATGATGAAACAGGCGGGTTCGCCCCCGGTACTGATGCCTACGCCTGTCATCCCGTTATTCAATTCAACTTCTACAATCACGCTTCCCAGCGCGTTAATGCCCCAGCTGGTTCTCGATGCCTTGTATTCCTCATAGATTGACATGGGGTTGGCGATAGGCGTATCAATGATCCAGTGCCCTTGCGCCTGGTCATGGTAATCCGCTCCGCCCGAATCGACGATATAGGCGCGTACATCAGCTATTCTTGCGCTCTGCATTGGGAGTTTCTCCGAAAACGATTAGAAGCTGGTGTGGCGTTCATGCGGGCGGCCAAAAGGATTGCGCAACGCGCGGCCCGGCGTGGCGCCGGTGACCTGCCCGTCCGCCAGCGCCTGCACACCGTTGATGATTACTTCACCGACCCCTTCGGCATTGCTGCGGGGATTTTCGTATGTGGAGGCGGCGCGCAGACTGTCAGGATCAAATACGACAAGATCTGCCTTGAACCCCGGGCGGACGATGCCCCGATCCAGGCTGCCGATGCGCCGAGCTGGAGCGGAAGTGATCTTGCGGATGCCCTCCTCCCAGCTGAGCAATGCAAGGTCACGCACATAGTGCGACAGGAACCGCGCGTGCGATCCCCAGCCTCTCGGATGCGGCTGCCCGCCGACCAGGATTCCGTCACTGCCGACGACATGCGCCGGGTGGCGCATGATGGCCTGCACATGTTCTTCGATACCGAAAAAGGCGAGTCCTGAAACGCCCAACTGCGTCTCAATCAGAAGATCTGCGAAGAAATCAAAGGGCGCTTTTTCCGCGCGCGCGGCGGCATCCGGCAAGCTCATGCCGACGATCGCCGGATCATGATCTCCCAGAATTCCGCCAATCCGCAACATGTCCCAACCGAGCGGCACGCCCTGCATGCCATCGGAGCCGGTAACTTCCAGCTCGCGCTGCAGTCTCGCCCGGCTCTCTTCAGCTTGCAGGCGCCCCAGAATGGCGGCATTGCCACCCTCGTGCGCCCAGCTCGGAAGGAAGGCATGCATGTAGGTCTGGCCGGCCAGATACGGGTAGGCGTCCATCGTGACCTCGACGCCTTCTGCGCGGGCTTCATCAATCATCGCTATCAATTCGCCAACCCGCCCCTTATTGATTTCGAAGCTGAGGTGGCAATGAGTCAGATGCACGGGTACGCCCGAGCGCCGACCGATTTCGATTGAGTCCCAATAACCCTTGAGCGCCTCGTCGCCATAATTGCGGTGATGCGGGCAGTAGAAGCCTCGATATGGTTGTATGGCTTTGCAAAGCTCCACCAGCTCGTCATCACTGGCAAACATGCAAGGCGCGTAAGTCAACCCGGTCGACAGTCCAATCGCCCCTTCCCGCATGCACTGGTCGATAATCGCTTTCATGCGCGCCATCTCGGCGTCGGTCGGCTCGCGATTGTCCATGCCAACAACCGCCATCCGCACTGTACCATGTGAGGCAAGGGTCGCTACATTGACAACGGCGCCCTGGTCGAAGTAATCCAGATACTCGGTCAAGGTCGTCCAGTCCCGCTTGAAATCGGTCGGCCCGTTCCAAGCGGCCAATTGTTCAGACAAGATGTCGCGCGTCTCCGGCGTCACCGGCGCCAGTCCCAGCCCATCATGCCCAATGACATCGGTGGTCACGCCTTGAAAGAGCTTGCACTCATGTAAAGGATCTAGCAGCAGCTGCAAGTCGGAATGCGTGTGCATGTCGATGAAACCCGGGCTTACGATGCGACCGTCGGCATAGATGGTTTTCCGTGCGGCGGCGCCGCGCAAGCTCCCAACAGCGACAATCTGATCGCCGTCGATGGCGATGTCCGCCCAATACCAGGGCGATCCTGTACCGTCGATGACGCGTCCACCGCTTATCAGCAGATCGTGCATCAGTTCGCTCCCCTGATTTCGGCGTCGCGATAGGCGTCGAGCGCCACTTGCATAAGCTGCCGCGCGACAAGTCCGTCGGTTTGCGGTTGAGCGCCGCTGTCGACGCAGTCCAAGAAGTGACGCACTTCCTCGGTCAAGTCCAGCCCTTCGTCGCTTTCAAGAATAACCTTCTCATCCGCTCCCGCTTCGGCGACGGTGATTTGCGAGCTCCAGGCGCAGTGGACGCCTTCGACCGCCAATTCACCCAGAGGATGGACTGTCAGCGTGATTACGGCGCGCTCGCAAAAGGCGCGCATGGTGTACCAGCGATGGGGCTTGGGCGAGAACCAGGTATGGCGCGTCGTACCAACGACGCCGTTCTTGAATTTGATAATCGAGATTGCGGTGTCTTCGCCTTCCATTGGCAAGCCCGCATGTGTGCCGACCATCGACACAGACTGAACTTCACCCGCGATCCAGAGCATAACGTCCAACATATGCGCCGACGCCGAAAAGTATACGCCACCGCCCAGCGTCGCTCTTTTGACGAACCAGCCACCGGTGACGTAATTGCGATTGTCTTCGTCCATGAACGCGTCCAGCATGAACAAGCGGCCGTAGTCGCCGCTGTCGATGACCTGTCTGAAGGCTTGTGTGCTTTTGCGGTATCGATGCGGGAGAGCGATCATCAGTGTCTTGTCCTGTGCCTCGGCTGCGGCGATCATGTCATCGGCTTCTTCCAGCGTCAGCGCGAAGGGTTTTTCCAGCAGCACATGACAGTCGGCCTGCATCGCGTCCAGAGTGATTGGATGATGCAAGTGATGCGGCACAAGAATCGACACAGCATCGACGTGGCCCAATCCGTCGCGATAATCGCCAAGAACGTCGACATCGCCCGTGGCCAAAGAACGGGCAATCGTTTCGGCCCGATCGATTTCGGGGTCGGCAGCCCAGACCACGGCGACGCGGTCACTGAGCCGATTCAGCGCCGCTACATGAAAGGGCGCGATCCAGCCACAGCCGATGATTCCCAGTTTCAGTCTGCTCATGTCTCTTGCCCCTACTGTGATTTACCCCGCGCTGCCACCGCCCATTCATCGATAACGCTCTCGCCCTGCACAATCGTCATGCTGTCAAAGAGGTTTATCACCGGGCAAATATGATTGGGTATGATCTGAACGCGCTCGCCGATGGCCACTGGATCTTCGGCTGGGATGGTCGTGGCGCCATGCTCTTCACTGAGGCTCGTAATCTCCCAATCGGGATGGTCTATGACATAGCCGTGCCCCGTCACTGGCGGCGCGACGCCGGCGCGGTCGCTGGTAAGCGCTTTTGTGCCCGAATCGAGGATGATGCGATCGGCTGTCGGGCGCGTCGCCACCGTCGCCAATATGCGCGCGGCGCATCTGTCGGGCGTAACGACTTGATGAAGCACCTCGCTGCGATCGTAAAAGACATAGATTCCAGGGCGCGTCTCGGTCACGCCATCAACGGTCGCGGTGATCTTGGCGGTGGCGGTCAAACCGACAGATATGATCGGTACTTCCAGCCCCGATTCTCGGATCAACTCAGCTGTTTCCGCCATCATCTGCCCGGCAGATAGCCCGGTCGAGCGTACCGCGTCCGGCGCGCCAGCCAGTTGAGCGTGTCCCTCATGGGTGAGCAATCCAGCAAACTGCAGTCCTGGCAGTCGCGCGATGTTATGCGCCAGCTCGCGCGCTGGCTCAAGTGGAGGCACGCCACAGCGCTCCAGCCCCGTGTCAACCTCGACCATCACCGGCAGTTCGAGGCCGTTTGCGCTCATGGTGCGCGAGAGCGCCGCGGCAATATCCGTATGGTCGACAACGGTAGTGATGCGCGCGCGCCGGCAAAGCTCAACCAGTCTGCGGTGTTTGGCAGCGCCGACCAGCGGATAAGCCACCAAGACTTCATCGCAGCCGGAATCTATGAAGACCTCCGCCTCACTGAGCTTGGCCACCGTCACACCGACGGCGCCCGCCTCGAGTTGCAGCCTGCCAACCTCTGGCGTCTTATGTGTCTTGGCGTGCGGACGCAACTGAATTCCATTGGCAGCGGCGAAATCCGCCATGTCCTGGATATTGAATTTCAACTTGTCGATATCGACTATGAGCGCCGGGGTGTCAAGATCACTGATGTGCGTCGCCATCAAAACGCCAACACCCGCTGCGGGTTGGTCACAAACATGGTCTCGATCTGGCTGTCTGTGATGCCATGCGCTTTCTGTAATTTGGGCACGAACTGCGTATAGACGTAGGTGTAGTCGTCCCAGACATCATCGCCCGAGGCCGCTTCATAACCATGAGCGAAGACGGCGGCGTCGTGGCTGAGCATGACCTGGTCGATGTAGCCTTTCTTGATGGCGTTGCCCACCACTTCGAGCCAGTGATCATCTTCGAAGAACGCCCCGACCATGCCGATGCGGTCGAAGCTTACGTTGGCGCCGCGGCGCAAGACCTGCTCGGAGCCCGCGATCGGATCTGGCTGACAGCCGATATGACTGAGGATGACTTCGTCGGGCATGACGCCTTCCGATTCAAAAATGTCGAGCTGCTCGGGACCCAAACCATCTGTGGTGTGAGTGATGATGGGGCAGCCGGTCGCTTTGTGGGCGCGTGCTGCCGCGCGCAGAACTTCCTCTTCTTTCGCGGAAATCTGTCCTTCACCCGTCGCGCATTTGATCAAGCCGGCTTTCAGCAGCGTGTCGCCCATGCCTTCGTTGATTTCTCGAACGAAGAGCGCCGCCATCTGGTCGATATCCATTAACTGCGCGTAGAGGTGCATCGGCGACCAGGATTCGTGGAAGAATCCGGTCGAGCAAATGAGCTTTACTTTGCTGCGGCGGGCAACATCGAAATAGAGATCGAGATATCGCCCGGTGCCAATGGGCGTGCATTCCGTCATCGCGCCGATGCCAGCCGCATAGAGCTCATCCATCTTGGCGACCATTCGGTCGACCATCTCGTCACGGTCGAAATCGAGAACTTTTGGCCGTCCCAGAAGATCGCCCCAGTCCACGCAGAGATGCTCGTGGATGAGCGTCCGACCCAGCGCTTCCGGCGCTACATCGCCAGTGATCGTCCGAACTTTTTTTGACATTGCCTTGCCCTCCGTTTCACTTGTCCAGTCTTACCAGTTTGCCTGTCCGCGCCGATTCATAAGCGGCCAGCACGCAAGCCAAGCTACGTCGGCCGTCCTCGCCGGTGACGCAGGGCTCGCGGTCTTCCACAATCGCGCTGACGAATTCTCCGATTTCCTTCGCGAACATGTCGTCGCGCTCGCGTCGCTGCCGCCATGTGTGTCGCGCATTGGAGAACTCCACTGAATTCCAGGTATCAATGCGTATCGCTCCCTCAGTCCCGTGAATATCCAAATCGCACTTGAAGGGCACGCCTATGTCGGTTACCCAATTGTGTACCGTGGTACCCATGGCGCCATTCGCGAAACGCAGTGCGACCACCGCGCTGTCTTCGACCGTTTTGCGCGAATCGTAAGATTCCACATAAGCGAAGACCTCCACGATTTCCGCGCCCATTAACCAGCGCAGCCGATCAAAGCTGTGAGCGCCGTTGACGTGCAAGACGCCGCCGCCCGCCTCCGACTTCCGCCAAAACCAACTTGGTATCACGCCGCCGGTCGTCATCACATCGACAGCCAGCGTCAATTGCCCCAATTCGCCCGCGTCAATCAGCCGTTTAGCCGTTTCCAGCTCGGAGTGGAATCGATGCGTGAAGCCGATCATCAGTTTGATGCCGGCGCGTCTTTGCGCCGCCAACATGCGGTCAGCCTCTTCCAGCGAGTTCGCCATCGGTTTTTCAAGCAGTATATGTTTGCCGGCTTCGGCCGCCGCGATTGTAGCCTCCGCGTGCAAATGGTGAGGCAAAGCGATGTATATCGCGTCTATCGTCTCATCGGCGAGCACAGCGCGGAAGTCCGTCGTCGTGGGGATGTTTCGCGGTTCCGCCAGCGCGCGCGCGGCGTCTTCGACGATATCGCAAATGACCGCAACCTCCAGGTCAGGCACATGGGGCGCCTCGTCCATGAATGACTTGGCGATTATTCCCGCGCCCAAAACGCCGAGCCGAACCGACATCCTTCTATCCTTTAACGGCGCCTTCGCTTAGACTGCGCACCAGATAGCGCTGAAAGACGAAGGCGATTACGACAGGCGGAATCACACCGATAACGGTCGCCGCCGCCAGCGCATTCCAGTTGACCTGATGCAAGTTGCGAAAAGACATCAACAAGGGTGGATAGGTCAGCGAGTTGGTAAGCGTCAGTGCAAAGAAAAACTCGCTCCAGGCTTCCATGAATGACATTACGCCAACGGCAATGATTCCCGGAATCGCCAGTGGCGCCACCACCATCCGGAATGCCTGCCAGCGGGTGGCGCCGTCGATCAGCGCCATCTCCTCGATATCGCGCGCCAGCGTGTCGAAGTACTCGCGCAAGATCCAAATGGTCAATGGCAATATGAATATCGTGTAGGTGAGAATCAGCGCCCAGAGCGTGTTAACCAATTTGAGTTTTCGCAAGATCACAAAAAGCGGCACAATCAGGCTCAAAGCCGGCAGCACGCGCGTCATCAGGATCGCGAAGTAGGCAGCGCGCGAAAGACGGAAACGAAAGCGGGAAAAGGCGTAAGCAGCCATACCGCCGATGACCAGATTCGAAAGGACCACGGCTACCGAGACAAAGGTGCTGTTGAGCAGCGCGGGCATCATGCGCGTGAATTCGGTCGTGGAGCCATAACCGCCCGCTTCGCCGGCTTTGCCAATCAAAACCTCGCGATAATTTTCGACTGTTGGCTCGGGCGGAATCCAGTGCGGTGGCTTGGCGCCCAATTCGTGCGCGCGCATAAAGCTGGTGATCAGCATAAAGTAGACGGGAAATCCGACCCAGAAGAGCAAGCAAAAGAACGCGAAATAGGTCGCGATCTTGCGGACAATGCCTGAATTCCGGTAGCCGACTCCAGCCGCCACCCTTGGCTAGCCTTTCACTGCGCCTTCGCTTAAGCCGCGCACGAGGTAACGCTGGAACACAAATGCCACGGTCACCGGCGGCAGGACGCCAATTGTGGTCGCCGCAGCCAGCCCGTTCCAGTTTACCTGCGCCAGATTTCGATACGACATCAGCAGCGGCGGATATGTCAAGGAATTCGTGAGGGTAAGCGCGAAAAAGAACTCACTCCACGCTTCCATGAACGACATAACGCCAACCGCGATCAGCCCGGGGACAGCCAACGGCGCAACCACCATGCGGAAAGCCTGCCACCGCGTCGCGCCGTCGATCAGCGCCATCTCCTCGATGTCGCGCGCCAGCGTGTCGAAATACTCGCGCAAAATCCAGATCGTGAGCGGAAGAATGAAAATCGTGTAGGTGAGAATCAGCGCCCAGAGCGTGTTGATCAGGGCGAGCTTTCGCAGAATGATGAATAAGGGCACAATCAAGCTCAAGGCCGGTAGCACTCTCGTCATCAAGACGCCGAGATAGACAATCCGCGAAAGACGAAAGTCAAAGCGGGAAAACGCGTATGCGGCCATCCCGCCGATGATGAGGTTGGAAAAGACGACCGCCACCGACACGAAGGTGCTGTTTAGCAGGGCAGGCATCATGCGCGAGAACTCGCCATGCGAACTGTGCGCGCCGCGTACGGCTGTCTCGCCCATCACGACCTCTCGATAATTCTCAATCGTGGGCTCCTGCGGAATCCAATTCGGCGGCTTGGCGCCTAGCTCGTGCGAATTCATAAAGCTGGTGATAAGCATGTAATAGACCGGAAAGCCAACCCAAAACAGCAAGCAAAAGAAGGCGAAATATGTGATCGTCTTGCGTACAAGAGTTTGCCCGAACTTGCGATAAGTGTGGCTCATGGCCGTGCCCTAGGCGTAGGTCGTATGCGACCGATATATCAAGCGCACGAAGATGAGACCGACTCCCATTGTGATCAAACCCAGCACATTCGAGACTGCGGCGCCCATGCCCAGATCAAAATTTATGAAAGTATAGCGATACAACAGCACCGAGATGAGCATGGTCGCATCGCCAGGTCCGCCCTGGGTCATGATCCAGACGGCGTCAAACTGCAGGAAACCCAGGACAACGTTATAGAGTAGAACAATCGTAAGCGTGGGTCGCAGCCAAGCGAATGTGATGAAGCGAAAACGCGCGCGCATCCCGGCGCCATCCACTTTCGCGGCATCGTAGAGATCTTCCGGTATTGTCTGCAGCGCCGCCAGCAGCAGGATCGCGCTGAATGAAGTCTGCCGCCAAGCCGAAGCCATGGCGGTGAATACCAAAGCCCAGTCCTCATCTGCCATAAAGGGAATGTATTTGTCGATCAAACCCAGGGTGTATAGCAGGCCATTCAGCGCGCCGAACTGCGCATTGACCACCCAATTCCACAACAATCCGACAACGATCCAGGGCAGGGCCCAAGGCAATATCAATAAGGTGCGGCCAATGCTGCGGCCCTTGAAGTTCTCAACTAGCAGCAAGGCAAAAAACAAGCCTGTTAAGGTCGGAACGGTCACAACAATAGCGGCGAACTTTAAGTTTACTTCTACCGCCTTCCAGAAAAGACGGCTGCCAAATAGCTCGACGTAGTTGTCGATGCCGACGAAGGTCGTCCGATCGCGGATGAGATCAATATTGGAGAAGCTGTAGTAAATCGTGGTGGCTAATGGGCTGAGGATGATGACAAATATGGTGACGAGCGCGGGCGCCAGCAGAACATAGGGAATCCACTTGCGGTCCCAGTGTTTGCGCTGTTGCGCTGCTGCTTTTCCCAATTGTTCTGACGCCAAAACGTGGACCCCACCCAGTTTGCGTTCCAGATGCGCAGCGACAATGCTATACAGTTTGGGACAGAGCGTCCCAAACTGTATGTGAATTCAATCGCGCCTGTATGGATCTAGCTGAGTGAACACCGGCTTACGAATATTGCTCGCGCAGTTCCACTACCTTATCGGCTAAACTGGTCACAGCATCGGCTGGCGCCAAATTGCCTTGGAGCATGCGCTGTATTTCATCGCCGACATGCGTCTGAAATTCGCTGTACCAAGGCTGGTTGCGCGCTTGCACCACATCGGAATTGTTGGCGAACATATCCTTGATCTGATCGAAGTCGTAGTAGGCGCCGTAATTGGCTTGCACTTCGGGATCATCGTAGAAGTCAGGATAAGGCGCGCCCAAGGCGGCGGCTGCTGCCCAGGATTTGTGCACCGAACGTTCGCCGTTCGCGTCCTTCCAGGTATAGAATTTGACCAGATCCCAGGACTTGTCGACATTTGGCCCATCGGACATTTGCACAACTTCGCCCATTTGGAAGGTCTTGCCATCGGAACCCGGCATGCGGCCGGCAATGCGCAGATGGTCGACTTCTGGACCTCCGCCACTGTTCATCAGCTTCAAGAAATAGTGATGCAAGACGTAGAAGGCCGACGTGCCGTTTTGCATGGCTGTCATCTGCTCGCCCGGCTGATCGGTTAGCTGTGTCGGCGATGTCATTCCGTCCTGGAACATCGCCTGCCACCACTCGAACACGTCCGCCGTCCTTGAGTCATCTGCAAAAGCCGGTTCGCCTTCTGGAGAGAAGGGCGTGACGCCTTCTGAAAGCAGATAGACTTGCAGGTATTCTTCACAGAATTCCTTGATCCAGTACGCCAGATAGGGCGCTTCTACACCGTCTTCCTTCAGTTTCTTGCACTGATCGTAAAGATCCTGCTTGGTCTCCGGCGGCGCGTCAAAGCCCGATGCGCTGAGCAAGCGCTCGTTGTAGTGCAAGACATGGACGGCGCTGAAGTAGGGCATGCTGATTAGCTGGCCCTCCGGCGTGGTGTAGGAAGGAACAGAACTGGCAAACATCTCGCCCATGACTGCATCGGCATCCGGCAAGTCGTCCATACGCCGCGCCCACCCGGCATTAAAGAAGCGGGTGGAGTTGTATTTGAAGTTGTAATACACATCCATGTGCACGCCACCGAGGATCTTGGTCTGCAGACCAGTGGAGTATCCAACATTGGGGATGATGTGCAGATCAACCGATGTGCCAGACTGCGCCGTATAATTGTCCAAATGCTGGCGGATGGTATCCGGTTGGAAATCCCAGCCATAGAATTGCAGCGTGTCGCCTTGCGCCAGCAAGCGGCTGGCGGGCGCGCCCGCCAGCGCCAGAGAAGCGAGCCCTGCCCCGGCCGTTTGCAAAAACTGCCTTCTTGAAATTGATCTTCTATTTCTCATTTCTCTTTCTCCTTCAAATTTCACCAATCACAATATGGTTGTACTTCAGTTGAGCCGACGCCCTGATTCAAATCAAGAAGCAAGACTAGGAACTGCTTGTTCGCGCCGATCATCGTAATGCGTAGTACAAGCCAACGACTGAAAGAGCATAACATAAGCGCAATAATACTGCAAAAAATACCGGCCCGGCGGCTGTCGCGTGCGGGATTCTTCAGAAGATCATCAATTGGGTTGCGCAATTTAGCAACCGCCGGCGTAACCTGTCCAGAATTGAGACCCGTTGCACGGACAGTTGCCGGCCAGAACAATGCAGCAGCTTGCCCCGCTTGTTTTCCCGCTCCCATCGGTCGTGCGCCAATCCAGGAACAGTCTCAGCGATCTCAATGTAAAGCCAACGATCTCGAGTGTTTCAAGCGGCGCCTGGTCATCTTTGTCTTTAACCGTGTTATAATCCGACCCGGCGCCTTCCAGTTCCTCATCGGCCGGTTTATCTTTGTGCGGACCCGCAAACTGACACTATCGCGGGCTATCGGTCTTGGAATAAGCGCCCCTGGCAGGACTCGAACCTGCGACCAACGGTTTAGAAGACCGGTGCTCTGTCCGCTGAGCTACAGAGGCAGCGCAGCAAATCATAGGTTTTGCGCACGCTCCTGTCAATGGTTTCGCGCCGGTTATTGGCTGCGCTTCGGATTGTTCTAAACCCCACTCTGTAGTACAATTGTGTTAAGATTTGGCGCCGGCTGGGGACAGCGAAATCGCGTCAAGTCGGGCTCTTAACGCAGACCAATATCAGCACGCTGTCACTAAATTCTTGATGACATTTGTCAGGAGACGGAATGGCTAAAGACAAAGCGACAGTCGCCCAGCAGGAGAGCGTTTACAACGCGAGCAACATCCAGAAACTGGAGCCGCGCGAGCATATCCGCCGGCGGCCGGGGATGTATGTCGGCGGAACGGACGCGCGCGCGCTTCATCATCTGATCTATGAAGTCGTCGACAATTCGATTGACGAGGCGCTTGCCGGGCGCTGCGACAAGATTGCCGTGACTTTGCACAAAGACGGATCAGCCACGATCCAGGACAATGGCGTCGGTATCCCGGTGGATGAGCATGAGAGCGGCAAGTCCGCGCTCGAGTTGGTGATGACCGAGGTGGGCTCCGGCGGCAAATTTGACAATGAAGCGTATAAGGTTAGCGGCGGGTTGCATGGCGTTGGCGTGTCCGCCGTCAACGCGCTCTCGGCGAGAATGACCGCGACTATTTATCGCGATGGTCATGTCTGGCGGCAGACCTATAAAGAGGGCGTCGCCACCAGGCGCGTGAAACCTGTGAGGCCGCTGGAAGAGAATGAAGAGACCGGGACAGTCGTTTGGTTCGTGCCCGACTTCACGGTGATGGAGCCAAATGAGTTCAGCTTCAGCACCTTGATGACTCGGTTTCGGGAAATGGCATTTGTCACGCGCAAGGTCACGATCTCCCTGCGGGACGAGCGGACAGAGCCGCTTCCACGTGAAGTTACGTTTTACTTTGACGGCGGGCTGCGCTCGTTCGTGCGCTATCTCAACCGCAATCGGCGCGATATTCACCGTATTATTCACGTGGAGCGCGATATCGAGTACGAAGATCGCAATGGCAATCCTTACACAATCGGCGTTGAAGTTGCTTTTCAGTACGCAGATGTCGCGACCACGACCGAGCTGGCGTTCACGAATACGATCAATACGCCCGACGGCGGCACGCATATCACCGGTTTGCGTTCGTCCATCACCGGCGTAATCAATCGCTTTGCGCGCCGCGCCGCCTTGCTGAAAGACAAAGACGGGAACTTCTCCGGCAATGATACGCTCGAGGGGCTGACGGCGATCGTCAGCGTCAAGCATCCGGATCCGCAGTTCGAGAGCCAGACCAAGGTCAAGCTCTTGAATCCGGAAGTGCAAGGCGCCGTGTCGCAGGTCGTCACTGAAGCCTTCAATGAATTCCTGGAAACGAATTCGCGCGAAGCTCGTCGAATCGTGGAGAAATGCTTGACGAGCAAACGCGCGCGTGAAGCGGCAAAGAAGGCGCGCGAGCTCGTGCGCAGCGGGCCCAGCCTGCTGGAGAGCAGCACCTTGCCGGGTAAGCTCGCCGACTGCTCCGAGCGGGGCGATGGCGCCGAGATATACATCGTCGAGGGCGACTCCGCCGGCGGCAGCGCCAAGCAAGGCCGCGACCGGCACTTCCAGGCGATCCTCCCGCTGCGGGGCAAGATCCTCAACACCGAGCGCGCGCGCATCGACAAGATCCTCGACAATAACGAAATCAAGGCGCTGATTTCCGCGCTGGGAACGGGCATCCACGACGAGATGACGATTGACAAACTGCGTTACGGTCGCGTCATCATCATGACGGACGCCGATGTCGATGGCAGCCATATTCGTACATTGCTGCTGACATTCTTCTTCCGCCACATGCCGCAAATCATCCAGCACGGGCACCTGTATATCGCGCAGCCTCCGATCTTCTTGCTGAAGAACGGCAAGCAGATGGAGTACGTCCACCCTGAAGCCGGCGCCACCGACGATGAACTGCTGAAGCGGTCGATGAAGAATTTCAAGAATCCGGACAAGGTTACGGTGCAGCGCTACAAGGGCCTGGGCGAGATGAATCCCGAGCAATTATGGGAGACGACGATGGATCCCGCGGAACGTACGCTGCTGCAAGTAACGATTGACGACGCCGCGGAAGCTGACAAGACCTTCGATATGTTGATGGGCGCGAGCGTGCCGCCTCGTAAGCGCTTCATCCAGACGCACGCCAAGCAGGTGCGCAACCTCGATATTTGAGCGGCGACAGCGTCGCCTAGAGCCCGGAAGATCGGGCGTCTTCTTCCGTCCAGCCGAGGGACTGACGCGAGGATTCGGCCTGGAGCGCGCGCTCCAGCGGGCCGCGCTCGAAAAGCGCGTGCAGAAACGCAAAGACGAAGCTGCCCAGGCCAAGCGCGACTACCGTCAGAATCAACGGGTGCCAGGTCATGCCGGCCAGTTGCACGGCGTCGGGGTGCAGCACCAGGATGCTCATCAATATCGTGGGCAAAATCGATACGAAGCAGAGCCCGGACAGAAAGCTGAAGAGTTCCGAGAAGCCGCCGCCGCGAATTGGCGCGCGCGCCACCGAGCGCTGATGCACCAGCCAGCCGAGGCGCAGCGCGATGACGATCAGCGCGAGCAATCCGATGAGCTTGATTTGCGATGGTTCCATTTTCGTATGTCCCTGCCGCCCGGGTTCGCCGACTAGAAGAGCGTGTAGATAAAGGGGCTCAGCGGGGTGGCGCCGCCGGCGACGATCAGCAGGGCGAAGACAATGAGGGTGATTACCATCGGCAGCATCCAGTAGAGCTTGCGTTTCCAGAGGAAGGCCAGCAGTTCTCCCAACACACCCAGTCGCATGAAGAAGTCTTGCATCGCGCCGGGCGAGTCGCTGTTTTTCTTGATGTCTGAAGTCATGTCCGGTATAGCCTCGCTACCTGCTGTCAGGTGGATTTCTTCACGATGTGCGAACCGAGAACCAACATGTCAATGTCGCTGTTGCGGAAGGTATTGTACGCCTCGCGCGGGGTATTCACAATGGGCTCGCCACGGAGATTGAAAGATGTATTGAGGACGACCGGCACGCCGGTCGCCTCGCCGAAAGTGCGAACGATGTCGTAATAACGCGGATTGGTGTCTCGGTCTATTGATTGCAGTCGGCCTGTGCCCTCGTGATTGACGGCGTGGAGTTCCGACTGTTTGTCCGCTTTGATCGGGGCGACCATCAGCATATAGCGCGGCGTTTCGTGCTCGGCCACCTGCGGATAGTCGAAGTATTCCGGCGACCGCTCGCGCAGAATGACCGGCGCGAACGGACGAAAGGGCTCGCGGAATTTGATCTTGGTGTTGACGATTTCTTTCATATCGGCGCCGCGCGGATCGGCCAGGATGCTGCGGTTGCCCAGCGCGCGCGGTCCCCACTCGAAGCGCCCCTGATGAAAGCCGATGACTTGCTGCCGCGTCAGCGCGTCGACTATCGTTTCGGTCAGTTTCGATTCGTCGTCGTAGCTCACGTAACTCAGCCGCTCCTGGTCGAGAAAGTCGCGGCACTCGGCGTCGCTGAAGCTGCGGCCGTAGTAGGCATGTGTCTGGACCCATTTGCGCGGTTTGCCCAGCACGGCGTGCCAAGCCCAAAGCGCCGCGCCGAGGGCGCCGCCGTCATCGCCCGCCGCCGGCTGTATCCACAACTCCTCAAAGGGCGATTCGTTAAGCAGCCGCCAATTGGCTTTGGTATTCAGGGCTACGCCGCCGGCCATCACCAGCTTTCGCTTGCCGGTGCGCTGGTGCAGGTAACTTGCGATCTTAACCAGGGCGTCCTCGGTGAATTGCTGGATGCTGGCGGCGACATCGGCATAATACTGGTTGCTCTCGATGGCGGAGCGCTCGGCGGAGCGCTCGGGATTGGTGCCCATCGTGAAGAACTCGGCATCGGCGTCGCGCTTGTCGCCGAAGAGATCGAGGAACTTGCGGCTGTAGCTTTGCGTCGTCGAGCGATGGAAGTCGAAGTAGTCCATGTTCAGGCGAAATGCGCCGCTTGCTTCGTCCAGCGACGCGACCCTGCTGATCTTGTCCATATAGCGCGGGCTGCCATAAGGGCTCATGCCCATGACCTTGTATTCGCCGTTGTTAACGCGAAAGCCGAGCCAGGCCGTGAAGGTGGAGTAGAGCAGGCCGAGCGAATGCGGAAAGCGCTGCTCCTCGAAGAGTTCGATGGTCGCCGGGCCATCGACCGGCTCGCCGAGCGTGCTGTTGCCCACGCCCAGGGTCGTGGTGGTCCACTCGCCGACGCCGTCAACCGTAAGAATGGCGGCGTCTTTGAACGGGCTGGCGTAAAAGGCGCTGGCCGCATGGCTCATGTGATGGTCGCAGAACAAGATTTTGTCGTAAGGTACGCCGATGCCCTGCGCCAGGTGGCTGCGCACCCAGAGCTTGTCGCTGAGCCAGGTCATCATGGATTCGCGCCAGAAGCCGATGGAGCGCGGAAAGGTATTGAGCGCGGTCTGCAGGATCCGCTCGAATTTCTGCAACGGCTTTTCGTAGAATACGACGTAGTCCAGATCACGAGCGGTGATGCCGGCTTGCTCCAGGCAGAACTCGGCCGCCAGTTTCGGGAAGCCATTGTCGTGCTTCACCCGCGAAAATCGCTCCTCCATGGCAGCGGCGACCAACTCGCCATCCTTAATCAGTGCGGCCGCGGAGTCATGGTAGAAGGCGGATATGCCGAGAATATACATGCTTATCCTTGCTCTTTGGCAGATTTCATATCCGCAGGCACGGCCTCGCGTTTGAGCCAGCTTGCAGAATGCGAGCTTCTTTTGCGCAGCGGATCCATGAACAGGGCCGACAGCAAACCGAAGGGGACCATGATCGTGCAGTAGAAAAGTGTGGCGATGAAGCGGCCGTTGATATCGGCGACTACAGCTGAATTAATGCTGAAGCGTTCCCAGGCAATTTCTCGTATGCGTCTCAAAGCCAAGCCCCTCCGCGATGCAATTGCGCGCGTCCGCCGAATCACTACTCAAGGTTAGACTGATTCAGAAAGTCAAGCAAGGCGATTCGCGCGATATTGTGGCCCGCCTGATTCCAGTGCGTATCGGCATAGAAATAGGGTTGTTCGCCCACGCTGATGGCGCCGCTCAGCGCTGGGGTCAAGTCAAGAAAGGCGATGTCCAGTTCACCCGCCAGCTCGGCTATAAGCCGGCGCTGAGCCGCGAGATTCGCGCTGACGACTCGCGACTCTACGGCGGCGTCGAAGACCTGGCCGCCGGCAAGAATCGCTGCCTTGCTTTCGTCGGATAACAGCTCCCAGTAGAGTTCGGCTTTCTGAGGAATATACATCAGCATTAGCCGAGAGCCTTTCGCGGCCAACATCGCCGCCATCTCCGCAATGGAGTCGCGTGTGACGCGGAACATCTCGCTCTCTCGCAGAGTCTCGATATCCAACGCAAAAACCGACAAGAATCGGTCGTAAAAGGCGACGGGCGTGGGTGGTTCGGTCAAGGCATGCTGCGGATGATGGCAGGGCAAGTCTTGACGCAAGACGCTGCGGCGCAGCGAATACGCAATATTGAAGAGCACCGAATAGTCGAGCGGGCTCTTGCGCGCTTCGCCGGCGCTTGAATCGCCGCCGTTCGCGGCCAATTTCTGGTGGAACGCCAGGCTGTCTTGCAGATCGTTGCCGGCGAAAAATGCCAGCACGACGACATCCGGGTCGCGGGGCAGGGCGAATGCCTCCAGCAGGCGCTGCTGCTGCAGCGTGCCGCTGCCCGGCAAGCCGAGGACCAGCATTGAATCCGACAGACCATGCCAGAAGGGCGAGACAATGGCTTCGGCAGCGGTAAACGAATCGCCAATGATCGCCAGCGCCAGCTTGTCTGGCCAAGGCTCGGGATTGCGAAAGCCGCGCCAATCTCGTTGAAAGGAAACGCGGTAGCTATCGAAGGGCGGCGCGCTATCCGGCGACAGGCAAGTCAGCTTGTAAAGGTCGCCGCTCGATTTCGTGATTTCGTAGTTGACCGTCTCGCCGGCAGGATATTCTTGCAGGCCATGCGCAGCATCAAGCCGGAAGCCCATGCGCGCCCGATATTGCGGCATCTGCTCAATGATTGCCGCCGGCAGGCGCGGGAAGGCAAGCTGCAGCGCCAGCTCCAGCGCTGTCAACGTCAGCAGCACAAGCACGGCCGCGCGAATAAGTACGGATTTGCGCGTTGACAATCGGTCGCTCCCGCAGCGGTAGCAATACAGCCTTCTAACTATGCAGCGGTTCTGGCGTTGCGCGCCATCATATCACAGCGAACCGGAAGCGATGAGACCGACTCAATTGCGCGAGAAGTGGCCAATGCTGAAGTCTTCCCCGGGCGGGGACAGCCGCACCTTCAGCAGCATGGTCTCCAATCGATAGATGTCGACCAAGGTGGTGAGCAGCGTGGACAAGCTATCCATCGACAGCAGTTCCTGCTTCTGCAGATTGTCGGCCTGCAGGAGTATCGAGCCGATTTGCGCGATCGCCCGCGGTTGTCTGGGCAATTGCTCCGGGTCGAAGCGCGCGTCGGATGAAGACGACAGAATATCAAGGTAGCGCAACAGCAATGGGCGCAACGCTTTGCTGTACACCTTGATGACGCCGGGCCGATCTTCTTGCGGCATGAAGTAATCTACTTCGGCAACCAGGTAAGGTTCGCTGCGATCAATGGCCTTGATTCGAAAGCGCCTATGACCTGTCGTCACAATGTTCATTCTACCCAGCGGCAAGCGTTGCACTTCGCCAATAGCGGCGGTGCAACCGACGTCAAATGGCACGGTAGACTGATTCCCGATCTCCGCGCCGCGCCGAATCAAGACGACGCCAAATGGTTGTTCCTCGCGAATAAGCCGGTTCATTAGCGTCTTGTATCGAGGTTCAAATATGTGGAGCTTCAACTGCATGCCGGGAAAGAGCACGGCATTAAGCGGAAACAAAGGGAGAGTCGACATATTATCCGGTTACTGTCGCTAACGCGCGCTTAATCGATAAGCCAATTATAACTCATTTGCGAACTGTCAGACAGCGAATGACGGCGGCATCGTCGCCCGGCTCGGTCGCGGGCAGATTGGCGTATCGGCTAGGCCAGGCTCACTCGCCCTTTGTCGCGTCGTCTTCAAAGAGCGCGCGGCGCAGCACTTTCCCGATGAACGAACGCGGCAACGCTTGACGAAACTCGATTTCCCAGGGCACGGCGTAAGCTTCAAGCCGGCGCCTGCACAGCGCCAGCAATTCCTCTTTCGAGAGGCGGCTTTCCGGCCGCGGCACCACGAAGGCCTTGATGCGCTGACTGCCGTCTTCATGGCCGACGCCGACGACCGCCGCTTCCAGCACTTTGTTGTGTTCGTACAGAACTTCTTCGACATCGCGCGGATAAACGCTGTAATCGCCGGTGAAGATCGTATCTCGTTTGCGGCTGATAATCTTGAAGTACCCGTCGGCGTCCATGACCGCGACATCGCCGGTGTGCAGCCAGCCATCCCTCACTACCGACTCTTCGTTGCCGTCCTCGCGCCAATATCCTTGCATGACTTGCGGCCCGCGCACAATCAATTCACCGACCTGGCCCGCGGGCAAGTCTTGCCCGGTCAAGAGATCAACGATCTTGGCGTCGGTGTTTGGCAGCGGCACGCCGATCGAACCGACCTTGCGCAAGCCGAAAAGCGGATTGGAATGCGTGACCGGCGCCGCTTCCGTCAGCCCGTAGCCTTCGACGAGCCGGCCGCGCGTCAGTTTCTCGAAGGCCTCTTGTACTTCAACCGGCAAGGGCGCGGCGCCGCTGATACAGGCCTTTATCGACGACAGCCCATAGCTGCGGACATTTTTCGCCTGATTGATTAGCGTGAACATGGAGGGCACGCCGGGGAAAAGCGTTGGTTTGTAACGACGGATCTGTTCCAGAACTTGCTTGAGTTCGAATACCGAGATGATCACAATCTTGGCCGCGATCAGAATGGGCAAGTTCATGGCGGCGGTCATGCCGTAGCTGTGCTCAAATGGAACCGCTGCCAGAACGACTTCCTGGCCATAGACGATTTCTTTCATCCAATGCCGGGTCTGCAGCGCATTGGCCACGAGGTTGCGATGGCTCAGGCAGACGCCGCGCGGCCGTCCAGTCGTGCCGCTGGTGTAGGAAATGACCGCAAGGTCGCCCGGCGCCACGTCAACGCCCGGCGGCTCGACATCTTGATCCGCCATGATCTCGGTCATGAATCGTCCGATTTGCCGCGCCAGCTTTTCGTCCTCATCGGTCGGATGCTTGTGCCTGCCAAAGGCCGAATCGCTGCTGGTTGTCACGTGTTTGCCGATACCGGTAAAGATCAGGGCCTGAACATCGGCCGACGTTTGTATGAGTTTCGCCAGTCTGCTGAAGGCGCTGAGCGTGACCAGCACCTTGGCCGCCGTCTCGCGGGAGTGGCTGACGATCAGTTCGGCGTTGGCGTCCGGATTTGACAGCACAACCACCGCCCCCAGCTTCAAGACGGCGTAGTAAGCGATTATGAATTGCGGCGTGTTCGGCAGCACGATTTGCACGCGATCGCCGGCGCTTATTCCAATATCGCGCAGCCCGCGCGCGAACTGGTTGGTTCTGGCTTCCAATTGCCGGTAGGTCAGGGTTTTGCCATAAAAGACTGTGGCGACGCGCCGGGGCGCCCAGTCAGCGGCGCTCTCCAGGAAGCGGAACAGGGGTTGATGCGGAATGGGTATGGTGTGCGCCGTGTCGGTGTCGTAGTGCCCCAGCCACGGGCGCCCTTCGGACAGCGCGTCAACCGCGGAAATTGAACGCCAGGATGAGCGTTTCGATGTCTTGACGAAGCGTTCAATGGCGCGGTTTACGGCATCGTGTCGCTCCAGCTGTACTTTGTGCTTGGCCGAGCCGACGTCTTCCACTATCGCGCCGGGAATCAGCTTGGCGACATCGTCGTAGACGTAGCGCGGGAAGTAATTGTCCCGCTCGCCCGTGATGACAAGCGTATCCATTTTGATGTCGCGCAGTTGCGACCAGGCTTGCCAGCCATGCATGCTGTGCAAGAACATGTTCTTCAGCGCGTGGTATTCGGCATCCCACTTGCGGCGGTAACGCCAAAACGGGAGCGCGATATGCACGGGAATCCTGAATAGCAGCGAGGCGAACCTTGGAAGCGGATACTCGCCGGCGGAAGCAACCAGAATCAGCTTGTCGATTCGCTCGGGATAGGCCTGGGCGAATTCGATGCAGACGGCGCCGCCAAAAGAATGGCCGGCGAGGACGATCTTTTCCGGAGCCCCCAAGGCGTCAAGAACATCGCGCATGTCTTCCACCAGTTCCGACATGGAGTACTGGCTGTGAGGCGCGTCGCTTTGCCCGTGCCCGCGCAGATCCGGGGCAATCACGCGATACTCGCTGGCGAAATGCGCCAACTGGTGCTCCCAGGATTCGGCCACGCCGGCGAATCCGTGCTGAAACACGATCGTAGAATCCACGTCCTGAGGGTGCAGATCGATGACACTCAAGTGCTGGCCGTCATAGTTTCGTATCGGCACGCGGACGCGATACAAGTCGAAATCCAGCAGGAATACGGACCGCTTCAGTCCGCGAATTCGTTTTTTCATGACCGACTTTCGTTGCGCCGCGTGCGTTTCGGGCGCAGATTTGCGGATGACATTCCTGTTCGCTTGGATTATATCTGACTCGGCGGACGAGGGGAAATAGGGCAAATCTCGCCAGGATGCTCATTACTGAGTACACTTAGTGGAAGTTCACGCGGTCTGGGAGGGGATGGACATTATGCAATCGCCGCTGGTTTCAACAGCCTGGTTGGAAGAGCATCTGCAAGACGAGAAGCTGCGGATTGTGGAATTGCGCGGTAAAGTGCTGCCGCCGACAGAACCGCCGCCACACTACCTCAGCGATGCGGCCGGATACAAGGCGTCGCATATCCCCAACGCCCAGTTTGTGGACTGGCTGGTCGACATCGTCGAACCGGGCTCGCCATCAAATGACATCGCGGCGCCCGAGAAATTTGCCGCGCTGATGTCGCGCCTGGGAATCGGCAAAGATCATCGAGTCATCGTTTATGACAACCTGGCGAGCATGTTGGCCGGCCGGATGCGCTGGGCCTTGCGCTACTACGGTCACAGCGATGCGCGCGTGCTCGATGGTGGCTGGGAACGTTGGCTGGCGGAAGGGCGCCCGGTTTCGACGGCTGTCCCGCAATTTGAGCCGACAGTCTTTGAAACACGGGTCGACGCGCGTTTAATTGCGAACGCGGACGACATACTGGCGGGGCTGTCCGCGGGGGACATGCAGCTGATTGATGTGCGCTCGCCCGCTGAATACGCCGGGGAGACGTCGCGCGCCAACACAGCCGGGCATATTCCCGGCGCGATTAGCGCGCCCTGGCAGTTGATGCTCGCCGATGACAAGACCGTGAAGCCGGCTAACGAAGTGCGCGCAGAACTGGCGAAGCTCGGGATTGATCTACAGGCGAAAGATACCGTGCTCTATTGCAATTCCGGGGTATCGGCTACCGTTGGCATGCTGGCGATGGAAATCGCCGGGGCTGATAATTTGCGGCTTTATGACGGATCCTGGACGGATTGGGGCAACAATCCCTCAACACCGAAGGCGACTTCAGCGTGAGCCGGCAGCCGTTAGCGGATGTAAGAATCAGCCAGCACATGCTGTCTCACTTAGGGCAAGGCAAGCCGGTGAATTGAAGAGGAGACAGGCCTGGCGTGGAGATTACAGTCTACACCGACGATTCGGCCTTTGATGCGCTGCGCCCGGCGTGGAACCCGCTATTGCGGCGCGCGCCAGTGAATCATGTCTTTTACACTTGGGAGTGGCAGGTAACCTGGTGGAACGCGTATCGTCCCGGCGACTTGCGTGTACTGGCGTGTCATCAAGATGGGCAGCTTATCGGCATCGCGCCGCTATTTCTTTCGGAGACCGACGGTCGGCGCACCCTTCAGATCATCGGTTGCGTCGACGTCACGGATTACCTTGACTTTATTGTGGACGCGCAACATCTGAACGCTGTTTACGCCGCCTTTGCCGACTACTTTGCGGCGCGGCGCGACGAATTCGACGCGCTTGATTTCTGCAATATCCCCTACGACTCGCCCACACGGCGCATGTTGCCGGGGCTATTGGAGGCGCGCGGCTTCAGGGCAGATGTGGAGCAGCAAGAAGTTTGCCCGATTATCGAGCTGCCCGCGGATTGGGCCGGTTACCTGCGCATGCTGGACAAGAAGCAGCGGCATGAATTGCGGCGCAAGATCAGGCGCGCGCAGGGCAGCGAGAAGGCGATAGACTGGTATATCGTCAACGGTCAACATAACCTGGACGAAGAAACCGCTCACTTCGTCCGGTTGATGGCCGCAAGCGACCCGGAAAAAGAAGCGTTTCTGAATGACGACAATAATTTGCGCTTTTTCCGCAGCATCGTGCCCTTGCTGCAGGAACGCGGCTGGCTGCAAATGAAGTTTCTGACAGTAGACGACGAACGCGCGGCCGCCTACATCAACTTCATCTATGGCGACCGCGTCATGGTGTACAACTCGGGGCACGATCATCGGGATTATGCCGACCTCAGCCCCGGCATCGTTTTGCTGGCTTACAGCATTCGGCACGCGATCGAGCAGGGCTACCAACACTACGATTTTCTGCGCGGCGATGAAGCCTACAAATACCGGATGGGCGGCCGCGACAACCCGGTGATGAACATCAGAGCGAGCTAGAAGCGCCGGCTATCGCGGAGTGAGAATGCCCGTCAGCAGGATTGCGCTCATCTCTGTCCATACCAGCCCGCTGGCGCCGATGGGCGGCGCGAAAACTGGCGGGATGAATGTGTACATCCGCGAATTGTCGCGCGAGCTGGGCCGGCAGGGATTACTCGTCGATATCTTCACGCGGCGCTCTCACGAGCTGGACCCCAAAGTTGATACATCGATCGGCGAAAATGTCCGCGTCGTCTATTTGAAGGCGGGGCCGCTGTTGCCGTGGACGCCGGAAGAGCATTACGAGCATCTGTCGGAGTTCACGGCCGCGCTAATGGCCTTCGCCACATTGCGCAACCTGCGCTACGACATCGTCTACAGCCATTACTGGCTGAGCGGTTGGGTGGCGGCGAAGCTCAAAGAGGCCTGGGGCACACGCTTCGTCCACATGTACCACACGCTGGGCCACATGAAGAAACGAATCGAAGTCAGCGCCGGTTATCAGCCGGACCTGCGGATAATGACTGAGCTGCAGATCTTGCGGTCAGCGGATCGCATTATCGCCGCTACGCCCGCGGAGCAGGCGCAGTTGCGCTGGCTTTATCGCGCATCGCGCCGGCAGATCTCGGTGATTCCACCCGGCGTCAATGCCGGGCAGTTTCAGGGCGGCATGTCAGCCCGCGACGCTCGCGAGTCGCTGGGCTTGCCGTCGGACGGGCATATGTTGCTGTTCGTCGGCAGGATTGAGCCGCTAAAGGCCGTGGATACGATCCTGGAAGCGCTGCATGTTCTGCGCGAGCGCGAGCCGGCCATGCTGCGACGTCTGCACTTCATGATAGTCGGCGGAGACCCGAACCGCGGCGATGACCGCGAAATGAATCGCCTGCAGTCAATGAGCGTCAAGCTGGGCATTGATTCGCTGGTTAGCTTTGTCGGCGCCAAGGAACAGTCGGAATTGCCGCGCTATTATGCGGCGGCGACGGCGGTTGTCATGCCCTCGGATTACGAGTCATTTGGCATGGTGGCGCTGGAAGCGATGTCAACGGGCACGCCGGTGATCGCCTCTCAAGTCGGAGGCCTGCAATTCCTGGTGCGGGATCAGGAGACGGGCTTTCACATTCCGGCCCGCGAACCCATTTCGCTGGCCGATTGCGTCATTCAACTGCTCAGCAACCCGTCCCGAGCGGCGTCCATGGGCATGAGCGCCTCGCGCCACGCCAAGACTTACGCCTGGTCCGAGATCGCGCGCCGGCTTATGCGAGTTTTCGACGAAGTCGCGGATCAAGCGCTGAAGAACGCCTAGCCCCCGTAAGCGTTGGGGACATCCGCGACGCGCGCTTCAATGTAGGGCGCCTCGGCCATCAACTCAAGCGCTTCGTCCTCCGACACTTGCGTCTGCCCTTTGTGATAGAGCGTGTCGTTGAAGCCGTCGTAGCGGTAACGTCGGTTGACCCAGCCGTGCAAGTTATGCTGGAACAAGACGTGAAACTGGATCGATTCGTCTTCAGCGAAGACATCCTCGCGCAAAAGCCACACCGGCGCGTACTGTTCCAAATGCGGACGCGACTTCTGGTCTCGCAGATTCCTCAATTGCTCAACAGTCGTCATCACAATCCCCGTCTTTAGTGCCCGTCGCTAGTCATTGACGCATTGTAGCGGCGCGGCGCGCCCTTCACAAGGCGGCCTGCGCGCTGATTGCCGTCGATTTCCGCGCGCCTGCGCGACCATCCACTTCCAAATCTTGAATCTTCGCGTAAACTAGGCCGCTTATAGTGATGCACAAGACGGGGCAGAGCGATGGATGCAGCGGAAGTCAAGAAAGTGGTGTTGGCGTATAGCGGAGGGCTCGATACTTCGGTCATCGTGCCTTGGCTGAGAAACAACTACGGTTGCGAAGTCGTGTGCTTCTGCGCCGACCTGGGGCAAGAAGAGGAATTGGACGGCCTGGAAGAAAAGGCGATCGCCTCCGGGGCGTCGAAGCTGTACGTGCGCGACTTGCGCGAAGAATTCTTGACCGACTTTGTATACCCAACCTTGCGCGCCGGCGCCGTTTACGAGCGGGAGTACCTGCTGGGCACTTCATTCGCGCGGCCGCTGATCGCCAAACACATGGTGGAGATCGCCGCGCTGGAGCAGGCTGACGCGGTCGCCCACGGCTGTACCGGCAAAGGCAACGACCAGGTCCGCTTCGAAGTCTCGACCATGGCGCTGAACCCGAAGCTGAAGACGATTGCGCCCTGGCGCGAATGGGATATCCGCGGCCGGGAAGACGCGCTGGCTTATGCGGAAGAGTTCCGCGTGCCGGTTTCTCATACCGAGAAAGACATCTACAGCCGCGACCGCAATATCTTTCATCTCTCGCACGAAGGCGGCCTGTTGGAGAACCCCTGGAACGAACCCGAGAACTTGATGTACCAGTTGACTAGCGCCCCCGAGGACGCGCCTGACGAAGGCGTATACATCGAAATCGGCTTTGAGCGCGGCAATCCCGTCAGTCTGAATGGCGAGGAACTGAGCGCGGTGGAACTCTTTGTCGCGCTCAACAAGCTGGGCGGGCGGCACGGCATCGGCCGCACGGATATCGTCGAAAATCGCCTGGTCGGGATGAAGAGCCGCGGCGTATACGAGACCCCGGCCGGCACAATCGTGCATCGCGCGCATCAGCTCCTGGAGAGCATTTGCCTCGACAAACATACAATGCAGTACAAGGACATGGTTGCGCCTAAATACGCGGAGCTGGTCTACAACGGCATGTGGTACAGCAAACTGCGCGAGGCGCTGGACGGCTTCGTGACGGTGACGCAAGAGGCGGTTACCGGTATCGTCCGGCTCAAACTCTACAAGGGCAATATCATCGTGGCCGGCCGCAAAAGCCCCTACAGTTTATATCGGGAAGATTACGCCTCCTTCGGCGAAGAGGACGTCTACAATCAGCAAGACGCGCACGGATTTATTCAACTCTTCGGCTTGCCCATCAAGGTCGAGGCGATGCTCGAAGTTGAGGGTGGCGCGCTCACTGAATACACGCGTCCGGACTATAGCCGTTTCAAGCGCGACTGAGCGCCGAAGCCGGGGACGAAAGCATGAGCCTTTGGGGCGGACGATTCAGCCAGGCGAGCGACGCCGACCTGCGCGCGCTCAACGACAGCATCGAATTCGATCATATGCTGTATGCCGAGGACATCGAAGGCAGCATCGTCTACGCGCGCGCTTTGGCCGATGCCGGCGTCATCACTCGGGCCGAATCGGAGAGCATTATTGGCGGGCTGCGTAAAGTGATGCGGGAATTCGATACCGACGCCTTTGCGTTCGCCGAGGGCGATGAAGACATACACACAGCCGTGGAGCGGCGGCTCATCGAGATCATCGGCGATGTCGGCGGTAAGCTGCACACCGGACGCAGCCGCAATGACCAGGTGGCGACCGATTTCCGGCTGTGGTCTATGCGCGCGGCGGATAACCTGGCGGGCGAGCTGCGACGGCTGCAGGCGGCGCTGGTCGCTGTCGCCGAAGAGAATTGCGAGACGGTTCTGCCAGGTTTCACCCACATGCAGCCGGCGCAGCCGATAAGCGCCGCCCACTGGCTGATGAGTTTCTTCTGGATGCTGGAGCGCGATTTGCACCGTCTGCGCGCGGCGCGGGAACGCATGGCGGAATGCCCGTTGGGCTCGGGCGCGCTGGCGGGGAATCCCTTCCCGGTCGACCGGCAGCAGATCGCCGCTGACCTGGGCTTTGAACGCGCCAGCGAGAACAGCCTGGATGCCGTCAGCGATAGAGACTTCGTCGCCGACCTGCTCTATGTGATTTCGCTCTGCGCTATTCACCTTAGCCGGCTGGCCGAGGACATCCTGATCTATTCGAATCCGGCTTTTGGCTTCATCACGCTGGACGACCGCTACAGCACCGGCTCCAGCTTGATGCCGCAAAAGCGCAACGCCGACCCGATGGAGTTGATGCGTGGCAAGACTGGGCGGCTGATTGGCAATCTGACTGGCTTTCTGACAACCTTGAAGGGCCTTCCCAGCGGTTACAACAAAGACTTGCAGGAAGACAAAGAAGCGCTAATCGACTCGCTTGAGACCATGTATCGCCTGTTGCCGGTGATCACGGCCAGCGTGGCTAGTCTGGGCATCAACGCCGAAGCCATGTCTGCGGCGCTAAGCGAGGACTTGCTGGCGACCGACCTGGCCGATTACCTGGTGAAAAAGGGATTGCCGTTCCGCCAGGCGCATCACCTTGTCGGCGCTGTCGTGCGCATTGCTTCCGAAAAGGGCGTGAATATGTCTGAGTTGTCGCTGGACACCCTGCAGGGCGCAAGCAGTTCTTTTGCCGAAGACGTCGCGACGGTCTTCGACTACAGGCGCTCGGTGGAGCAGCGCGAGTCTTTCGGCGGTACCGCGCCGGCCGCCCTGAGAGCGCAGATTGAGCGCGCCAAGGCGCTGCTGGCGCGGTAATTGTGCATTGTGCTAAAGGCTTTTCCGTCACTATGCACGAAAGTTCTGCTGCGATTGGCGGATTGTCTTCAGTCACTTGACAGCTTGGACGTTATTCGCTAGTCTCTCCAGGCTAGATGAAATTGTTTGGGGCGCGCCGTGCGCAGCAACCGAAGCAACGCGATCATTATTCTCCTCCTTGTCATTGTCCTCGGGATTATCAGTGGACTGTAAGGGCTTGGACGGCGAATGCGCGCGAAGAACAGCAATCGAGAGCCTCCCAAGCCAAGGGGGGCTTTTTAGTTTATTGGCTGAGTATTGCGACAGGCAAAGGACGAATACATGACGGCTGAATGGATTTGGCGCGATGGCGAATTTGTAAAGTGGGAAAACGCTACGGTGCACGTTAGCGCCCACGCGCTCCACTACGGATCAAGCGTGTTTGAGGGCATCCGCGCTTACGATACGCCGGAAGGCCCGGCGGTCTTCCGCCTGCGCGAGCACACGGAGCGGCTGCTGCAAGGCGCGCGCGTTATGCGAATCAATCACGATCACGACGCCGATGCGCTTGACGCGGCGATCGTCGAGACTGTGCGGCGCAACGGACACGCCTCCTGTTATATCCGTCCGATTATCTTCCGCGGGTCGGGCGCGCTTGGCTTGGAAGGGCGCGGCCGGACGACCACCGAAACGGTAATCTTCACGATGGAGTGGGGACGCTATCTCGGCGCGGAGGCCATTGAGCAAGGCGTGGACGTCCAGATCAGCTCCTTCCGGCGAATGGCGCCGGATACCCACATGGCGCTCGTGAAGGCGGGCGGAAATTACGTCAACAGCCAGTTCGTCAGCATGGAAGCACACGACAACGGCTTCCAGGAAGGCATCGCCCTGGATGTCAACGGCTATGTCAGCGAAGGCGCGGGCGAGAATATCTTTGTCATCGTGGATGGCATCGTGTATACGCCGGGCGCCTGGTCTTCGATTCTTATGGGCATCACGCGCGACAGCGCCTTGACTTTGCTGGCGGATCTGGGCGTGGAGGTGCGCTTCCAGCCCGTGGCGCGCGAGATGCTGTACATGGCCGATGAGATCTTCTTCACCGGGACCGCGGCCGAGGTCACGCCGGTCAAGTCAGTCGATCGCATAAAGATTGGCTGTGGCGGGCGCGGGCCGCTAACGGAAGCCTTGCAGCGCGACTTCTTCGCCATCACTGCCGGCGAGGCGCCGGACCGGCATGAGTGGCTGACGCGCGTAAACGGCTGACAAGCTAGAGCAGAGGCGCGAGAATCGGGAGGCGATGATGAAACTCAAAGGTTCGGAAATCATCATGGAATGCCTGTTGCGGGAAGGCGTTGATGTCATGTTTGGCTATCCGGGCGGCGCGATCTTGCCGACCTACGATGCGATGGCGAAATATGACGACCGCATTCATCACGTCCTTGTGCGCCACGAACAAGGCGCGTCCCACATGGCCGACGGTTACGCCCGCGCTACGGGCAAGGTCGGCGTTTGCATCGCGACCAGCGGCCCCGGCGCGACCAATCTGGTGACCGGCCTGGCGACGGCGATGATGGATTCTTCCGCCATGGTGGCGATCACTGGCCAGGTGCCGATCCCGGCGATTGGCTCCGACGCATTTCAGGAGACGGATGTAACCGGCGTCACCCTGCCGATCACCAAGCACAACTACCTGGTGACAGATGTCAATGAGCTGGCCTACACCATGAAGGAGGCCTTCCACATCGCGCGCACCGGGCGGCCGGGCCCGGTTCTGGTTGATGTGCCCAAAGACGTTCAGAATGCCGAAATCGAGTTCGTTTATCCGGAAGCGGATATTGTGCTGCCTGGCTATCATCCGCCGTCGGCGGCGCGGACGCACGAGATTGACGGCGCGTTGCGGCTCATCGCCGAGGCGGAGCGCCCGATTATCCTTGCCGGGCATGGCATCACGATGTCAGGCGCGATGAATGAACTGCGAGAGCTGTCGGAGCGCGCGCAGATTCCGGTCGCGCTGACGCTGTTGGGCAAGGGCGCCATGCCGGAGGATCATCCGCTGGTGATTGGCATGATGGGCATGCACGGTGAAGCATCGTCAAATTTGGCTATTCAAGAGGCCGATCTGCTCATCGCGTTGGGCATGCGCTTTGATGACCGCGTCACGGGCAACTTGAAGACCTACGCTGTAAACGCGCGCAAAATTCATGTCGATATCGACCGCTCGGAACTCAACAAGAATGTAAAGGCGGATGTCGGCATCGCCGGCGACTTGAAGACGGTCTTGACGCAGTTGCTGCCGAAACTGCAACAGAAGTCCCATCCCGACTGGATTCGCCAGATTCGCGACTGGCTGGAAGATTCCAGCGAGCGCGACATACTGAATTACGAGACGCCGGGCCGCTTGTTGACAGCGCAAGTGATCAACGATATCTGGCGCTTGACCGGCGGCGACGCCATCACGGTTACCGACGTGGGCCAGCATCAGATGCTGGAGGCGCAGTACTACCCGCATCAGCGGCCGGCGACTTTGCTGACCAGCGGCGGGCTGGGCACGATGGGCTTCGGCTTTCCCGCGGCCATCGGCGCGAAGTTCGGCAAGCCCGATGAAGAAATCTGGGCAATCGTCGGCGATGGCGGTTTCCAGATGACCTTGTGCGAATTAGCGACCGCCAAGCAAGAAAACATTAACGTCAACATCGCTATCATCAATAACAACTTCCTGGGTATGGTGCGGCAGTGGCAGGAGCTATTTTTCGAAAAGCGCTATCAGGCGACGCCGATGGTGAATCCCGATTTCTGCAAGTTGGCCGATGCCTACGACATCCCCAATCGACTCGTAACGCGGCGCGAGGAGATTGAAGACGCCGTGCAATTTGCGCGCGGCATCGACGGCCCGACGCTGATCGAATTCGTGGTCGAGAAAGAAGAGATGGTTTACCCGATGGTGCCCGCCGGCGCGGATTTGCACGACATGAAGCGCCGGCCTAAACCAGGAGAATTATGATGGCTGAAGCAAAGTCGGAAAACAAAGTGACCGTTGTGGCGCTGGTCGAGAATGAGCCCGGCGTTCTGAATCGCATCGCGAGCATGTTCCGCCGCCGCGCTTTCAACATCGATAGCCTCACCGTCGGCCGGACGCACCGGCCCCATATTTCGCGCATGACCATTCGCGTCGTGGCGGGCCCCGAATACGCCATGAAGATCGCCGCCAATCTGCAGAAGCTGGTCAACGTGATTGACGTGCGCGTACTGGACAATGAACCGCACATCGAGCGCGACCTGGCGCTGATCAAAGTGCGCAATGACGACGCGGACTCGCGCAATACCATCACAGAAATCTGCGACCGCTATCCGGCGCGCATCGTAGACGTCGGGCCCGAGGTTGCGATAATCGAAATGGTGGGAACGGAAACGATCCTTGAACAGTTTATCGAGGAAGTGCGCCCGACCGGCATCGTGGAGATGATTCGCACCGGCGTGGTGTCGATGGGGCGGGGCACGCGCATCCACGATACGACATTCATCAATCGCCGTCAATTGCTTGAAGCCGTTGAAAAAGCGCGCGGCGGCAACGGGAGAATCGTATAGCATGAATTGCGGCTGCGCAGCAGGTCGCGAAAACATCTATTCACTCAACTCAGGAGAGGTAAGCTAGATGGCGACGCTCTATTACGATCAAGACGCGGATTTGTCCTTGCTCGGAGGCAAGACGATTGCGGTAATCGGCTACGGAAGCCAGGGCCACGCGCATGCGCTCAACGCCCGCGACAGCGGCCAGCGTGTAATCATCGGCTTGCATGAAGGCAGCAAGAGCAAGGCAAAAGCAGAAGCTGACGGCTTGCAGGTCTTCACTGTGGCCGAGGCGACCCGGCAAGCCGACATCGTCATGGTGCTGATTCCGGACACCCGGCAGGGCGCGGTTTATGACGAGCATATTGCGCCGAATCTGAAGCCGGGCGCGATGCTCATGTTTGCCCACGGTTTCAACATTCACTTCAAAGAGATTGTGCCGCCGGCGTCAGTCGATGTCGCCATGATCGCGCCCAAAGCGCCGGGCCATCGCGTGCGCGAGGTCTTCACCGAAGGCGCCGGCACGCCGGGCTTGATCGCCATAGAGCAAGACGCCAGCGGCAACGCGACAGCGACTGCGCTGGCCTACGCCAAAGCGATCGGCTGCACGCGCGCCGGCGTCATCGAGACGACCTTCAAGGAAGAAACCGAGACCGACCTGTTCGGGGAACAGGTCGTGCTCTGCGGCGGCGTTACCGCGCTGATCCGCGCCAGCTTCGAGACGCTCGTCAAAGCCGGCTATCAGCCCGAGATCGCCTATTTCGAGTGCCTGCACGAGCTCAAGCTGATTGTCGACCTGCTCTACGAAGGCGGGCTGAGTTACATGTGGTACAGCGTCAGCAATACGGCCGAGCAGGGCGGATACGTCACCGGCGATCAATTCGAGGAGTCGGTGAAGGAAGAGATGGCGGGCGTATTGCAGCGCATCCAAAATGGCGAGTTCGCTCGCGACTGGATTGAAGAGAACAGGCAGGGCCGGCCCAACTTTAACGCGCGCCGGCAACGCGAGCATGACTTGCTGCTGGAGAAGGTAGGCGCCGACCTGCGCCAGATGATGCCCTTCCTGGATGCCAAGAACATCAAACAGCAGGACTGACGCGCAGGACTATCGCGCCTTTGCCGCGCGAGACGAATCGACGAAGGGAGGCGACTGTATGGCTGAGGATGGTCTTACTGGCTTGCGCCGGTTGTACAGCATTCCCGATCTGATTCGATCAAATAAAGGAAAACCTGCCAATGGTCACGCGAACTTACGACGATAATACGGTCATCATCTTCGACACCACCCTGCGCGATGGCGAGCAGAGCCCGGGCGCGACCCTGTCCAGCGCCGAAAAGCTGGAGATCGCGCGGCAGCTCTCGCGCTTGGGCGTTGACGTCATCGAGGCTGGCTTCCCAGCCGCGTCGCCCGACGATCTCAAGGCGGTGCAGCGAATCGCTCGCGAGGTCGGCACGATTGACGGACCGACGGTCGCGGGCCTGGCGCGCGCGGTCGACAGTGATATTCTCACGGCCTGGGATGGCGTCAAGGAAGCGGCCAAACCGCGCATCCATACCTTCCTCGGCACATCACCGAGCCATCTGGCGATGCTGCGCATTGACCAGGCAGAAGGGCTGGAGCGGATTCGCGACGCGGTCACACTGGCCAAGAGCCTCTGCGATGATGTGGAATTCAGCCCGATGGATGCCGGGCGCACCGATACCGAGTATTTGATCCAAGCGTGCGCCGCAGCGGTCGAGTGCGGCGCCACCACCTTGAATATCCCGGACACGGTCGGCTATGTCATGCCCAGCGAGTGGGCGGACACCTTGGAAATGCTAATCAACGAGACGCCGGGCGCCGGGCGCGGCAGCGGCGTGATTTGGTCGGTGCATTGCCACAACGACCTGGGCCTGGCCACGGCCAATACGCTGGCCGGGCTGACCCGCGGCGTGCGCCAGGTGGAAGTCACGATCAACGGCATCGGCGAGCGCGCCGGCAACACCAGCCTGGAAGAAGTCGTGATGGCCATCCATACGCGCAAAGCCTTCTACGGTCTGCGCACGAATATCGACTCGACGCAGATCATGAAGACAAGCCGCCTGGTTCGCAACTACATGGGCATGCCCGTGCAGCCGAATAAAGCGATCGTCGGCGCCAACGCCTTCGCGCATGAATCCGGCATCCACCAAGACGGCGTTCTCAAGAATGCCGAGACCTTTGAAATCATGACGCCGGAAGACGTCGGCTTGACGCAGAGCAAGCTGGTCCTGGGCAAGCACAGCGGGCGCCACGCCTTGCGCGTGCGTCTGCGCGAACTGGGCTATGAGGTCGAGGGCGATGAGCTCATGGATGTCTTCCGGCGCTTCAAGGAGCTGGCGGATTTGAAGAAGTCGGTCACCGATGCCGATCTGGAAGCGCTGGTGGCCGATGAAGCGGCGCACAAACCGGAGGACCACTTCCGGCTGGTAGACATTCAAGTCGTCTGTGGCACGATGGGTCTGCCCACCGCCACTGTGAAAATGCTCGACCAGGACGGCGTGGAGTCCGTTGTTTCCGCTGTTGGGACGGGCCCGGTCGACGCCTCGTATCGGGCGGTAGACCAGGTCATCAACGCGCCCAATGAGCTGCTGGAATTTAACGTGCATAGCGTCACCGAGGGCATCGATGCGCTGGGCGAAGTGACCGTGCGGATCCGGCCCGAGGGCAGCCCGCGCACCTTTGGCGGATACGGCGCCGACAGCGATATTGTCGTGTCCAGCGTCAAGGCTTATGTCGCGGCGCTCAATCGCATGATATCGAGCATGGGCCTGGGCGATAGAGCGCCGGAAGGCGAAGTGGCTGTCGTCGGCTTGAGTTCATCCTAATCGTATAGGTCAGTGATGAGGAATTTGTGATGACCCAGAATGGCAAGCGGCGCACGCTTTTCGAAAAAGTCTGGAACGCGCATATCGTGCGCGAGCAGAGCGACGACGCGCCGGCAGTACTTTATGTCGACTTGCACCTCGTGCACGAGGTGACGTCGCCGCAGGCGTTTTCGATGATCCGCGAGCGCGGCTTGAAGGTGCGCCGTCCCGATCAAACGATAGGCACGATGGACCACAGCACGCCGACCACGCCCAGAAACGAACTGGGCATCATACCGGTGGCGGACGCGATGGCCGCCAAACAGCTCGACACGTTCACGAAAAACTGTGCCGACTTTGGTATACCGATGTACGCCCTGGGCGATGAGCATCAAGGCATCGTGCATGTGATCGGCCCGGAAAAGGGGCTGACGCAGCCGGGCATGACCATCGTTTGCGGCGACAGCCACACCAGCACGCACGGCGCGTTTGGCGCGCTGGCGTTCGGCATCGGCACTAGCGAAGTGGGTCACGTCCTGGCGACGCAGACGCTGCTGCAAAACCGCCCCAGGACCATGGCGGTCAATGTAGAGGGCAGGCTGGGCGAAGGCGTCACCGCCAAGGACATCATTCTGGCGGTGATCGCGCGAATCGGCATCGGCGGCGGCACCGGTCATGTCTTCGAATATCGCGGCGAAGCGATCCGCAGCCTGAGCATGGAAGGGCGGATGACCGTCTGCAATATGTCGATCGAGGGTGGCGCGCGCGCCGGCATGGTTGCGCCGGACGAGACTACATTTGAGTATATTCAAGGCCGCGAGCATGCGCCGCAGGGCGCCGACTGGGAGGCCGCGGTCGCGAGCTGGCGGGAACTGCCGACCGATGACGGCGCGGAATTCGACCAGGAAATCACCTTGCGCGCCGATGAACTGATTCCGATGATCACATACGGCACCAATCCCGGCATGGGTATGCCCATCAACGCGGCTGTGCCTGCGCCGGAAGACGAGCGCGACGTCAACAAGCGGATCGCGCTGGAGAAGGCGTTGAGCTATATGGACCTGCGGCCCGGCCAGCATCTGCTGGGGCAAGCCATCGATGTCGTCTTCATCGGCAGCTGCACCAACTCGCGCATTACGGACCTGCGGCAGGCGGCGCAGTTTATGCAAGGCCGCAAGGTGGCCGATTCCGTTCGTATGATGGTGGTGCCGGGCTCGCAGCAGGTGAAGAAGCAGGCGGAGAGCGAGGGCTTGCATGAGATCTTCCGCGCGGCGGGCGCTGAATGGCGCGAAGCCGGCTGCTCGATGTGCATCGCTATGAATGGCGACCAGCTTGAACCCGGCCAGTACGCTGTATCGACCAGCAACCGCAACTTTGAAGGGCGGCAGGGCAAGGGCGGCCGGACTTTCCTGGCCAGCCCGCTGACGGCCGCGGCATCGGCAGTGGCCGGTTCGGTAACGGATCCGCGCGCCATGCTCGCCTCTTCTCTGTAGGGGCGACTCGGCGAGTCGCCCGCTGCCCGTCATTCTAGTGCGTGCATAATTCGCTTCTACCGCTTGAGGAGACCACGATGGACAAACTGCGACACATTGAAGGCAGCATCGTCGCCATTCCAGTAAACGATATTGACACCGATCAGATCATTCCGGCGCGCTTCCTCAAAGTGACGGACAAGGAAGGCTTGGGCAAAGCCGCCTTCTGCGACTGGCGCTACCTGGAAGACGGCGAGACGCCCAATCCCGAGTTCATTCTAAATCAGCCGGAGTATCGCGGCGCGTCAGTATTGATCGCGGGCAACAATTTCGGCTGCGGCAGCTCCCGCGAGCACGCGCCCTGGGCGTTGCTTGGGGCCGGCTTCAAGGCGGTAATCAGCACGGACTTCGCCGATATCTTTCGCAATAATTCGCTGAAGAACGGCTTGCTGCCGATCATTGTCGACGAGGAAACGCAGCGGCAGCTGTTCAGCCTGGCCGAAGAAGACCCGAGCGCCAGCGTCAGCGTTGACGTAGAAACGCAGACTTTGACCCTGCCGGACGGGCGCGCCCTGGGTTTTCCGCTGGATGGATTCGCCAAGTATTGCTTGCTCAACGGCGTGGACCAGCTCGGCTACTTGTTGGCGCTCGACGATGAAGTTCTCGCATTCGAGTCGGCGAATCCGCCACGCGTCGCGACCACGGCGTAACGCGCTGCGGCGACCGGAGAGGCCAGGGATGTCCAGTAATCGAGCGAAAGTCGCGATCTACGATACCACGCTGCGAGACGGCAGCCAGCGCGAGGGGATCTCCCTTTCAGTCGCGGACAAGCTGCATATCACGCGCCTGCTTGATGATTTGGGCGTCGACTATATCGAGGGCGGCTGGCCCGGCTCCAACCCCAAAGATGTGATGTACTTTGACCAAGTGCGGGAATTAGAGCTTCGCCACTCGAAGATTGCTGCCTTCGGTTCGACGCGCCGCAAAGGCATCGCGCCGGAGGACGATCCCAATCTCAAGGCGGTGGTGGCGGCGAACACGCCGGTCGTGACCGTTGTCGGCAAGACCTCGATGCTTCACGTTACGGATGTCTTGCAAACGACCGCCGGCGAAAACCTGAAGATGATCGAGGACAGCCTGGCTTTCCTGAAGGGGCAGGGCAGAGAAGTTATCTACGATGCCGAGCATTTTTTCGATGGCGCCAAGCTGGATATGGAGTATGGCTTCGACACGCTGGCGGCGGCCGCGGCGGGCGGCGCAGACGTCATCGTACTCTGCGATACCAATGGCGGCTCAATGCCCTGGGAGATCGCGGAGTTCGTCTTCAGGGCGCATGAACTCTTCCCCGAGGCTCAATTCGGCATTCATACGCATAACGACGGCGAGGTCGCTGTGGCGAATTCGCTGGCCGCGGTGCGGGCGGGGGCGGTTCACGTGCAGGGCACTATCAACGGCTATGGCGAGCGCTGTGGCAACGCCAATCTCTGCAGCATCATCCCGGATCTCATCATCAAGATGGGTGTGCCCTGTCTGGCCGCTGACGGCAATTTGGCGACCTTAACGCATCTGTCGCGCGCTGTAGCCGAAATCGCGAACCTGGCGCCGGACACGCATCTGCCCTATGTCGGCAAGAGCGCCTTTGCGCATAAGGGCGGGATTCATGTGGCGGCCATGCGCCGCAATGTCGACAGCTACCAGCATATCGAGCCGGAACTGGTTGGGAACGAGACCCGCGTCCTGGTGTCGGACTTGTCCGGCCGCGGCAATCTGCTGAGCAAGGCAGAGGAGTTGGGGCTGAATGTCTCGACGGACGAGGCCGTGTCGGTGCTCAACGAAGTGAAAGAGCTGGAGAGCGGCGGCTTCTCGTTTGAAGGCGCGGAGGCCTCGGTGGCGGTTCGCCTGCATCGCGCCTCCCCCGCTTATGAGCCGCTGTTCAATCTGCTCGATTTTACCGTCATCGTGGAAGACCGGCGCGGCCGCGGTCAGCTGGCCGAGGCGATGGTCAAGCTGGATATCGACGGCGATATCGTGCATACGGCGGCCGAAGGCAACGGGCCCGTAAACGCGCTCGACCTGGCCTTGCGCAAGGCGCTGCTGCCGAAATATCCCGCGCTCCGCGATATCCAGTTGGTGGATTACAAGGTGCGCATCCTCGACAGCGAGAACGCCACCGGCGCGATGACGCGAGTATTGATCGACTCGTACAATGGCAGCGAACGCTGGAGCACGGTCGGGGCCGGAACGGACATCATCTGCGCCAGTTGGCTGGCGTTGGTCGACAGCGTCGAGTATGGCCTGTCGGTTGCCGAGGCGAGCGAAGCGCAACTGTCGGCGATCATCAACAGGTGAAATATCGCAGTTCGTGAAATCAGGCGACCAGCCCGCGCTCTGTCGCCGCTGTTAACATGGAAAGAGGCGAAAATGAAAGCGACCATTGCAGTCTTGCCCGGCGACGGCATCGGGCCCGAAGTCGTAGCGAAGTCGGTTGAGCTTCTGTCGGCAATCGCTGCGAAATATGGTCACGACCTCAGATTTGTGGAGGGCTTGATCGGCGGAATCGCGATAGACGCGACGGGCGATCCGCTTCCCGCAGCGACGATTGAGATTTGCGAGAAGGCCGATGCCATTCTGTTGGGCGCGGTCGGTGGCCCGAAATGGTCCGACCCGACAGCGACTGTGCAGCCGGAGCGTGGCTTGCTGGAACTGCGCCAGCGCTTCGGTCTGTTCGCCAATCTGCGCCCGGTGAAGACCTATCCGGCATTGGTCGAACACGCGCCGCTGCGCGCTGAACTGCTGCAAGATGTCGATATTCTGTTTGTGCGGGAGTTGGTCAGCGGCATCTATTTTGGCGAACGGCAAGAGCAAGGCGATGGCGATACTTCATACGATACGATGAGCTATAGCCGCGCCGAAGTCGAGCAGGTGGCTGCCGTCGCTTTTCGCGCGGCGCAAGGCCGCCGCAAGACATTGTGCTCGGTCGACAAAGCCAATGTGCTGGCGACCATGCGCTTGTGGCGGCGCACGATAGTCGATGTGCATGAAGAATACAGTGATGTTGAGCTGGAGCACTTGCTCGTCGATGCCGCGACCATGCACTTGTTGACGCGGCCGAGCAGCTTTGATGTGATCGTGGCGGGCAATATGTTCGGCGACATCTTGAGCGACGAGGCCTCGGTCTTGGCGGGCAGCCTGGGCATGTTGCCGTCGGCTTCGCTGCGCGCCGATCAATTTGGGTTGTACGAACCGGTCCATGGCTCCGCGCCGGATATCGCCGGCCAAGGCAAAGCCAACCCGGTCGGCATGTTTCTCAGCGCCGCCATGCTGCTGCGCTACAGCCTGGGCTTGGACGACGAGGCGCGCGCGATCGAGAGCGCGATTGACGCGGCCCTGGACGCTGGCTTGCGGACGGCTGATATCGCCAGCCCGGGCCAGGCGAGCGTCTCAACGGACGAGTTTGCGGCCGCCGTGATTCAGCGCTTGTAGGCGGCAGCGGGCAGCTTAACCCACCCCTAGCCGCTCCCCGTCCAAATCGGTAGGGACGACTCGGTGAGTCGCCCGCCTGCTCGCAACATTAAAAGGAGCCCGCGCTGCCTGACCGCGGCTACCAAACCGGCTGCGGCGCCAACTGGGTTTCAATGCGCGTGACATCGGCGCCCAAAGCGCTCAATAACTCGTCTATGGCTTCGTAGCCGCGATCAATCTGGTAGACATTGTCGATTACGCTGACGCCGTCCGCCGCAAGCGCCGCAAGCAGCACAGTCGCGCCGGAGCGGATGTTGTCAGCGCTGACGCGCGCGGGTCTGATGCGCTCGACGCCCTTGATGATACAGACATCGCTTTGGCTGATCAAAATGTCAGCGCCCATCTGCAGCAGCGCTTCAACGTAGTCGTAGCGGTTGTCAAATATGCGTTCGCGGATATAACTCGTGCCGTCCGCGAGTGTGGACAGCGCCGCCATGCAGGGCTGCAAATCAGTCGGGAAGCCGGGGTAGGGGTGGGTCTGGATATTGATCGGATTCAGGCGCCGATGGCGATTGCGCCGCACGCGAATTGAGTCCGCGTCCGCGCTGATGTCGGCGCCCATTTGCTCCAGCTTGGCGCTGACGATGCGCAGATGTGAAGGATCGATATTGCGCAAGCTGACATCGCCGCCGGCAATTGCGCAAGCTATCATCATGGTGCCGGCAACCAGACGGTCGGGCATGGGCGTATAGTCGACCGCGCGCAGCTTGCGCATTCCGCGAATGAACACGGTAGATGTGCCCAGACCCCGAATGTCGGCGCCCATCTTGTTGAGGAAGTTGCCGAAGTCAACCACTTCCGGTTCCACGGAGGCGTTTTCGAGAATGGTCTCGCCATCCGCCAGCGCGGCCGCCAGCATCAGGTTCTCGGTGCCCGTGTGGCTGGGCAGATCAAGATAAAGCATGGCGCCGCGGAAGCGCCCGCCTTCGAGTTCAATGACGGTGCGCCCGTCGTCGAAATACTGGACGTCGGCGCCAAGACGGGCGAAGCCGCGATGGTGAAAATCAATCTTTCGCGCGCCGATATCGCAGCCGCCGCTGCCCGGCAACTCAACGTATCCAAGGCGAATCTGCAGCGGCGCCAGGAAAAGAACCGATCCGCGGAAGCGCCCGGCGATTTCTTCCGGCAATACCCCGCTGTTTACATCGGCCGCGTCAATGCGTACGGTTTTCGTCAGTTTGTCGTGATAGACGCTGGCGCCTACCGCGCGCAGCAGCTCGAGCGCCCGCTCAACATCCTGGATGTCCGGCACATCATGCAAGACGGTCTCGCCCTCTTCAACGACAATTGACGCCGCCAGCATTGCCAGGATCGCGTTCTTGGCACGCTGCACTTCAATCTCACCATAGAGCGCGCGCCCGCCTTGTACCCGAATCGCTGTCTCATTTACAGTCGGAAAACTCATGCTGAATGATTCCATCTTTCTTGGCGCAAACCACGCCCGATACTCATTAAGAATATCACACTTCTTTGCTGGCGGCTCAGCCAGGCCAGGTATTTGCGAACCAGCCTCGGCTGTGTTATAGTCGGGGGCAATTAACAATTGAAGATCAAGTTTGCGCTTATCCAGAGGTGGTGGAGAGACCGACTCGGCGAAGCCACAGCAACCCCCAGATGGCAATGGGAAGGTGCTAATTTCGGCAGATATTTCTGGAAGATGAGGGTAAACGCCTGAATCGCCGGGCGAATTGGCGCCCCGCGACAGGTCATTCCGTTGACTGTGCCGCAGTCACATTAGCTTGACAAGCACGGAAGCCCAAACTGGCGTAAGCGTAGCCGTTTGGGCTTTTTCTATTGGGGAGGAATGACGCATGAATTCGAATGACAATCGGAACCGTCCGCGCGTCGCCGGCGCCAGCACCACAGCTGTGCATGGCGGCGCGGCGCGCGACAAAGGCTTTCACTCCATAACTACGCCAATTGTGCAATCCGCCACCTACACCTTCAAGAACACGGCGGAAGTGATTGAATTCCTCGACAAGAAAGTTTATGGCGGGGAGCTAACCCGCGAAGAGTACGGGCGCTACGGGAATCCGTCCACCTGGTCGCTGGAGAAGCGCATCGCCGAGTTTGAAGGGGCTGAGGACGCCGTGGTTTATCCCTCCGGCATGTCGGCGGTCACGTCTCTGTTTCTGACCGTTCTTCGGCCCGGCACGCATATCGTTATGACCGACGACTGTTACCGCCGCACGCGCCAGTTCTGCCAGACGACGCTCGAGAGATTCGGCATCGAAACGAGTATCGTGCCGATGGCGGATTATGACGCTCTGGAAGCGGCAATCGTCCCAAGACAAACGCGCTTCATCTTTACGGAAACGCCGACCAACCCCTACTTGCGCGTGGCGGATCTGCGGCGGCTTGTTGAGCTGGCCAAGAAGTATCGGGTAATGACCCTGCTTGATACCACCTTCGCCACGCCGGTCAATCTGCGGCCGCTGGAATACGGCGTCGACTTCGTCATGCACAGCGCCACCAAGTATATCGGCGGCCACAACGATGTGTTGGCCGGTGTGATCGCCGGCGACAAGGGACGGATTAAGGCGCTGAAGGACGCGCGCGGCATCCTGGGCAATGTGGTGGACCCGCATCAAGCCTACCTGCTGGAGCGCGGACTGAAGACCATGGCCCTGCGCGTGCGCCATCAAAACTCAGCCGGGCTCGCAGTCGCGCGCTACCTGGAAAGGCACCCGAAGATTGATCGCGTGTACTACCCGGGGCTGGCGTCGCATCCCGATCACGAGATTGCTGCGGCGCAGATGCAGGGCTTCGGCGGCGTCGTCAGCTTTGAGGTCGCCGGCGACATCAAAACGACCAGCGACTTTATCGATCGCCTGCGCATACCCTATATCGCGCCCAGCCTGGGCGGCACGGAAAGCTTGATCGAGCAGCCGGCCTACTTCAGCTACTATGATCTAAGCAGTGAAGAGCGGCAAGCGGTTGGCATTAAGGACAATCTGGTGCGCTTTGCGCTCGGGATTGAAGACGCGGAGGATATCATCGCCGATTTGGAAGCGTCGCTGCGTGACGTGCCGACGGCCGTAGCCGCGCGCCAGGCAAGCTGAAAGCCACCGAGCGAGCCTGCTGTCTCACTCGAGCAAGCGGATGATTTGCTCGATATCGTCGTCGGCTTGCAAAATGGGATTGCGATAGCCGGGCGCGATGCCCGCCAGTTGATCGGCGTGGTAGCCGATTGTGGCTTCCGGGTCTTTCAAAACATGGCCCGTGAGCACAGCCAGCACGGAATCGCCCGGCTTGATCGTCCCGCTCTCAACCAGTTTCTTCGCGCCCGCCAATGAACAGGCCGACGCCGGCTCGCAGCCGATGCCCGCGCCGTCGATCACGGCTTTGGCGTTCATGATCTGTTCGTCGCTGACTTCCTCGACCACGCCGCCCGTCCACTCCAGCGTACGGATGGCCTTCGTCAGGTTAACCGGGTTGCCAATCTTGATGGCGGTGGCGATGGTCTGCGCCTTAACCGGCTGGAAGTGATTGAGTCCGCCGCTGAAATACCGATACAGAGGATTGGCGCCTTCCGCCTGGATTATCGCCAGCCTTGGCATTCGGTCGATCAAGCCGACTTCAAGCATTTCCAGCAGCCCCTTGCCGAAAGCGGAACTATTGCCGAGATTGCCGCCGGGCACGACGATCCAGTCCGGCGCCTGCCAGCGCAATTGCTGTAGCGCTTCAAACACTATCGTTTTCTGCCCTTCAAGGCGGAAGGGATTGATAGAGTTCAGGACGTAGATGCCCAGGCGCTCCGACACTTGCCGGACGAGCGCCATATTGCGATCGAAGTCAGCGTTGATCTGAACGCATTTGGCGCCATAAGCGATTCCTTGCGCCAGTTTGCCCATGGCGATTTCCTGGTTCTGCAGAAAGACGATGCCTTGCATGCCGGCGTAGGCGGCGTAAGAGGCCATGGACGCCGATGTATTACCCGTAGAGGCGCAGGCGACGCGCGTCGCGCCCAGATGCCGGGCCTGCGTGACGCCGGTCGTCATCCCGCGATCTTTAAAGGAACCGGTGGGGTTCTCGCCTTCGTGCTTGAGATAGAGCGCGTCCACGCCCGCGAACTCCGCCAGGCGCGGCAGCTCGTAGAGGTTGGTGTTGCCCTCCATGCGGCTGACGATGGCGGCCGGTTCAATGCCGGGATAGACCAGCTCTTTGAAGCGCCAGACGCCGCTATTGTAAGGTGGGGCGAATGCGCCCAGGCGCGCGTCAAACAGTTCCCGCGTGATGGGCGCGGCAAGCGAGGCGAAATCGTGCTTGACATCCAGCAAGCCGCCGCATTCCTTGCAGGTATAGAGCACGCATTTGATTGGGTATTGTTGAGCGCAATCCATACATTGTAGTATGCTTGGCATTTGCTCAGCCTCGCTTGGCGGTCACGGCCGCAAGGATAGCGACCCTCCATGGTATTTTCCAGAGTCGAAGCCTTCGCGCCGGCTACAGTCGCCAACTTGGGCGTCGGCTTCGACATCATGGGTCTGGCGCTGCAGGGCATGGGCGACCGCGCAATCGTCGAGTTTCAGGACGCGCCGGAGATAATCTTCAGCGAGATTTGCGGCGATGAGGGCAAGTTGCCGCGGGACCCCGCCCTCAATGTCGCGGCCGTATCCGCTCGGGCGCTGCTTGATCATGTCGGCGAAAGGCGCGGGCTAAAGATTCGGCTGTTCAAGGGGCTGCCGCTCGCCAGCGGATTGGGCAGCAGCGCCGCCAGCGCCGTAGTCTCGGTTGTCGCGTTGAACAGGTTGCTGGGCGAGCCATTCGCGACTGACCAGCTTCTGCCATTCTGCCTGGAAGGCGAGGCGCTGGTCAGCGGTTACCACGCCGATAATCTTGCGCCCTGTTTGCTCGGCGGCATCGTCTTGGTGGCGGGTACAACGGTCGAAGCCATCCAGCCGCTGCCGATTCCCGAGCCTTTTCACCTGGCCCTGGTCACGCCAGACGTCCCCGTGCCAACCGACAGCGCGCGCAAAATCTTGCCCAGGCATGTCACGCTGCAGACCATGATTCACCAGACCGGCGCCGTCGCCAAACTGGTGGACGCCTTGCATCGGGGCGACTTGGCGGCGCTGGGCGCGGCCGTCGAGAATGACCGCGTCGTTGAGCCGGCGCGAGCCTGCCTGATGCCCCGGCACAATGAGGCGCGCGCCGCCGCCAAACAAGCCGGCGCGGCGGCGGTATTCATCGGCGGGGCCGGCCCGACTCTCTGCGCAATTTGCGAGAGCGCCGTCACCGCGAGCGCCACGGCTGGCGCAATGCGGGCGGTGTATCAGAACGCGGAAATGTCCTGTATTTCGCAGGCTACCAGCGTTGACCGATGCGGCGCGGTTGTGCTAAAGGCCGACTAGGATTCCGTTTGTGAAATTCTTGACAATCCAGAGGTCTATCTCTATACTGATTGCGTTGCAGGTCGCGGCGTTTCACGTCAGCGCCTGCATTTGACGTGAAGCAATATGGGACCCGGGCGAAGCTAGATCGTGGCGCAAACCCAGTTATTTTGGGACTCGACCTACGAAATTGTCCTGGCGCTGATGGAGAAGTATCCCGAAGCAAACCTGGAGTCTCTCGGCCTCGAGGAGTTGAATCGGCGAATCGTCAGCCTCCCGGGTTTTGCGGATGATCCGGCCTGGGTTAATGATGCTATACTGAAGGGCATCCTTCGCGACTGGTATGAGGAGATCGGTGTCTAAATGGATCTTAACCTGCAAGAATTGAATGCGACCGAGTTTCCCGTACCTGTAGAGCTTGAAGACAATATCGCCATCACCAGCTTGAGCCAGCTCTACAATTGGGGCCGGCGCAATTCGATGTGGCCGATGCTCTTCGGCCTCGCCTGCTGCGCCATTGAGATGATCGCCACCGCCTCGTCGCGTTTCGATTTTTCCCGATTTGGATTTGAAGTGATGCGCGCGACGCCGCGACAGGCCGATCTAATGATCGTGTCGGGCACGGTGACCAAGAAGATGGTCGTGCCCATCGTTCGTCTATACAACCAAATGCCGGAGCCGAAGTATGTGCTGGCCATGGGCGCCTGCGCGAGCGGCGGCGGACCCTTCAAAGAAGGCTACAATGTGGTGTCGGGCATGGACAAGTACTTGCCGGTTGACGTCTACGTGCCGGGCTGCCCGCCAACGCCGCAAGCCTTGCTCTACGGCATGATCGCCTTGCAGCGCAAGATCGACGGCCAGAGCATCGCCAATGGCGACGATGTGCCATGGTACGGTGAAGGGCCGGCCGAGCCGACGCCGGTGCCGGTCTTGGGGCCCGATATTATTGACCCGCGCCAGATGGATATGATCCGCCGCCAGGCGGAAGCGGCCGCGAGCGAGGCGGGTCTGCTAGGCCAGCGCGAATTGCCCGCGTTTACTCAGTTGGTAGCTGCAACAGCCGTCGCAACCACGGCTGAAACTACCGAAGCCGGCCCGGTGGATGAAGACGCTTTGAGCGTGGTATTGCCCACCGGCGGCACGCCCTGGGCCGAAGCCGAGGATATCCGCGAGAAACGGCGCCTGCGCGCGCTGGCCCGCAAGGCGCTGCGCGCGACCCGCCGCGCGGCCCAAACAGAGGGAGAATGAGCCGATATGGAAAACCTGGCGGCGCCCGCAACAAAGCGGCTTTCGATTGACGACGCCATCGAGCATTTGAAATCCAGCCATCCGCATGCCGTCAAATCGGACGACCGCGAGGGCTATGAAGGCGTCATAGTCGACAGCGACAGGCTCGTCGAAATCGCGCGCGTCATCCGCGATAAGCTCGGGTTCGATTATCTGTCTAGCGCGACGGCTGTAGATTACCTCGGCGAGGGCGACCACATGGAAATGGTCTATCACGCCTATCGCAGCAGCGGCGGCGGCGCCCTGGTCTTCAAAGCGCAGACCGATCGTGAAGCGGCTCAAATCCCCTCGCTCGTTTCCGTGTGGCGCGGCGCGGATTTCCAGGAGCGGGAAGCCTGGGATTTGTACGGCATCCGCTTCCCCGGGCATCCAAACCTGACGCGCATTCTGATGTGGGAGGGCTTTGAGGGCCACCCGATGCGCAAGGATTGGCGCGAAGCTTATTACGAAGAAGAACAGAAGCCTTTCGACAGTCGCTGGCCCGGCGGCCATGTCCACCGCGCCGAAGAAAAGAATGTCTTCGGCAAGAATGTCTCTTACCCGCCCGACATCGACCTTAACCGGCTGATGGATACATCCGACACGGCGGTATACCAGTCGCTGGGCTTGGGCGTCGACATCGAGCGCGTCATGGACAAAGACGGCTTCGAGACCAATGAATTGGTCGTTAATATGGGGCCGCACCATCCCAGCACACACGGTGTTTTCCGTATGGTGCTGACGGTCGATGGCGAAACGGTTACGTCGCTGGAACCGGTGATGGGCTATCTGCATCGCAATCATGAAAAGATCGGCGAGCGCAATACATATCTGCACAATATCCCCTTCACCGACCGCCTCGATTACATCTCCAGCATGGGCAACAACCACGGCTACGTGCTGGCTGTCGAGCAATTGATGAGCCTGGGGCGCAGGTACAACCCGCCGACTTACCGCTGCGAGGCGCTGCGCGTGATGATGGTGGAGCTCAGCCGCATCGTTAATCACCTGTGGGCGATCGGGTTTTGGCTGAATGACATCGGCGCCTTCTTCACGCCCGTGCTCTACTTCATTCAGGAACGCGAACGTATTCTGGACTTTTTCGAGGCGGTCGCCGGTAGTCGCATGATGTGCAATTATATGCGCTTCGGCGGCCTGTTCGGCGATCTGCCCGAGCGCATCAAGAGCGTCAGCAATCTGACCAACGATCGTGTGCGTGATTACAATACGATGCAGTTTCTCACGGAGATGATCAACGAGCGTATACCGCGAACCATCGACGAACTTGAGCTGCTGCTCACGCAGAATGAAATCGTGATTGAGCGGTCGATGGGCGTCGGCGTCTTGGGCGCTGAAGACGCGATCAACTTCAGCGCGGCGGGCCCGCTTCTGCGTGGCAGCGGCGTAGCCTATGATATTCGCCGGGCCGATCCTTACAGCATCTACGGCGAGCTCGACTTTGACGTCGCCGTAGAGCAAGAAGGCGATATGTACGCGCGCTACCGCGTCCGCGTGACCGAACTGCGCGAGAGCGTACGGATTCTGAAGCAGATCCTGCCGCGGCTCGAAGCGACCGCCGGCGAGTCAATCTGGGCGGACGGCAAGCCGGGCGCGTACCAGCCGCGCGTGCCGCATGGCGAGTCTTACGGCCGCGTCGAAAACGGCAAGGGCGAGCTGGGTTATTATATTGTCTCGGCTGGCGGACGGGGCGGCTCGGCGAATCCCTGGCGGTATCACGTGCGCGCGCCCAGCTTCATCAACTTGACGCCGCTGGGTCATATGAGCAAGGGCCATAAGGTGGCGGATATCGTCGGCATTCTCGGCAGCATTGATATCGTGCTTGGCGAAACGGATCGCTAGCGAGCGCGACAGACCGGCGCGCAGCATTGGTGATATTGAGGAGACGGCATGTACGGAACGGGATTGGCCAAGGGGCTGCGCTTGACCTTGCGGCATTTTGTCGAGTCGTATATCGACGACCTGCGCTATGGGTTTCGCAAATACCATCATTCAACCGACAACTTTGGCATCCGCCAGGGCACGCAGACCAAAGGCGTAATCACGGTGCAATATCCGGACGAGAAGATCGCCGTGCCGGAGCGTTTTCGCTTCATCCCTATTTTGATTATCGAAGACGATGATCATCCCACGCGCGCCGGCAAAGATTGGTGCACCAGTTGCGGCATTTGCGCCAAGGTCTGCCCGCCGCAGTGCATTTGGATCGTGCGGGGCAATGACCCAAATACCGGACGCCCGGTGCCAGAGCCCGAGGGCTTCTTCATCGATATCGACATCTGTATGAATTGCGGCTATTGCGCCGAGTACTGTCCCTTTGACGCCATCAAGATGGACCACGATTACGAGTTGGCGAGCTACGACCGCACATCGCATCACATCCACGACAAGGAACGCCTGTCCAAGCCCAACTCGTATTGGCGTGCCATCGCGCCCACCCGCGCCTACGATGAAATGCTGGTTCGCGGCACCTGGGAGCATAAAGACGCGGCTAAAGAAGCGCGCCGGGGCGGCGCCAGCGCGACGCGATCCAGCGCCCTAAGTTCGGCGGCGCGGGAGACGGCCCCGGCTGCGACTGCGGCAACCGCGGCGGCAACGGCCGCTGAAGCTGAAACTGCGCCGGCTCCCGCGGCGGAGGTCGAAGGCGCTACGCCTTGGTCGGAGGACGACGCCAAGCGCGAGGAACGCCGGCGCCGCGCGCTCGAACGCAAAGCCAAACGCGCTGCCCGGGGCGGGTAGCTCCTTCAGCTTCGGTTTCTGATTCCTTCTGTTTCACTTGGCGCCGCGGGCTAGCGTCTTGACCGCATTGGCGTCCTCAGTCATTTCCATTTTCGAATGCGGTCGCGTCCGCAGCCAGCCAATCAATGGTATATTTAAGTTGAAGACTGTTGGTTAGTTCGAGGCTATTGATGAGCGCTATTGAAGAACAGGTGATGCAGGCTCTGGGCACGGTGATTGAGCCGGAGTTGAACCGCGATATCGTATCGCTGAACATGGTGCGAGACCTGCGCGTGAACGACGGCGCGGCTGAATTCACCATCGTCTTGACCACGCCGGCTTGTCCACTGAAGGATGTCTTTGTTGAGCGCTGCAACGCGGCTCTGATCGGCACGGTCGACGGCATTGAGCGCATCCGCATCAATTGGGACGCGCAAGTGCCGACCGACCGGCGAATGCACGGTCGGCTGGACGTGCCCATGAACAGCATCGTCGCAATTGCCAGCGGCAAGGGCGGGGTGGGCAAGAGTACCATCGCCGCAAATCTGGCGGTCTGTCTGGCCGATGCCGGCGCAAGGGTCGGCTTGATCGACGCCGACATCCTGAACCCCAATATCCCGCAGATGTTCGGCTTGGGTAGCGGACGCCCGAAAGTAGCGAACAACAAAATGCAGCCGCTGGAAGTCTTCGGCGTCAAGTTGATCAGCACTGGTTTCCTCACCTCTCCCGAGAAGCCGATGATCATGCGCGGGCCGATGCTGCACAGCGCGATAAGGCAATTCTTCACCGATGTCGAGTGGGGTCGGCTTGACTATATGATTGTCGATTTGCCGCCCGGCACCGGCGACGCGCCGCTGTCGTTGGCGCAGTCATTTCCATTGACCGGCAGCATCATCGTTACGCAGCCGCAAGATGTCGCCGTTTCCGATGCGATACGGGCGGCGGCGATGTTTGATCAGCTTAAGGTCCCGGTCCTGGGCGTTATCGAAAACATGTCGGGAGATTTCTTCGGCAGCGGCGGCGGCGAACGCTTTGCCGAGTCACGCGGGGCGCCGTTCCTGGGCCGTATCCCGCTGGCAGCCATGATCCGCGAAGGCGGCGACTACGGCCGTCCTGTTTCAATCCACAGCCCGGAATCGCCCTCCGGACGTGCCTTGCGCAGGATGTCCGAATTGGCGGCGGCGCGCATCAGCGTTGCGATGCTTCAAGGCGCCGATGTTATTCCAATTGACATTATCGGTTGAGCCTGGCCACCGTGATCAATCATCCATGCCGATAACTTTGACTTCGCTGTCCTGGCCTACCGGGTTGTAGCGGCCAATTAGCAACCAGAAGAGAAAGCTAAGCACGACGCCGATGACAAAGGCAAGGAGCGATTCTTCGTGAAGGTCGCCTTTCAGGAATGCATATTGCCGGAGGATCAGCAAGACGGGGATGACGACAAGCGCGGCCAGCCGGCGGCGTTTGGGTTCGGTGCGCTGCACCATGACCAGCAGAAGGGCGACCAATAAAGAGCCGAGGCCGACGTAATTCCAGTCCATACTCTAAGCGTTGAGTTCTCCATCGACGAAGACATTCTATCAGCTTTGCCAGGAACGGAGTAATGTCAAATGCGGCTGCAGCGATCCAGTCACGGGAATATCCTGGTCGTCGAGGCGGGCGGCGCCATCGACAGCGCAAGCGCGGAACAGCTTGGCTCGTTCTTACAATATGAAATTGATGCGGGCAAGCGCTACCTGGTGCTGGACTTGCAAGGCGTCGACAAGCTTGGCCAAGACGGGCTTTGGGAAATGGTCACGGCGCTCAAGCACGCTCGGCGCAGCCGCGGAGACTTGCGCCTGTCCCAGCCCTCGGACCGCGCGCGCGAAGCCATCGAGATGTCGGGGTTGGACCAGATCTTTCGCATTTACGAATCGCAAGCGGACGCCGTCGCCAGCTATTGACCAGGCTTGCGAAACTTAATGCCAAGCCCGCGTACAGAGGTCAGTTGCGTTTCCAGGCGTTGATGTCGTCGAGGTTCACGGATTCAGGGTTGGGCGGCAGGTAGTTGCCCGCGCATTCGACGGCGGTTACCGGCAAATTCGCGCGCGGCTGCAACAGGGCGTTTTCGGGGTTGAAGAAATTCCAGGCAGCGCGCGATATCTCTTCGACCAGCGGCCAAAGCTTCTCATAGTCCTGGAATTCAGTTCGCTCCCAGAGGAATACCGATATCACGTAATGACGGCCGTTGGGCGAATAGACGATGCCGGCGTCGCCGACCGTGTCGAATATCCAGCCATTCTTGTGGGAGATTCGCGCTTCCGGCGGGATGCCGCCTTGCAGCAGCCGCTCCAGATCATTCGCGCTGGTCACTTCCAGCATGCGCCGGCATTCTTGCTGCGTTATTTGGCCTTCGGGCAGGGCCAATGCCAGCCCCGAATTGTAGTGCGCGCAATCGTAGATCAGGCTGAAAATCGTCCCCATGTCCGCGGCAGTGGTTTGGTTAAATGGATCCGGCTCGGTACTGAAGCTTTGATTGGGCGTGGTTGCCGGCGCCTGAATCGAGCCCAATTGCTGCCCCTCGACCCCCAGGTAAAATGGCGCAGAGATATAAGTGTTTGACGCGCTGATCGACTGCAAGGTGGCGGTGACGCGGCGCAGGCCCGCAAAAATATCATTGCCGCCAATGATTTCCATAATCAGATTTGAGGAACTGTTGTTGCTGCACAACAGCGAATTCACCATCAGCCAGGCTTCGCCAGCGGTGGGTTCGCGATTTAGCAGGCGGAGATACTCGATGATGATCGGCATCTTGATGGTGCTCGCCGCTGAATAGGCGACATCGCCCAGGATGTCGATCTCGTCGCCGGACACCAGGTCAATGATATAGACGGACGCCACTGTGCCTTGGCCATCGTAAATGAAGCCGCGGCTGTCGAGATAGTTGATAATCAGCGCGCGCAGCGTATCCAGGCGCAATTCCTGGCGCCCGTGCGGGTTGACCGGCAACTCAACATATCGTTTACTGGCGGAGCGCAGCGCGGCGTCCACGGCCGGCATCGCGGCGGCCACATCCAGGGCGTAACCGCTACCGCCTGGATAAATAGTCAGCGTCTCAAGGTCAAAGGTGGCGCTGCCTGGCCGATCGTCGTAGCGCGCGGCCACATCGCGCAGGAATGCTTCCAGCGCGTTGTCTTGGTAATCCGCCACCAGAGGAATGTCCTCCGAGACGGAAAGTTCAATACCCAAAAGAAAATCGAGAAAGCGGCGCCAGAATCCGCCGCCTTCCTGGCCCGAAGCCAGCGCGCCGGCCAACATCGGCTCGCTGCTAATCCGCCAGCCGACCTGGTCGGGATGCAGTTGGATCGGATGGTCGCCCAGGTCGTTTGAATACACCAGGAGAATCGGCTCGGCATAAGCGCGTTCCCAACGCGCTACGGCATTACGTTCGCTGAGTTGGCCGACGTTGATCCCGGCCACGGTGACGCCGGCCGGCAGCTCTTGCTCGCGCCGGCTGAATGTGACCAGATAATAGACGAGCAAGCCGATTGCCGACACAGCGAGCAAGATGGAAAACGTCAGCAAGAAAGGAAAACCCGCGCGGCGGCGGCGCGCGTTTAGGCTGGCGCCCATGCTATGCTCCCGGGCTGCTACACATGAGCGGCCTCGATTGATTGCCGGTGAAAACGCGTGATTTCGGGCAGCTCGTCGCAGCTCACCCAGGCGTAGTCCAGCAGTTCGTGGCTCAGCTTGCCGACAGGGCGCCTGGCCTTGCAGAGAAAGGCAAGGTCGATATGGTTGCGCAAGGTCTTGCTAATGTGGATGACGCGAATCACATCGACCTCAAGCTGCAATTCTTCCATTAGCTCGCGAGTGACGGCCGCCGCCGGGTCTTCGTCATGGCCGATCCAGCCGCCGGGCAAGCCCCAAGGATAGCGCGGATGGTACGAATGCTCGACTAGCAGGATACGGCCGCGGTCATCCTTTACCACCGCAGCCACGCCAATCGTGTATCTCGCTTGCATTCGACTGTAGACCCGGTATGGCAGCCGTACGAAAACCGGAAATCTGCGCAGAAATGCCGAAAGTTGACGGGTCACGCGATACGCTCGAGTGTCAAAAGAGTCTTCCCGAGTGTAGATTGTTGGCCAGACATCGTCAACTGCAATTCAATTGAGCGCCGGCGCTGCTACCGGCGCAATCTCAGGTAAATTCCAAAGTGCGCAAATGGCGCCTATGCTATACTGGCTCGAAGCGCGCGCCGCCCGGCGTGTGCGTGTCTTTCGCGTCGGAGGCGACATCAAATCATTTGCAAATATGAAGACAGTAAGCGATTCCACGTGGCTGAGTTCAGCAGGCTGCGGCGCCTCAGGGACGGTGTGAGTTGTCAATAGCGCCACGCCAATTCCTCGACCTCTTTTTACAGTTCCCCGGCGACCTGCTGTTTTTCCTGTTGGTGATTGGCTTCAGCCTGGGCGGCTTGTACCTTGCGATCGGGCATCGCTCTCGCTTTCCATTGGAGCACGCCACCCGTCGCTTCTTGTACAGCGCCGCCGGCATTCTGCTGGTATGGCTGGTGATGATGGGCGCTGCGCTGCTGGCGCAAGCCGCGAATATCAACGCCAATCGCTTTATGCCGCCGCTGGAACGGCTGGCATACGCCTTAACGCTTGTGGTCATGGCCTGGGCCTTTCTCAGCGCGGACTTCGCGCGCTGGCAGAATCGGTCAAATCTTTTCATTTTTGGCGGCAGCTTGCTGCTGGCGCTGCTCTATTTGAATACGGCGCAGAGCTGGCTGGCCGCGTCTGGCGAAGCCGCCGCCTTTAACGCTACGGAATATGCGGCGATATGGTCAGCGATACCGATAGCGATCGCGATTGCAGGCCTGGCGCTTGCGGTTCTTAACGCGCGGCATCTGTTGGACGCGCCGCTGAAAGCCCTCTTCTTTCTTATCGTCATTTTGGGCAACGGCTTGGATCTGGTACTGCTGTCGGAAGGCGACGTCGCCGGCAGCTACCTCGGCGGGGCGCGCCTGGCCTATGTCGCTGGATTGGCGCTCTTCCCGGCGATCATCTATCGGCTGGCGGTGGCATTGCTTGAAAACAGCCTGGTCGAAGTGGTGACAGCCGCTTCGCAGCCGTCGGCGGCCCTCGAGGCGCCCGCCACCGAAAATGAGAGACCATCCGCTGATCCGCTGCTGGCAGCGCCGTCTTCCTGGAGCTTCTCGGCGGCGCCCGTGCACAGAGACCAGGGGCTGGCGCTTAGCGCGGCGGCAACGATGATGGAGCCGCGAGAAGATTCGGACTTGCCGGCCCAAATCGTCGAAACCGCGCTTGAGACGCTGGGCGCTGACGTCGGCGTGCTGGCCCGCGTGCAAGACAACAATTATGCTGACGTCGCCGCCGGCTATGACCGGGTCGCGGATCGGCGCTTGTCCGGTATCTCGCTGAATCTCAATGAACAGCCAACGCTGCTTGAGGCCTTGAATCGCGCCGAGCAAACGATCATGTTTCCGGAGTATCACGCCGAGGAACTGGCCGACCTGTTTCGCCGCCTGAATATCGAAACGCTGAGCAGCGTGTATGTCCAGCCGCTGATGGCGGGCGGCAGCCTCAAGGCTGTGTTGCTCGTCAGTATTCCCTATCGACAGGCGGACTTGTCTGTTGAGCAGATAGAATTGCTGCGCGATCTTGGTTTCCTTGCCGCGCGCTTGCTTGAATGGAGCGCGACCGCGGCTGCCTCAAACGCGCTGGCAGAGGCGCGGAAGCTGGAGAATATCGCGGCCGGGCCGGTCGAATTCGCTATGGACGCCGATGCGCTCATGGCCACGCGCCAAGAACTTGAGACAAGCTTCGCGCGCGTCACCGAACGGCGGACCAAGCTGGCGTCCCAGGTAGCGCAGCTCAAGCAGCAGTTGCAACAGCAGCATGTCCGCCTGATAGAGACGCTCTCTGACGATGGCGGCGATCCGCGCGCTCTGCAACGATTGACGGCGGCCATGGACGCGCAGGGCAATATGCGAGCCGCCTGCGAGCAGAGCGCGCTTGATTTGCTTGAAGCGGAAACGGTGCTGCGCGTACTGAATGTCGCCAGCGGCGAGACGATCGCGCAGGTGATCCGCGAGTTCCTGCACAAAGAATACAATCTGCTGGTAAGCGTCCGTGACCGGCTACGTCGGCAAGTCAACGCCATGCTTCTGATAGGGCAGTCCGGGGCCAGCGCCGGAATCGCCCCTATCTTGCAGAGCCTGGCGGATGAAACAGCGCAACTCGATCTGGAACAGGAACAGCAGCGGAGACGCCTGGATTCCATCACATCAAAGCTGGAATCCATGGGCGTGGGCAGCAGCTTCGCAAATATGACGCACTTGCTTATCCAGTTGTATGCTGAACGAAAGACACTGGCTGGGCATCTCGATGACCTCAATGAGGAGCGCGCGCTGCTCGTTGGCGAGCGAGAGCGACTGCTGGCGGCGGGAAAGGGCGACAGCGATAAACTGTCGCGGCAACTGAATCATTTGAGCGCCGACCACGAACAATTGCTCAACGCGCGCGAAAACATGCGGCGGGAGCAGCAGGAACTTCTCGCCCGTCTAGATGAAGCCGAAGCGGAAAAGCGGAACCAGCGCGCGCGCATTGATGAACTCAGCGAGGCGCTTGCCGCGAATACTGAAGGGCAGCGCAATTTCGATCAGCAGGTCGCGGCTTTGACAGAAGAGCGCGACAATTTGCTGCGCCTGCGCGACCAGCTGCGGACCAAGGTTGCCGACACAATCGAAGCGGGCGAGGGCGGCGCCAGCGACGAACTTGAGGACTTGCGCGCCACGGTCGATCGCCTGACTGAGCAACGGGAGCAGTTGGCGCTTGCATTGAGCGACGCGCGGACGGAGCTTGAATCGCCGCGCGTTGGCGTGCCGCAGATTCATGAGGCGGCCGAGGAAACAGAGGCTAGCCCCATGCGCCGGCAGCGCGATCTACTATCGGGCCTGTTGCGAGACTTGCAGCCGCAAATCACTTCTATTTCCGATTACACCGAGCTTCTGTTGACCGAGTCGATTGGCATCCTGGGCGCAGCGCAACTTCAGGTGCTGCGGATGGTTGCCGGCGACATTGACCAACTGATTAAGACGATCAACGAGGCACATGGGCTGGCCGAGCTTGAAGCGAACAGTTTTGCGCTGCGGCAGGGCGATGTCGATGTGCTCGGTGTCATTGAAGACGTCTTGCAGGAACAGGCGGCGCAATTCGATGAAAGCGATCTCATGCTTGAGTTGTCGCTGGATGATCACTTGCCGCCAGTGAACATCGACAAAGATAGCCTCAAGCGATTCATCACCCACATGCTGGACAATGCGCGCGGGGTATCTCCGCCGGGTTCGCAAATTGGTATCACCCTGTCGGCGGGCGCGAAAGTCCTGCCCGGCGCGTCTGGACCGGTCGAGGCGGTGGAAATCGCCATACGGGACCAAGGCGGCGGAATTGCGCGCGCCGATCTACAGCGTGTGTTCGCGCGCAAATATCGACGAGAGAATCCTGGCATAGCCGGTTTCAGCGACACCGGTGTGCGTATGAGCATCGCGAGAGCCTTTGTTCGCGCCCGCGACGGCGACTTGTGGGTGACGAGCGATGATGAGGGCGGGTCAGTCTTTCATCTGGCGCTGCCATTGCAATTGGCTGCGTCAATCGAGGACTAGCCTATGCGGCGCAATAGAGGCAAGGAGCTGGCCGTAGCTCTGACTGCGGCGTTTTCACTGCTGTTTGCCGGCCTTTTCGCGCTACTACTGTCCACCGCCACGCAGAACCCGCCGCTTCCGCCAAGCCCAACAGCGAAGCCGGCGACTGAAATCCCGGCCCCCGCCGCCACGCTTACCGCGACGTACACGCCCTTGAGTCCATTGCCGGCTACCCCTTTGGCGACGGCTGTCGACGCGAAAACGGCTGAGCCGATCACAGCGACTCCCGCCGCGCCATTGCCGGCCACTGCTTTGCTCACTGGCAGGGACGAGGCAACAGCTACGCTGGAAACTACGGCGCCGCTGGCGACGTTCCAGCCCACCGTTCTTACCGCCACGCCGAGCGTGCCTGCTTCGCCGACGGCCGCATTCACAGTCCGGGCAGTAGAACGCGCGACGATCACGGCGATTTCGCGGGCGACGCGGACGGCTGAGACAGTACAGCCCACCGAGCTTGACGCCACTCCGGGCGTGCCTGCTTCGCCGACGGCCGTCTTCACAGTCCGCGCAGTGGAACGCGCGACGATTGCGGCGACCGCGCGGGCAACGCGGACGGCTGAGACAGTACAGCCCACCGAGCTTGTCGCCACTCCGAGCGTGCCTGCTTCGCCGACGGCCGTCTTCACAGTCCGCGCAGTGGAACGCGCGACGATCACAGCGATAGCGCGGGCAACGCGAACGGGAGCAGTCGCGAGGGCGACTGTCCAGCCTACTGAGCTTGTCGCCACGCCGAGCGCGACTGGCTCGCCGACGGCCGTCTTCACAGTCCGCGCCCTTGAACATGCGACAGTCGCGGCGATTGCGCGGGAAACGAGGACGGCTGAAGTCGCGGCATCTGTCCAGCCCACCGAGCTTGCCGCTTCGCCAAGCGCGACTGATATACCGACGGCCGATCCTGCTGTCCTCGCAGTAGAACGCGCGACGTTCACGCAGATTGCGCGGGCAACGCGGGCGGCTGAAATCGCGGCGACTGTCCAATCCACCGAGCTTGCCGCCACGCCGAGCGCGACTGCTTCGCGCACGGCCGACTTCACAGTCCGCGCAGTGGACCGCGCGACGATCAGGGCGATTGCGCGGGCAACGCGAACGGCTGAAGTCGCGGCGACTGTCCAGGCCACCGTTCTTGCCGCCATGCCGAGCGCGACTGATTCGCCGACGGCCGTCTTCACAGTCCGCGCCGTTGAACGCGCGACGGTCACAGCGATTGCGCGGGCAACGCGGACGGCTGAAATCGCGGCGACAGTACAGCCCGCCGAGCTTGTCGCCACACCGAGCGCGACTGCTTCGCCGACGGTCGAATTCACAGTCCGCGCAGTGGAACGCGCGACGATCTCGGCGATTGCGCGGGCAACGCGAACGGCTGAAATCGCGGCGGCGACTGCCCAGCCCACCGTTCTTGCCGCAACGCCGAGCGCGACTGATATGCGGCCGGCCAGCCCCACAGTCCGTACTGTAGAACGCGCCACGGTCGCGGCGATTGCGCGGGCAACGCGGACGGCTGAACTCGCGGCAACTGCCCAAGCCACCGAACTTGCCGCCACGCCGAGCGCGACTGGCTCGCCAACGGCCGACTTCACGGACCGCGCCGCGGAACGCGCGACGATTGCGGCGACCGCGCGGGCAATGCGGACGGCTGACATCGCGGCATCTGTCCAGCCCACCGAGCTTGCCGCTTCGCCAAGCGCGACTGATATACCGACGGCCGATCCCGCTGTCCTCGCAGTAGAACGCGCGACGTTCACGCAGATTGCGCGGGCAACGCGGACGGCTGAAATCGCGGCGACGGTACAGCCCACCGTGCTTGCCGCCACACCGAGCGCGCCAGGTTCGCCGACGGTCGAATACACCGTCCGCGCAGTGGAACGCGCGACGATCACGGCGATAGCGCGGGCAACGCGGACGGCTGAGACAGTACAGCCCACCGAGCTTGTCGCCACGCCGAGCGCGACTGCTTCGCCGACGGCCGTCTTGATAGACCGCGCCGCGGAACGCGCGACCATCAGAGCGATTGCGCGGGCAACGCGGACGGCCGAAATCGCGCTGGCGACCGTCCAGCCCACCGTTCTTGCCGCCATGCCGAGCGCGACTGCTTCGCAGACGGCCGAATTCACAGTCCGGGCAGTAGAACGCGCGACGACCGCAGCGATTGCGCGCGCAACGCGAACGGCTGAAATCGCGGCGACTGCCCAGCCCACCGAGCTTGCCGCCATGCCGAGCGTGACGGTCTCGCCGACGGCCGAATTCACCGTCCGCGCCGCGGAACGCGCGACCATCACAGCGATTG